>JAFGPL010000058.1 GCA_016936215.1 Bacteroidales bacterium
CACCGGCAAAGCAACCATCAGTTCAACAGGAATGGTAACGGCAGTATCTGACGGCACAGTTACAGCCCGGGCGACAGCCAATGACGGCACGGGTATTTATGGGAAACTTCTCATTACCATCTCAAACCAGGTGATACCTGTAACAGATATTACGGTTACAGGATCAGGAGGAGTAAACGCCATCACCACCCACAACGGTACTCTGCAATTAAGCGCCTCGGTATCACCAGCCAATGCCACAAATAAAACGGTAACATGGTCTTTGCAGAACGGTACGGGACAGGCGACCATTAGCGCCGGCGGACTGGTAACGGCTGTGGCCAACGGCACAGTGACCGCGCGGGCAACTGCCAATGACGGCACTGGGATTTACGGTACGCTCATAATAAATATTATAAATGAAATAGTGCTAATCGAATCAATTAGAGTTTATCCTGTCAACAACAGTATACATATTATTGACAAAAAGAACGGGACATTGCAGTTTGTTGCTGAAGTATTGCCTGATAATGCTTCAAACAAAAATATTTACTGGAATATTGAAAATGAGACCGGGATTGCGAAAATTGACAGCAATGGACTTGTTAATGCTGTTTCTGATGGATATGTTAAAGTTTTGGCACACGCCAAAGATGGATCAAATGTTTCAGGATTTTGCATGTTGGCAATAATTAACCAAACCATACAAACTAAACTCGAAAATGAAACTAATAATGATTTGCGCGTAATTCAAAATCAGAATAAAATTGTGATATTTTCTAACGACTTAGATAATGCTTTTCATTTCTACAGCATATTTTCTCTCAGTGGACAACTGATCCGTCAAGAAAGAATCAATGGGCTTACTAATTATGAGATAGAAATAAGCACATCAAACTTATTTCCAGGATTTTATATTATTTTGCTTAATGGAAGTAGAAAAAATCTTTCTGTTAAAATAATTATTCCAAATAGTTATTTTTTTTTTTGAGAACAACATTAGGATTTATCTGTTTAAGTCTGATAAATTATTAAACTCTGTCAGACGTTAGCTTTATTATGTATTGGTTTTCAATTGTAACAGATATTAAATCTTCTATATACAAATACTTACCTTTTGTCAAATTCTGCACATCAGTTGAATTCTTTTTACGTAACATTGGTAGTTCAAATGATCAGACCTAAAATTAATTAGACCATGAATATTGATACTGGTAATTTACAATTATGGTTAAGTAAAAAAGCCCTCAAGTTATTTCGTAAATACTCACTTCCACGCTGGATTGTTTTTTTGCATGATAACCTGGCAGTATTTGTTACTTTACTGCTTGCTTATATTCTGCGCTTTAACTTTTTTATACATGATTTCGATATGAACCTTGCTATGCAGCATGCCATAGCAGTTTTTTGTATTTATTGTGTTTTTTCATTGATTTTCAGGCCATACTCTGGTATGATAAGACATACCACCATTATAGATATCTTTTATGTTTTCATTACTACCACAATGTCAGCCGTTGTGGCAACATCGTTATCATTGGTTTCCAGAAATACTGAATGGTTAAACATAATTTCTGTCCCATTATCAATTATTATAATACATTATTTTTTAATTACGGTATACCTGTTTGCTGTTAGAATAACAGTTAAAACGCTTTATCATCTCACTGCCAGTCTGCACAACAAGAAAAAGAAAGTATTGATTTATGGTGCAGGGGCATTGGGTGTTATCGTAAAAAGATTATTGTTAAGTGATATAAAAGGTGAATACCAGGTTGCTGGTTTTCTTGATAACAATAAAAACCTGCAGGGTAAAAAACTAAATGGGATTCACGTTTATTCCCCTCATTCTATTACTAAGGAGTTCTTACATAAGCATGATATAGGAACGATGATATTTGCAATACGGGATATTTCTCCGACAGAAAAGAGCGAGATTATCAGATCAGCCCTTGATCTTGGGCTTGAAGTAAGGGATGTCCCGGCTGTAGAAACATGGCTGAATGGTGAGCTTCAGATGAAGCAGATTCAGAAAGTAAAGCTTGAAGATCTTTTAGGAAGGGAACCTATTGAATTAAATCTTAAGCGCATCGGTTTAGGATTAAGAGGAAAAACCATTTTGGTAACGGGTGCAGCAGGTTCAATTGGTTCGGAGATTGTAAGACAACTTACCCGTTTCCCGGTCAAGACCATTGTACTTGTTGACCAGGCAGAAACCCCAATGTTCCACCTGCAAAATGAACTTCGTTCGGGATATAGTGAATGCCCGGTGGAAATAATTCTTGCAGATGCTACCCTAATATATAAAATGGAGAATATCTTTAAAGAATTCAAGCCGGAAATTGTATTTCATGCGGCTGCATACAAACATGTGCCCCTTATGGAAGAAAATCCTCATGAAGCAATTCGTGTGAATGTAGGAGGCACAAAATTGATAACTAAGTTGGCGGTGGAATATGGGGTTGAAAAATTTGTAATGATATCCTCAGACAAAGCAGTAAATCCAACTAATATTATGGGTGCCTCAAAGAGATTGTGTGAAACTGTTGTCCAGTTGCAATCCCAAAATCCTTCCAACAAGACACAATTTATTATTACCCGGTTTGGCAACGTACTGGGTTCTAACGGTTCCGTAATTCCGCTGTTTGAAAAGCAAATTGCAGATGGGGGGCCGGTTACGGTTACACATCATGAAGTTACAAGATATTTTATGACAATTCCTGAAGCTTGTCAGCTTGTGCTTGAAGCAGGTTTTATGGGCAAGGGTGGTGAAATATTTGTTTTTGACATGGGGAATCCGGTAAAAATTGTAGATCTGGCATTTCAAATGATACGTCTTTCAGGGTTTGTACCTGAAAAAGACATTAAGGTTGTATTTATCGGGTTAAGGCCGGGAGAAAAGCTTTTTGAAGAATTGCTTACAGACAAGGAAAATACTTTACCTACACATCACCCAAAGATAAACATTGCAAGGGTTGAAAGTTTTAACAGAAAAGAAAAATTGTCATTGATAGACAGCCTGTTGGGCGAACTCTATAAACTATCCAAATACGAAATTGTATTAAAACTCCGGCAATTGGTGCCTGAATATTTAACCAATAATCAGGAATTCCTTACTCATGGCAATAAAGAAATCAATTTAACAACAGAAAAAAGCATAGTGAAAAGCCGTAAACCAAAAATTCATCAGGTAATGAAGCGCCTTATGAATTGATCTTCATTCAATTTTGAATAATTAACCTTGGTTTAGCAACTTCTGATCTTGTTGGTTGATATATTGTAGATGGCTTTTACCAGGTATTTAATATCTGTACGGAAAGGATGTAACTTAAATTCCTTTATGTAGATTCTTTCTGCCTGAATATTTTCCTTGTCATCGGGCATGTTAAGGGCAACGTAAGGCGCAACACAGCCGGGTTTATACTTAATCCTCTCCTCTTTAAGATCATCTGGAAATTGTTTATACCTAACGCTACTTAAGGGTCTTAATCCTACCAGTTTCATTTCTCCCTTTAATACATTTATGAGTTGCGGTAGTTCATCAAGCCAAAACCTTCTGAAAAACTTACCCCAACGGGCAGACCTGAAATCATGAGCAGGTTTGCCTTTATCATCGTACCCATTCATTTTGATTACATAATCCTGAAGATACTCGGAATAAGGGTGCATGGTCCTGAATTTATAAACACCTAATATTTTGCCATCTTTCCCGATGCGTTGCAGTTTAATTATGGGATAGAACGTAGGATATTTGTAATAGGAAGGCTCGCTGACTTTTATAGCTGTAAAATAAAAATGTTTATTGATGATTTTATAGTCTGCAATTTCAAATCCTGAATAAACCAACCTGCCAAGTAATTCGGCAGATGATAAAGTATGGTATAAACCTTTTGTTAAAAAATAATATAAATTTCCTATATAATTAAGCCGGGGTATAATACGGTTTAGGACAAAATCCGAAATCCAGATGATCCTTCCGGCCTGCCGGCCGTATTTTTTGTAAATGCGTAATTTCTTTTCCAGGTAGGTTTCAGCTCTTCCAATATAAATCCCGCCTTGTGGCAATAATTTATTTACCGATCTGAAATGTTCATTGATATTTCTTAAAGAATTGATTTTCTTAAAATTGATAATAGCTTTAATGCTGTTAAAATCAACATTTTCTATATACGATTTTTGATCAGTCGAAAAAATGGTATAATTAAAGTCTTTTCTAAGGTTGAGATGTGTTGAAATGTATTTATATACAAAAATATCTGATTCCCTGATAATTGATTTTTGAAGGTCGTTTTTATTATTAAACGAATTTTTAAGGTAGGCAATTATTGCATCCTTTGTCTTTGGTTTAAGGCTCTCGAAAGACCGACCTTCCAAATTGTGAACATACTTCAGGTAATTTCTTTCCGAAATCATAGGCCAATAACCAGGGTTCAACTAGTTTAGTTTAAAAACATTTATATACTTAATTAGTTCAACTAATTAAGTAAACACTTTCATAATACAATTCAAATATTCTACTCAACCTCACTTTTTATCAGTACAAATTGCTTATGAACTTTTTCTTAGGTTTAAATTGTAACAAAAGTAGTTACATTTCTGTCCAGGTATAAATAACTTTTGACGAGGGTAATGAATTAATTGACGAAAGTTGATGCTTTTTTATTATTGATTCTAATTTACTGAATGGAAGAAGAAACATAATTTATAAAACATAGTTAATTAGTAATATATAATTCAATAATGATTACATGTCACCATCAAGGGCTATACTTATCATGTTAATTCCATATCACCCCCCAGAAGATTTTCCACGCTGCTAATTTCGATAAAAGAAGCCCCGTGGTTTTTGCCAAAATTGCCACCGACAATTACCACACGGTCAGGTAAACTGAGGCAGCCTTTTTTTACGAGGCCTTTGAGGGCATCGCTTATAAAGTCTTTTGATGAAGAGGAGTTTATAAAATGGGGGTAAACACCAAATGAAAGCGCCAGTTCCCTTACAACTCTTTTTGTATAGCACTGTGCAAAAATAATTTTTCTCCCCCGGTAACCTGCAATATTTCTAACAGTGCGACCGGTAGTGGTATCGGCAACTATGGCTTTGGCATCGAGTTCGATTGATGCTTCCACGGCAGATTTGGTGAGAAATGCCGATGTGTGCGTACTGGCAATGAACAACGGTGTTTTATGAATGTCGCTCCTGCTTTTTTCAACTTCCAATGCAATTTTACTCATGGTTTCGACTGCTTCTACCGGGTAACTGCCATAAGCTGTCTCGCCGCTAAGCATAATAGCATCTGTTTTACTATAAATGGCATTGGCAATATCTGTGACTTCAGCTCTTGTAGGCCTCGGATTGTCTATCATAGAATGAAGCATCTGGGTGGCAACGATTACAGGTTTTCTTGCATCTATACACTTGTTAATCAGCATTTTTTGCACACCCGGTATTTTTTCATAAGGAATCTCAATGGCAAGGTCCCCGCGGGCCACCATAACACCATATACGTGCTTTAGAATTTCATCAATGTTTTCTACCCCTTCCTGGTTTTCGATCTTGGCAATAATTTTTATTTTCGAATGTTTCTTGTTAAGTATTTTTTGTATCTCGGTTACATCTTCCTTATTTCTCACAAACGAATGTGCAATAAAATCAATATCTTCTTCTATTGCAAAATCAATATATTCTTTATCCTTTTTACTTAGGGCTGGAAGGGAAAAAACCGAACCGGGCACATTTACACTTTTTCTGCTTTTTATTAAACCGTCATTGAGGGCTTCACAAATAAGGGCATCGCCTTTCTTTCCTGTGACCAACAGTTCTATATAGCCGTCATCAATCAAAATGCGGCTGTTGATTTTTATTTCATTTGCAAAATTATTGTAATTCACGTAGATACATTCAGGAGTCGAAGCTTCTTCGTTGTTGCCTTTCAGTTCAATCCTGTCGCCTTTTTTAAGGGCAATTTTATAATCAGAATAGGTTGTCCTTATTTCCGGTCCTTTGGTATCAAGCATTAATGCAATATTTTCTGAAACTGCCCTTACATTTTGAATGATTTTGCGGGTTGCTTCCAGTGACTGGTGAGCTGTGTTCAGCCTCACAACATTCATGCCCGCACGGAACAATTTTTCAATAAAATCTGTATCACACCTTAAGTCGGAAACAGTAGCTACAATTTTTGTTTTTTTTATCATATTTGCATATATCTTAATCAGATACCATTCAGGTAGCCTGATGTATTAAAAAGCTTGCAAAGATAGAAATTCTTATTTTATTCAAAAAAGATGTTTAATTTATATTTCGACAACTGAAAAAGCCAGATTATATAAAAGATTATAAGTTGTTCCTGAAGCTTGAAAAATCTCTTACCGACAATTCAATAGAGGCATATGTTTCGGATGTTTCAAAATTAATTTCATTTTGCACGCTGAGGGGCGAAAATGTCAGCCCGGAAGCTCTAAAATTCAATGACCTTCAGGAATTTGTTAACTATTTAAATGAACTGGGACTGGGTTCCAGGTCGCAGTCGCGCATCATTTCAGGGCTAAAATCATTTTATTCTTTTTTGCTTCTTGAAGATATTATACAGGCCGATCCGACAGATTTGTTAGAATCGCCTAAAATAGGCAGAAAACTACCTGAAATACTATCAGTTCAGGAAATAGATGCCATGATTGCAGTTATTGACCTGAGCAAACCTGAAGGACACCGTAACAAAGCGATTATCGAAACAATGTATGGGTGTGGGTTAAGGGTTAGCGAACTTGTCAACCTTAAGGTTTCGAATCTTTATCTGAATGATGAATATATACGCGTAACCGGTAAAGGCCGCAAAGAAAGGCTGATACCAATAAGCCGCAAAGCCATAAGCGAAATCAGGCACTATTTTGAAAAATTCAGAAATCATTTAAAAATCTTGAAAGAAGCCGAAGATATTCTTTTTCTTAACCGGAGGGGCAACAAGCTTACCAGGGTAATGATTTTTACCATTGTAAGAGAGCTTGCAAAGAAAGCCGGTATTACGAAAAATATTAGTCCCCATACCTTCAGGCATTCTTTTGCCACCCATCTTATTGACGGTGGTGCAGACCTGAGGGCGGTACAGGAAATGCTCGGGCATGAGTCAATTATAACCACTGAAATATATACCCACCTTGACAGGGAATATTTACGAAGTAGTATCCTTAGGTTTCATCCCCGTGCAGGGAAAAAGTATTAGGTATGGTATTTGAAACCCCTATAAACTGTGCCTATTTTCTTCTTTCTGCCGGAAACACAGGTTGAGCATAACCTTAACAGGCGGCTTTGTTTCAGGGTTAAAAATATGGATATTCTTAATACTTTTTGGATTTTTTTAAATACCTTTGTGCTTTTTATAAAATAAGCTTATTAAAATCTTAAATAACAATTAATTGTCTTATAAATAATAATCATTATGTCAAAAGTTAAACGTGTTTATACATTTGGAAATAAAAAAGCCGAAGGTAAGGCAGATATGAAGAACCTTCTGGGTGGTAAAGGGGCAAACCTTGCCGAGATGTGTCTTTTAGGATTACCTGTTCCGGCTGGTTTTACAATTACTACAGATGTTTGTACCGAGTATTACGCCAATAATCACCAGCTTCCGCCCGAACTGATGCCGGAAGTATGGGAAGCAATGAAAAAAACAGAGGAAATTATGGGCATGAAATACGGAGACCCTGAGAATGCCCTTTTGGTATCCTGTCGTTCGGGGGCAAGAAGTTCAATGCCCGGTATGATGGATACTGTTTTGAATATCGGGTTGTGTTCATCTACAATACCCGGTTTTATTAAGAAAACAAATAATCCCCGGTTTGTTTACGATTCTTACCGCCGTCTTATCATGATGTATGCCGATGTTGTTATGGAAAAGGCAGAAGGTATGGAACCTGCCGGTGGCCAAGGAATCCGCAAGCAGCTTGATGACATGCTTGATGATTTTAAACACAAAAAAGGTTATCAATCAGATACTGACCTTAACACCGATGATCTTAAGTATCTGTCCGAGGAATTCAAAAAACGAGTTAAGGAATCACTTGGCCAACCCTTTCCGGATGATGCCGCGAAGCAACTCGAAGGCAGCATAAAAGCAGTGTTTAAAAGTTGGAATGGTAAAAAAGCTATTTCTTATCGCCGAATCGAAGGTATTCCCGATGAATGGGGAACTGCTGTGAATGTTCAGGCTATGGTATTTGGAAACATGGGTGACAGCTCTGCCACTGGTGTTGCATTTACTCGTAATCCTGCTACAGGTGAAAATTTATTTTATGGTGAATGGCTTGTTAATGCACAGGGAGAGGATGTTGTTGCAGGTATCCGTACACCGAGCCCGCTGAACAATGACACAAAAAATGAACAAAACAAACATCTGAAGAGCATGCAGGAAGCCATGCCCGGAACCTATGAAGAATTGGTTGAAATCCGCAATATCCTTGAAAAATCTTTCAAAGATATGCTGGACATCGAATTTACAATTCAGGAAGGTGTTTTATATATGCTTCAATGCCGTGCAGGTAAGCGTACCGGAACAGCAGCGCTCAATATGGCTATGGATATGCTGCACGAAGGTCTTATTGATGAGAAAAAAGTTGTATTGAGGGTTGATCCTTCGCAGCTCGACGAACTGCTGCACCCGATTTGTGACCCTGCTGCCGAAAAGAAGGTTACCCCTGTGGTAAAAGGTTTGCCCGCGGGTCCTGGTGCAGCTGTAGGTAAAATAGTATTTACCGCTGAAGATGCAGTGGCCTGGCACCGTAAAGGTGAAAAGGTAATTCTTCTGCGAGAAGAAACCAATCCCGAAGACGTTGAAGGTATGCGTGCAGCCGAAGGTATTCTTACCGCCCGTGGTGGTATGACATCTCATGCCGCACTTGTAGCCCGCGGTTGGGGAAAATGTTGTATCGTAGGGGCCGGTCAGCTTCATGTTGATGCAAAAAGCAAGAAAGCAAAAATTGCCGGATCGGATATTGTGATTAGCGAAGGTGATGTAGTTACCCTAAACGGTACAAAAGGAAATGTATACCTGGGTGCACTTAAACTTATGGATGCATCAGAAAACCCTCGTTTCAAGGATTTTATGAAGCTTGTTGATAAATTTCGCAAAATGGGAGTTAGGACCAATGCCGATACCCCCGCTGATGCCCAGGTGGCCCGTGATTTTGGCGCCGAAGGTATCGGGCTTTTCCGTACCGAGCATATGTTCTACGGTGAAGGTTCAGACCAGCCGTTGTTCCTGCTGCGTAAAATGATTCTCAGCTCTAATGTTGAAGAACGCCGTAAGGCCCTTGATGAGTTGTTTGTATTTGTGAAAAAAGACATTAAAGCTACACTTCTGGCTATGGATGGACTACCTGTTACATTCCGTCTGCTTGATCCGCCTTTGCATGAATTTGTACCACAAAAGGCAGATAAACAAGCTGAACTGGCAAAAGCATTGGGTATTTCAATCGAAGCTATTGCAAAACGAGGCGAAGCCCTGCATGAATCGAACCCGATGATGGGACATCGTGGTGTGCGTCTTGGGGTTACTTATCCTGAGGTTTCAGAAATGCAGGTCAGGGCAATTTTTGAGTCTGCTGCCGAGCTTAAGAAAGAAGGTAAAGATCCTCAGCCAGAAATCATGGTGCCTGTTACATGTGATGTTTCAGAGCTCGATTTTACAAAGGTAATCACAGACAAAGTATACAAAGAGGTATGCAGTAAATTTGGGATTAGCGAAATAAAATATAAATATGGTACGATGATCGAAATTCCGCGTGCATGTTTGCTTGCCGACCGCATGGCAAAAACTGCTGAATTCTTCTCATTCGGTACCAACGATCTTACCCAGATGACTTTTGGTTTCAGCCGGGACGATATTGGTGGCTTCCTGCACGATTATCTCGATAAAAAAATGTTATCTGCAGATCCGTTCCAGACCATTGACCAGGATGGTGTAGGCCAGCTTATTAAAATGGCTGTTGAGAAAGGACGTGGTAAACGCACTGACCTCAAAGTGGGTATCTGCGGTGAACAGGGAGGCGACCCTGCTTCGGTTGAGTTCTGTTATAAAACAGGCCTTACCTATGTAAGCTGCTCTCCTTTCCGTGTGCCGATTGCAAGGTTGGCTGCTGCCCAGGCTGCATTGAAATAATATATTATTTGCATGATTTCAGAAAAAGGACTGTATTTTACAGTCCTTTTTTTATGGGAGGAAGTACTTTTCAAATTATAATACTGATTATGATTGAGTTAATCATAATTTTTTAACGAAATTGAAAATGATGTTCAGTATTCCATTTTTTTCTATATTTACAGCCGATTAAAAAATGAAGTAATAATTAAACAAAATAAAAATGAGTGTTACCGCTAAAGACCTAAAAAAATACGGAATTACCGGAGAAAAAATCATTATCCGTAACCCTACTTACCAGCAGCTTTTTGAGGCTGAAATGGATCCCAAAAATGAAGGTTTCGAAAAAGGAATTTTAACAAATACTGGTGCTGTTGCCGTAAAAACAGGCATTTTTACCGGACGTTCCCCAAAGGATAAGTATTTTGTTAAAGATGCCACCACCGAAAATACCATGTGGTGGGATGGAGTGATCAACAAATCTGTAACACCCGAAGTTTGGAGCGAGTTAAAAGGCTTGGTAACAAAGCGTTTTTCGGAAGTGGAAAAAATATATGTAGTGGATGTATTCTGTGGAACAAATCCTGATACAAGGCTGAAAGTGCGACTGATTGTGGAGGTTGCATGGCAGGCCCATTTCGTTATGAATATGTTTATCCGTCCTTCGGATTATGAGTTGGAAAACTACGGCGAACCTGATTTTGTTATGATTAACGGCTCAAAAGTCACCAATCCCCGTTGGAAAGAGCACGGGTTACACTCAGAAGTGTTTGTTTTGTTTAATCTTACAGAAAAAATGTCGGTGATCGGCGGAAGCTGGTATGGTGGAGAGATTAAAAAAGGCATTTTTTCTATCATGAACTATTACCTTCCTTTGCGAGGAGTGGCATCTATGCACTGTTCAGCCAATGTTGGTGAAGAGGGGGACGTAGCTATCTTTTTCGGCCTTTCCGGCACTGGTAAGACCACCCTCTCTGCCGACCCTAAAAGATATCTCATCGGTGATGATGAACATGGCTGGGATGAACACGGGGTGTTTAATTTTGAAGGCGGATGTTATGCCAAAACCATTAACCTAAGTAAAGAAAACGAACCTGATATCTGGAAAGCTATCAGGCGCGATGCATTGCTCGAGAATGTGACAGTGCGTGAAGACGGCTCAATTGACTTTAGCGATTCCTCAATTACTGAAAACACCAGGGTTTCATACCCGATTTATTATATAAATAAAATTGTACTGCCCTCCAAGGCTGGCCATGCAACCAAGGTAATTTATCTGTCAGCCGATGCATTTGGAGTATTACCACCTGTTTCAATTCTTGACAGGGACCAGGCCCAATACCACTTCTTATGTGGATATACCTCAAAACTTGCAGGTACCGAGAGAGGCATTACCGAACCTGTACCATCATTTTCTCCTGCATTCGGGGAGGCATTTCTAACAGTACACCCTACCATTTATGCAAAAGAACTGGTACGCAAAATGGATGCACATGGGGCAAAGGCATACCTGGTAAATACTGGCTGGAACGGCACAGGCAAAAGAATTTCAATTAAAGATACAAGGGCTATCATTGATGCGATTCTGAATGGCAGCATAGAAGATGCACCAACAAAACACATTCCGGTACTAAACCTTACTGTCCCTACAAAATTAAATAATGTTAGTGACGGGATTCTCGATCCCCGGGACACCTATGCCGATAAAGCAGAGTGGGAAAAAAAGGCCAGGGACCTCGCGTCAAGGTACATTAAATATTTTAACCAGTATTCTGACACACCTGCAGGAAAGGCTTTGATACCTGCCGGGCCGCAATTGGATTAATCATTATCAAATAACTGTTAACCAATTATATATGTAGTTATAAGGGTGTGTTTTGTGGCGATTATTAGGGCATTTAATTGTGTAAAAAAAAAATATTGCTATCTTTGCAACCCAATATAAACATAGTTCTTTTATATGGCTATATTATTTAATGTTTCAATCCTGATATTGGCGTATTTATTAGGATCAATCCCGACATCTGTCTGGCTTGGAAAAAAATTATACGGGGTGGATATTCGGGAGCATGGCAGTAAAAATGCCGGATCTACAAATGCAATCAGAATTTTAGGATGGAAGGCCGGCCTGACTGTTCTGATATTCGATGTTTTTAAAGGATGGATGGCTGTTAACCTGATTAGACTTACCAATTATTATATTCCCGAAACCGGTGACTATATAAATTTTCAGCTATTATTGGGAATTGCTGCCATAATGGGTCATATTTTCCCCATTTATGTAGGGTTTAAAGGAGGTAAAGGTGTTGCAACACTGCTCGGGTTTGTACTTGCAATTGACCCATACACTACATTGGTCTGCGTGGGGGTGTTTATCATCACGCTTGTCATTACCAAGTATGTATCATTGAGTTCAGTGATAGCCGGATTTTCTTTCCCGATAATCCTGGTATTTATCTTTAAAACCACCACACCATCGCTCGTGTTGTTCTCTCTCATTGTTTCAGTTTTGCTGCTCTTTACACATCAAAAAAATATTGAAAGGCTGCTTAGAAATGAAGAAAATAAGGCCCTGTTCCTTATGAGTAAGCGCAGGAGGGAAGCCGAACGTTTAAGACAATCGGCATAGAATGGTTTTAAACAGTGCCTGCTGACAGGTTTTTAGGTCTTTAATATTTACCAAAAGTAGCCTGTACCCCGAATGATATTATAAATGGCTGGTAATTGAACTCAAGATACTGTTCGTTGATTGGTATTGCAAAACCAAACTGTAACATTGTTTTTACATGCTTGTAACCTGCTTTAAAAGTAACAGCCGGCTCCCACATATAGCCGGTATTGCTCGCACTGTGTTGGTTAAGGTTAACCATTGTAAACCTTGAAGCGAGGTTTGCATCAAAGATTTCGGTGGTAACACCTATAGATGGCTGCAGGAACACACGTTTCGATTCAACATTCGCAAAAGAAGTCCATAATTCGTTGTCAAATTCAGACTTCAATCTACCGGTGCCAAAGCCCCCATATATTTCAAATAATACATTATCAGTAACTTTGGTATAATAACCCGCCCCTAATTCTATAAAATAGTGTTTGTGAAAGCTTTCTGTTGAATCTGAGGTTTTGTTGGCAAAACTTCCGTTGGCCATTAACCCAATATGGTCAGTTACCGTATAGGCTATCTGCGGATCGAAACCGGCAGTGCCTGTATTCAGGCTAACCTGAAATTCATTCTGGTGGTCTAACATTGGCGTATTGAGAACATTGGGTACATATGCCGGGGCACATGAAGAGAAATAAGCGAGGGTAAGAATAAGCAATGTGGTTTGACTGTGGATTTTGGTGTTCATATTACATTGATTTTAAATGTTTTGATATTTTATACGGTTTAATTATCATAAAGTTATGAAAGTTATGTATAATATTGAAAGATTGTAGGTTAATTATTTGTCAGTTTAAAATTGCTTTTCGTCTATTCATATGATGTATACAACGATTTTTATTTATTATACAGAATAGCTTTGGTAAGTTTGCAGTCAATAAAGAATGATGGTAGATAAAAAAGAAAAATCCTGGCGTTTTTTCACTGGTTTGCCATACCTGCAAGTATTTATGCATTGTGCAGTATGGGTTTTGCTTTTTATGCTCAATTATTTTATTGTAAGTAATTACCCGGTAACATTCCGCACCGGTTTTCATGTAAAAATATGGTTGATTTATATTGCAATGTTCTATATCAACCTTCTTTTGCTAATGCCATATTTTTTATTCAGGAAAAAAATACTTTTTTACCTGCTTTTCTCAGTTATTTTAATTGTTGCAGCCAATTACCTGCGTGTTGATATTGAGAGAAAATATTTCAGGGAAGAAATTGTAATGAGAAGAAGTCCTGAAAGGCCCCCGCCGCGATTCGGGTCACCGGGGCCAATGCCTGACAAATCACTTCGCAGGTTCATTTTTCCTTTTTTTGGCAGGGGAATGGTTTCATTTTACGGTATACTCTTGATGTTTGCTACAAGCACCTCTATCGGTCTGATTTTCAAATGGCAGGAAAGTGAGAAAAAAAGGACAGAAACAGAAAAAGAAAAGCTCTTTGCAGAGCTTTCTTATCTTAAAAAACAGGTTAACCCCCACTTTCTTTTCAATGCGCTTAACAACATCTATTCACTCAGCCTCAACAAATCGGGAAAAACAACCCAGGCGGTGTTAAAGCTCTCCTCAATACTCAGGTACATGCTCTACGAGTCAAACAAAAAACAGGTGAGCCTGAAGAGTGAAATAGAAACAATCAATGATTATATTGAATTGCAAAAACTTAGATTTACCGACAAAGTTACTGTTATATTTGAATTAATCGGAGACCCTTCTGATTTCCAGATAGAGCCGTTGCTGTTACTGCCGGTAATTGAAAACGCTTTTAAATTCGGCGCCGACAATATAAATCCCTCTGCAATACATATCCTGCTGAAAATTGATGAATGGCTTGATGTGAAGATCGTGAACAATATTGTGCAGAGAACTGATAAAAGCAATGATGATTGTGGTATTGGGATGAGCAATATAAAGCGGAGGCTTGAGCTACTATATCCAGAAGATCATATGTTTACATATGGTGAGGAAAATGATGTTTTTACAGTGCATTTATCATTTAAGCTTAAAAGATGAATTGTATAGCCATTGATGACGAACCACTCGCGCTTGATGTAATAAAAGATTTTGCATCAAAAATGCCGGTTATAAATCTTATCTCGGTTTGCACCAGTGCGGTTGATGCAATAAGTATACTTCACGAAAAAAAAATTGACCTTATTTTTCTTGATATTCAGATGCCGCACATTACGGGACTTGATTTTCTAAAAGTATTAAATGAGCCCCCAATGGTGATATTTACCACGGCATTTTCCGACCATGCCCTTCAAGGATTTGAATTAAATGCTGTTGATTACCTTTTAAAGCCTTTCTCGTTCGAGAGGTTTCTTAAAGCGGTTCATAAAGCATTGCAAATATTTACAATGAAGCAATCTTTGCTGGCGGCTGTAAAAAGCACACCTGCAGATGATAATGCTGACTTTATGATGGTAAAGGTTGAATATAGCATGATAAGGCTGGATTTAAGTAAAGTTTTATATATCGAAGGGCTCAAAGACTATGTTAAAATCTACTCGGGAGGCAGGCCCCTTCTTACCAAGACTACAATGAAGAACCTGGAAGAAAAGCTTCCTTTGGGGAAATTCATAAGGGTTCACAAATCGTTTATCATTTCTTTATCGAAAATTGATTCGATTGAAAACAACAGGATCAGAATCGGTGAAAAATATATTCCGGTTGGAAACCAATACCGGCAGGTTTTTTATGGTTTAGTCGAGAAGATTAAACTATGATTTTGACCTTTTAATCATACCTTGATTTTATAAACCAGCGGTCTTGCAGCGTAAAATTCACATGTGCGGCAAAATAGTTTTCCCTAATCAGGTTGTTTTTTAATGTTCCGTTTATTCCGTATTCAAATGCCAGGTTTATTATGCTAAGCTCTCTTTTCATCGGAATACCTATCCCGCAGGTAAACGAACTGCTGTTAACACGGGTTTCGTCAATGACCAGGTAAGATGTAAGGAAATTTATTCCAAAACGATAATATAAAAGGTTTAACCCCTGGTCTTTATATCCTTTTTTTGGGGTATATTCAAACCCTGCCGATAATCGTTCACTATCTCGTGTGGAAAGCATCGGGTTTTTAAATCTTGCCGAAGACCATTTTTCAGTTTTGTAATCAATGCCCAGCCTGAACTTTTCTGTTTGTTCAATTCCTATGCCAATACCGAATTTTAAGGGTATATTGAATTTGGTCTCATCACCATTGATAATTATGGTGTCACTCGCGTATGCCAGCAATTGTTCGTTACTTGTAGTCAGCGAAGTTTTATTTCCAAATATAACCCCGGCCGAATACCTCATTTTACCATGTTCAAAATTGTACTGTAATCCATAATCAAAATAAAGGTTATTGAAAAAGTATTTATTGGAAAGGACACATTCACTAAAGTAGCTGTTCTGCTCAATAATTTCCTGTTGTTCAATATTGCCGAAAAGATACGAGACATGAATGCCTGCAGACAGGTTTTTGAACAGCCTGACTGCATTACCGAAATAAAACTGGTTAATACCCCCGGTGCCGGTATATGTTTTGTTGAGGGAGGTGGTACTTCCTTCAACCGTTTCATCTGTATTTATGCTATAACCGACACTACTCACAGGGACAATCCCCAGGCTTGCCGACCAGTTTTTTCTTACCCTTAACCCCAAGGCAAGGTACCTGATATTGCCATCAATTTTTGATTGATATAATTGATTGGTTTTAAAGCTTGTATAGGCACCGAAAAAACCAAACTCAAACATAAACCTTAAACTGTCTATCCCTGCGTATGAGGCCGGGTTTGTGTTGTTCAGGTATTTATCTGAAGAAAAGGCAATACCTGTGCCCCCCATTGCCCGCAACGCACCAAAACCATTATCCTGAATTTGTCCGGCGGCAAAAATCGTATATGGGGAGCTCGTTATCTGCGCATGTGTTATAAGGTAAAATACGAGCAGGCTGAGACAGATGAGTATTTTTCTTTTGTATAGCATATAATCTGATTTAATAAGCCAGGTAAATTATTCTGAGTACCGGGAACATATTGCTCCTTTCAAGTATAAGCCTTTCGAAGGTTGTATAAAGGTAGTCGGGATGCAGTGCGACTGCTATGGATCTTTCGGAATCAAAATAAGCATCTGAGATTTCATCAAGCATATAGGAGGTTATATCGAAGGCATAGTATGCGTTATCATGATAAAGGTCATCGCTTACATAAGATGCAGTAATCAGGTTGCCATCGCTGGTATAAAAGGCGCTTTCCACACGGTTATACTTGTCGAGGGTAAGTATTGCAAGGTTCTGTGGAAGTTTAAATTCCAGGTAGCTATAGTTGTGTGGCCTGAGTACTATTTCTGCACGCAGCAGACGGGTATTTTCCGATAGCAGAAAATTGTGAAAATAGGGAATGCTTATTTTCGTGAGCAGGCCGGTTACTCCCTGAAGGTAAGAACAATTTCCCGTTAGGGAAGAGGAAATATCTTCTTTTTGCGATTGAAGAAGCTGCAGGGGTGTTCCATTAAAATCTGTAACTATATTATTGTATTGTAATTCGCTGCTGGTAAGAAGAAAATCGGTGTAAACTGCTTCAACGGTTTCACCATACCTGTGTGAGAAAATCCTTAAAAAAATTTCACCTGCCCCGGCTTTGAAACCGATGATGGCTGACGGATTGTTTTCGTCTGGCGCAATGCAAATCCCCGGTAAATATGCCCGGAAAGTTTCCTGCGAAGAGAATAATTCGGAATTATCTACTACCAGTTGCCAGAGTTCTTTGCCAAAATCATCGCCAATTCTTATGGAAACCGAATCAATGCTGTTAGGCATTGGACAGAAGGCTTTTTCACCAATTAATCCGGTGCGGCATTCGGTTTTGTTAATGTTATAGCAGTTACCGTCTGCATCCGGGTCAAGGTTTTCAAGCAGGGGAAATACTTTTATACTGTTTATCTTGTTTGTGTCGCCATAGCTGTATCCTGTGTATTTTAGAATTAGTACGGTAGAATCGTAAATATCCTCTTCGTCAAGATTTATTTCGGGCAGGCCAAGTTCAAAATAGCTTCTGCTTGAAACAAAACCGAATAAACTATCAGCATACGAACCGCATAAGGCTGTTTCTGTTCCTGAAGTTATAAACGAATCGAGCATTACAGTTGAGATATTCAGTGAAAATGAATCGCACAGCACCACGGCGGACTTTGACTCAATAAAATCTTTTCCGATATAAAAGTCATCGTCCGATGAGTTGCAGGAGATGAAGGCTAAAAATATTGACAGTTGCAAAAAGATGTTTCTTTTAAATATACTTAAACCGTTCATATTATTTAATTTCAGGCAAAGCAACCTTAAATTTCTATTTTGAGGAAACAGAGTATACCAACAGGCTTATTCAGTAGACAAAAAAAGCAAGAAGTGCTATAATCTTTAGAATATCAGTGATATAATAAGGTGGCATCAGTAACACTATTATAAAAATCATTTACATTACATTGTTTGTCTACTGAAATCATTATTTCATCCATTAGGTTTTTTAGTGACCGTTGGACAGTTTATGTTTGCGCCAAATGTTGATAATATCATAAATAATGAAAGAAAAAAAGAAATACACAGAATATCTCAGGTATGCGTTTTTATTGATTTGCAGTGTGATGGTTTTGATATCTTGCAGCGACGATGATGATGATACCACCGAATATGTGGGCAACTGGGTTGAATTGTCAGACTTTGAAGGTGTAACCCGAAGTGATGCGGTAGCCTTTAGTATTGGTAATAAAGGATATGTTGGTACCGGTTACGATGGTTACAACAGGTTGAGCGACTTCTGGGAGTATGACCCTGAACTGAATACATGGTTGCAAAAGGCAGATTTTCCCGGGGCAGCACGTAATGGCGCAGTGGGTTTTAGCATTAATAACAAGGGTTATATAGGAACAGGTTTTAATGGTATAACCCGCATGAACGATTTTTGGGAATTCGATCCCGGGTCTAATACCTGGCAAAGAAAAGCCGATTTTGCAGGATCGGCAAGGTACGGGGCTGTTGGCTTTTCGATAGCAGATAAAGGATACCTGGGCACCGGGTTTGATGGTAATTATCTGAAAGATTTCTGGGAATACGACCCTGCTGCCGATACATGGACCCAGAAAATGAGTGTAGGTGGCAGCAAGCGCCGGGATGCTTTATCATTTGTGATAGACAGTAAAGGTTACATTTGCACAGGTATCAACAACGGGGTTTATGAGAATGATTTCTGGGAATTTGATCCGTTAACCGGTGTCTGGACCGAGAAGAATTCAATTGCGGATGTTTCTTCAGAAGATTTTGATGACGATTATACCATAACAGGTATCAATAAAGTGGCTTTTTCATTAAGTGGTAGAGGGTTTGTAGCTACCGGCGGCGAAGGTTCTGCCGGTACGCAGGTATGGGAATATGACCCGGTTGCCGATCTCTGGCAGCAAAAGACTGCCTTTGAAGGAAGCGCAAGGGCCGATGCCGTGGCTTTCACTATCGGCAACCGGGCATATTTAACCACCGGCAGGAGCAGCAGCTACTATTTCGACGATCTCTGGGCTTTTAACCCGGATGATGAATATGACTCTTATGATTAAAGGTAACAGAAAAAAGGGAGCAGTAGTTCTTATTACAATTACCTTTATCCTGGTTGCATTTTTAGGTTTTTTAAAATACCCAAAAAACCAGGTTTTCAGCTATTGCTTGTTCATTTCAGAGAAGGGATGGGGGTATGAAATACGTTGTAATAACAAGCCATTTATTTATCAGCAATATATCCCGGTGTTGCAAGGCAACAAAGCCTTTCCTGATAAAAAAGCTGCGAGGAAAGCAGCAAAAACGGTAACATCAAGGCTAAACAACAACAAACCTCCCCGTCTTACCCTAAAGGATATTAATGATTTAGATCTTCATTAATTTTTTATTTGAGTAAACCTGTTTTAACCAGTTTTTACTAAAAGTGAACTTAACTTTAAGGCCTGGATAAATTGTGTGTAACGCCAATGCAAATCCCGCTGAAATCAGCCTGTCCGAAATTGGCATTGATGCTTGCACCTACGAATATATTATTGCGTGGTTTCTTTTGTGTATTTATCAGGTAATAATTCAATGCAATTCTTGTATTGAAGAGTTTTTTCAGCCAGTAATCGAAATCAATCTCTCCTTCAAGGGTATTGTAATGTCTTTTAAAATAAGGCTTATAAAGGTTTAATCCTCCGGCTATGTCCATACCTATATGACCGGTGAGAAATTCGCAATTAATAAAGAAATATAGATTTGAAGCGTTGAGCCATGGCCTGTCGGAGTATAAAGAATCGGCAGGGTTAAGAATATGGTGGTGGTACTGGTGATAAATTCTTCCTGCCAGTCCTGCACCAACCCTGATATGTTCCTTTAAAAGCATCCCTGCTGAAACAGTTACCGAGTTAACCAGACGTTTTTCACCGCCAATGGGTCCTGTGGCGCTGCCATATTCATGCATTCCAATACCTGTTCTTACCATGGCATAATAGCGCTTTTTTCTTTCTGCCTCGACCCTGTATTGCCGGGGGTGAAAACCGGGATGAATAGGGTGCGTAAAGTATTTTACCGAGATGCCGATAGCAGCCTGGTTTAAACCTACATTTGGCAATTGGATATGACCATTGGAATTATGCATGTACCCGGCACCCAGGTTCAATGATAAACGTGAACCGGTATAAACTGAATAATACATGAATGACTGAAACGACCATGTAAAATGTGAACCGATAACCAGGTTGTCTGGATTTTCTGAAGCATCGTAAAACCTGGTAAAATAAGATCCCCCCAAGGCAATTTTAAAGAAGACTGAATGATTTATCCTGTTTAATACATTAAATGTAATATAAGGCACAACAGAATACTGGTCTCCGAATACATTCCGGTTACCGGGATTGGCCCTGCTGATTGTAATACCGGTAAACGGAAAGTTGTAGAATGAAGCCCATTTTTTATTGGTTGTAGTTTGAAACCACCCTAAATTTAAAGCCAAAGTATGGCTACCTCCGGTTTCAGGAAAATCTGAATGATTAGGGTATACAAAACCTGCAAGGTATTCCGGCTCAATAAAGAAAACGGGCTTTTTTTCAACTACCGGATCCTGAGCGGCAATTAGGTTTACATTGCAAATACAGAACAGAAAAAACAAGTGCAGGTGTGTTGAATATCTCATTTCAGATGGTAATATTTTCATAACAACATTGCAATGTATAACATATTTGTATTGAAAAAACCGTTCTCACATTTCAAGTATTAACAATTTTATATTTTTAATAAACAAGGAAATACTTTATCCCGGCCAGTCAGGTTTCTGTATTCACTTTGTTTCTTAAATTTTTCGTCGCAACCACAAATTCTTTTTGCTACATTTGAACATTAAAACTGCTTTCATCGAACATGGATATTGCAAAAAACCTGGAAATTTTAAAAACAGATTTGCCCGACAGCGTTAAACTGGTTGCTGTTACCAAGACCCATCCCGAAGATTTGATTATGCAACTGTACCATGCAGGCCATAAAATAATGGGTGAGAATAAAGTTCAGGAATTGGCAGGGAAATATCATAATCTGCCTAAAGACATTCAATGGCACATGATTGGCCATTTACAAAGCAATAAAGTAAAATATATTGCACCATTTGTTTCCCTTATTCATTCAGTTGACAGTGCCGGTTTACTCGAAACCATCAATAAAGAGGCCATAAAAAACAACAGGGTTATTGATTGTCTGCTGCAATTAAGAATTGCCCGCGAGGAAACCAAGTATGGGCTTCAATATGAAGATATTACGGCTATACTGCAATCACAATTATTTCACAAGTTAAATAATATAAAGATTCTGGGATTAATGGGCATGGCCACTTTTACCGATGATACAGATATAGTGCGTGAAGAATTTAATTATCTTGCCATGTGCTTCTGGAAACTGAAGGGGCAATATTTCACTGAAAAGCCTTATTTTTGTGAATTATCTATGGGCATGTCAGACGATTATAAACTGGCAGTTGAAGCCGGATCAACCATCGTACGGATCGGCAGCCTTATTTTTGGAGAAAGAAATTATAAATAAACCTTCTTTATATGGTAAACCTTAACACCAAGTATCTCGGATTAGATTTGAAAAGCCCCGTAATTGTTAGTAGTTCGGGCCTAACCAGTTCGGTTGATAAAGTGGCAAAGCTCGAGGAATACGGGGCAGGTGCCGTAGTATTGAAATCGTTGTTTGAAGAGCAAATAAGCTTCGAAGCCGGCAACCTGATTGATAAAAGCGATTATCCCGAAGCACAGGATTATATACATGGCTATGTAAAAGACAATTCGGTTGAAGAATATTTAAAACTAATAGAAGGCTCGAAGAAAAAGGTAAAAATTCCGGTTATTGCCAGTATTAATTGTATCTCTGGCAAGGACTGGGTAGCATATGCAAAAAACATTGAATCGGCAGGTGCCGATGCCATCGAATTAAATGTTTTTATTGTCCCTACCGACGAAAAAAAGAGTTCTGAAAAATATGAAACAGTATATTACGATATTGTTGAAAAGGTTAAAACAAAAACTAAATTGCCGGTGGCAGTGAAAATAGGCCTTCATCATACCAATCTTTTAAATCTTGTTAATAATCTTTATTACAGGGGGGCATCGGGGGTTGTATTGTTCAACAGGTTTTATGCACCCGACATTGATATTAAGGCCATGAAATTTACCGCGGCTGAGGTGTTCAGTTCACCGTCAGACATCAGGAATTCCTTGCGTTGGGTTGGTATCATTGCCGGGAAGGATATAAAAGTAGATATCTCGGCTTCTACGGGGATACATGATGGTGCGGCGGTTATCAAGCTGGTTCTGGCCGGGGCAGTTACCGTTCAGATGTGTTCTGCGCTTTACAAGCATGGTGCAGAATATCTTAAGCAGGTAACAGATTTTGTTAAAAACTGGCTGGAATCTAAAAATTATAAAAACCTTGACGAAATAAGGGGCATGATGAGCTACAGGCGGATCTCCGACCCGGCCATATACGAAAGGGCCCAGTTCATGAAATATTTCTCTAATTATCAATAGTAAAACCGAGGGAATTTTTCACGAGTTTAAATAGTTCCTGATATAAAGGTTTCAGCATTTCCGTTACTTGCGGCCTTTTATCTTCGAGAAGCTTAAGGCATGCATTGCGTTGTGCCACAGTTGTCTGGTGAAGCGATTCTTCAATTACGGTAAATGCTTCGATAGATACCTGGTAGTCGTCGCTAAAAAAATATTCTGTAAAAAGCAGTAAATGAGGGCTGAAATCAAGCCTTGATTGCCAGCAGGTTGCAATAATAGCTGCGGTTTTATTCTTGTAATTGTTTTTTTGCAGTGAATCTGCGATAATTTCTGCCGCCCCTTTTTCTTTTATATCGCTTACAAGATTAAGAATTTCCTCTTCGAGCAATGAATAATTTCCAGATGAAATGATATCAAAGAGGTATGGTAACAGCACGATAGAACCACCAGTGCGAAATTCTTTTAAAACTTCTGCAATCATGCTCAACTTACCTGATTGCAGCTTTGCAATCATCTCTTTTTCTGCCTTGGTCAATTTCATCATATCATTTCGGTTGAAAGGCAAAAATAGCTACGTTTTTTATTTTCTTTTACCCTTGTTTGTCAGATTCAATCAAAAAAATGCTTTTTGTTGATGGTTTTACCCTGAACCGGTTGTCAGTCCTGTAATTAACAACCCATACAATTTTACCGTCCGATTCGATGACCCAAACCAGTTCTTTATCTGCAAGAGAAAGTTTATTATCCACGAAAAAATCGCTTAGTTTCTTATAATGTTCCATGCCGAAGGGCATAAACCGGTCTCCAGGTTTCCATCTTCTTAATTTCAATGGAAATGTGAGTCTGTCTGCATCAATGGCCACAGTATTCTTTTCACGGGGGATGACAAAATTTTCATTCTGGGCCATTCTGAAGGTTAGCTTTATGGGAGATTCTATTTGTCCTGAATCCGGGCCGATATATACTTCTTCAGCGGTATTCGGTTTAATGGGGGTAATGATCAAATGGTCGCGGTCTTTTACCAGCCAATGCGTGGGGGAGTAAAAACGGCTGCCAGGCTGTTTTTGTAATGAATCGGCAATCTCTTTTACCTGGCTGCCGTTAAAACCATAATCTTTTAACAATTCAAACAAAACAGTACGGGCAATGTCTGTACCGGGGAATTCCCTGAAATTGATGTAAATTCTGTCGTCTGAATGAACAACAATGCTCTTGCGGTATTGTCCGGTTACTTCATTGAGGAGTTTTTCAGCCTCTTTTATTTTTTCAATTACCTCATGGATATTTTCCCTGAAAGACGGGTTAATTTTTTCAAGTTCGGGTATAATGTTATGTCTTATTTTATTGCGGAGATACTTGGTTTCCGCGTTGGAGGAATCTTCACGAAACAAAATGTTGTTATCTTGAGCAAAAGCTGATATTTCCCTGCGTGAAGCAAATAAAAGGGGCCTCACAATAAGGTTGTTTTTTGGTTTAATGCCGGTTAAACCGTGAATACCTGCGTTCCTTGTAAGGTTAATAAAAAAGGTTTCTATCGAATCGTCGCTGTTGTGGCCAACAGTAATGCAGTCAAATCCGTTTTCAAGGGCAGTTTTGTTCAGCCATTCATACCGAAGTTCTCTCGCAGCCATCTGAACAGACATTTTCTTTTCTTCTGCATATTTTTTAGTGTCGAAAGAAATGTTAAAAAATTGAAGCTTATTTATTTCGGCAAATTGTTTTACAAATTCTTCATCTCCGTCAGATTCCCCGCCCCTGAGATGAAAGTTGCAGTGCGCAATGGCCGGTTTGTATTCTAGTTTTAGCAACAAGTGCAGCATTACCATAGAGTCTATTCCACCGCTCACGGCTGCAAGTATCCTGTTGTTTGGGTTAAAAAGCCTGTTGGTATCAATATATGTTTCAAATTTTTTAATCATTTTTCAGATACTTTGGTTTAAAGCCATTTTAAGGGCCGAAGCTTTAAGCTGGCATTCCTCATATTCAGACAGGACTTCGGATGAAGCCGTGATTGCGCCACCCGTGGTAAAAGACAGGTAACGGTTTGTCTCGTTATACAAAATGGTCCTGATGAGCACATTGAAGTCGAAATCCAGTTCGGGGGTGAAGTAACCTGCTGCACCGGAATATATACCCCTTTTTGTTTCTTCATACTCCTCGATTAGCTGCATAGCCCTTACTTTTGGCGCCCCGGTCATTGATCCCATGGGAAAAGAGCGGGCAATTGCATCAATGGCATCGAATTCTGGCGACAATCTGCATTTAATGGTTGAAACCATTTGGTGAACAGTGGCATAGGTATAAATGCCGCAAAGTTCTTCCACTGCTACGCTGTCTTTTACCGCAACTTTCGACAGGTCGTTTCTTACCAGGTCAACAATCATAATGTTTTCAGACAACTCCTTCATATTGTTTTTTAAGAATTGTACCTGCTTTTGATCAAGCAAGGCAGACGCACCTCTTTTAGCAGTGCCTTTCATGGGCTGCGAAACAATTATCCTGCCTGTTTTGGTGAGATATCTTTCGGGGCTTGAAGAGATTATATATTTATCGTTGAAACGGTAAAGGCATGAAAATGGGGAAGGAGATAGCCCGGTTAGTTTTAAATATAACGGTAATGGATGAACAACAGCATTCTCTGCATAAAACTCCATGCAAAAGTTCATCTCGAAAATATCTCCCCTTGCGATATGGTCTTTTATCCTGTTGAACTTTTTAAAATAACTGTCTTGACTGATTCTTTGCAATATAACAATACTGTTCTCTGATACAGGAATATCGTGTGTTTTAATGTTTATTATTTCATGGTAAATGGCCTCAATTTCATTTTCAGTAAACTTATCATAATATAATATTTCAAGTTTCGAATTTATTAATCTGAAGACAAGTTCGGGCCGGAAAATAAGCATGTCCTGAAAACCAAGAAAATCTTTATTGGAGGATGTAAGTTTCTCGGTTTCATTTTTCAGGTCATAGGCCAGGGTACCAAAAAACCAGTCTTTTTTTTCTGAAATAAACGACTTTAATGCATTAAAGGCCAATCCATGTTCAGATACGAGCATTTCCTGTGCCCCGGTGGCAGCCAGGATATCGTATCCGGGGAATAATGATGTATTGGTTTGTTTGTGATGAAAACCGTTGCTGCAGTGAAATGCAAACACCTGATGTCCGCTGCACCATTGTGCCAACTGGTTTTTAAAGGTGTGAATATTATTCACACGAAATATTTTCGTTGTTCTCATTATCTGCAACCATAAAGCTTGTAAAAGCTTAGTATTCAATAATTCTTGGATCGGAAATATAAAAATTCTCCATCTGAAGTTTTTGTTCACCCGAAACTTGAATGTATTGCCATTCTGCATGTTCGGGAGCTAAGGGATAAAATGCAAATTTTATCTGCAGTGTGTTAAAAACAAGCCTTTCATTTCTTATTCGTAATCCGAAGCCCAGCCCGCTATATAAGTTGTTACTGAATACAGATTTTCCCCCCGGGCCAACCAAACCTAAATTGGCAAAGCTAAAAAAAACAAACCTGAAACCAAGCAGGTAATAGGGTGTAAATGTCACCGCTTCGAGGTTCAGGGTCATTTTTTGGATTCCCTTAAGTTTTGTGCTATAAAGACCTGTTAAGCCCTGTTTGTTTTCAATGCTTAAATACTCGTCCCTGAAGCGCTGTATGCCTGTTTTATACTTAAAGGTTAAAAAGTACCTTAGCTTATATCTGTTCCAGGATAACAATGGGGTAAAATAGGTTGTTGTTATCCCGAACAGCCCTTGTTCGAAATTATTACCGGTAAGGTAGCCGCCCGTTTCGAACCTGTTGAAAAGATACCCGCCTGTTCGCCAAAGATATGTTCCCTGCGACAAGGTCAGTCCAAAGTAAGGGCGGTTAAAAAATTCATTGTGTTCATAACCTCCGATGACCTGGAAAAGGTATCCGTAAGGAATATCCTCTGTTTGACCGAAACCATAAACCAGGTGACTCTTGTAGAAACCCTGAATAGAGAAAGCTGCTGTTGCAAGAATTTGCAAACGGTTATGAAAAGTGTAAAGATATTTTTCCGTTGTCTCAGGCCGGTCGTGGTAACTGATATTGAATATCCTGCCCGCGACCATGATATTTGATCTTTTGCGTGAAAGAAGATTTTGATGTTCAAGGGGGAATGCCCTCCCAATCCATGCATCATAACTGGTGAAACTATATCTTGTCTTTTCAAGTGTGGTGTCAATCAGTATTATATCCTGTAATGTTTTTTTTGTTTCCAGCCTTAAACCGCCGGCATATTTTACCTCAGGGGTAAAGAACTTGCGCTGGAAATCGGCATAAAGTTGCCTGGTGCCAAAATAACCGGCGTATCTGAACTCACTTTTGATAAATGTTCCGGCAAGGTTTGAAATCCTGTATGTGCCTTCATATCCAAGCAGATTTTTCTGGCCGGTGTCCCAGTATATATTGTTTTGTTCTTCATTTCCCAGTCCAAGAAGGTTTTTGTGCCAAATGTTAAAATTGCCTTTTGCTGTTCCCGATAAATCCATACTAAACCCAAGCGACCAAAGGTCTTTTATAACTGTTATGATATCTACAGAGTCAGAGAGCGGATGGGTTTGTTTTACGATGAACCTTGCATCCTGTATGTAGGGGAGAGACCTGAGGATACGTTCATTATCCGCAAGTTTGTAAGCATTAAGCCTGTCTCCCGGTTTTATCAGCAAGCTCCTGCTTAAGATTCTTTTAGAGGAGTTTATGTGCATTTTATTCCCCGCCTTTTCATAAAATCTTTTCGCCTGAATGGTGGTATCATCCACTGTTGGCCCGAAAACAGGCAATTGCATAAAACTTATACTGCGGATAATCTTATTGTTATATTCAATAAAAGGTACTTCACTTTCAATTGCATTTAATTCGTTATGCTCCGAAGGGGTAATTACAATAAGGTCGAACAGTTCCCTGGTTATCCTTCTGTGCCCGGCCCTGTTTTTAAGCGTATCATAAAAATTTTCGGTACGTATTTTCAGGCTGTCGTCCATATCGAAAAACGAATTTTTATTGTCTAGAAAAGTAAACACCGTATCAAACAGGATTGAATTTATAGAATCGTAGGGAATAAAAGTGCGGGTGTTTATATTAATCCTAAAATCCTTTTCTTTTCCATAAACATTTTGTGCGGGTACAAAACTGTATATCAGCAAAAAAAAATAAAAATGGGATATATAACCTGGTGAAGCCACTGTCTGGTTACAATATTTTAAGGCCAATCATTTCAATATCATCAGTGATTTCTGAACTCTGAAGGGTGTTTTTAATAAGTTCCCTGAATAAGACTTCCTGTTTTTTCATATTGTTTTTTGTTTCTTCTGGTAAAAGTTTAGAAAACGACAGACAGTTGTTTTCAAAATAATGGTGTCTTGTTAGAATTTCGGACAATTTACCATTAAAAATATAGATGACTGCTTTTGGTGAACAGGTGTAAGATGCTGGATTAAACCGGTGCTTAATATCAGGAAAATGATCAATCTGGTTCAGGGTAATATGTTTAAATTCTGTGCCGGTAAACAGCATTATGTCCTGGTTAAATCCCGAAAGCTGCAAATGTCCTGAATCTTTATCAAGAATTGACAGAGACAGGTTTACCTCCGGATTTTTAAGGGAGGTTGTTTCTGCATGCATGAGTTTTTCTGAAAGGAAGTTATTAAGTTGTCTTACCATGTCTGCAGCATCAGCATATTGTCCCGATTGAATGGTCCTGTTCAGAAAAGCAGATATTAATATTTTCAGCAGGGTATCTTGTACTTTTGCTGCTTTGCTTTGGATGTAAAGTATAAAACTTTTGTTTTTACAGCCTGCAAGCCAGAAAAAGCTTTTTTCGCTGCTGCCCGATGTGCCGGTGATATGAAAAAAGTCACCAAGTGATTGCTGTATCTGGTTTTTTAATGGCCGTTGCGCTTCCAGGATAAGGTTTGTTAAATAAAAAACCTCATCTTTTTCATCAATTTCTCTCGTTATTATGCCGGGCTTTGAAGAAACAATTTCACCAATGCCCAACTGCAAAAGGTTTTTAACTTTGGTTTCAATCTCTATCCTGTCAAATGGTTTGGATATATAGTCATTGGCCCCTGCTTCAAGCCCGCGTTTTCGCGAATCACGGTCATCCAGCGCTGTGATAAGAATAATGGGGATTCCTTTTAATGTATCATTGTCCCGCATTTTTTTGCATACTTCAAACCCGTCCATTTCAGGCATCATAACATCCATAAGCACAATGTCGGGAGTATTATTCTCTATGTAGTGCAATGCATTTTTGCCATTATCGGCAAAATCCAGTTGATAATTATCAGATAAAAATATTGCTTCAAGAAGCTGTCTTCCAACAGGTTCGTCATCAACAATCAGGAGTTTACTTTTTGTAGTCACGGACAGAGATTTTATTGACACTTATAAGTTAATAATTTTTTCGGGAATATTCTCATCAGGATTAAATTACAAATTTATCATTTTATGCCTGTTGAACAATTATTTTAAGTTATATGAATTTTATTATTCAGCTTAAAAAATTAATTTTATAACCGGGTGAATTTTAAATTCCCGCCTTGAATGAGTGAATCAATATTGAAAGCTATACTGAGGCTTTTTGCAATTGTATCATTGCTTTTGCCTGATGATAAACAATTGTATGCTGAGGAGATTATAAAATCTTATTTGCTGCAATTGGTGAACCAGGAAAAAATATTACAATTTCTGGCTATCTACAGGTTTTACCAAAATGATTTTAAGGAGAGGGCTCAAAAGAAACCTGGTAAAAGCAGCCGTTTGTTTTCGGTTAAATCTTTACTCATCTGTGAACAAATCAACAAACACCTGCTTCAGAACCAGAAAGCACTCATGTTTTTCCAGATACTTGATATTGTTCATTATAAAAGCACTTTATCTGAACTTGAAAATGATTATATAAAGACACTGGCCATCTCACTGAATTTTTCAGAAGACCTTTACAATAACTGCAGGGCTTTTATTTTCGAACCACTGGCTGAAGTACCCGATAAAAATTCAGTGTTGATGCTGAGCAACGCTGCTTTTTCTGCTGAACCGGCAATACACCACTGGCAGGTTGCAAATCTTCGTGGCAGTATAGTGTTTTTGTTTATTAAAGAAACAAATAACTTCTTTTTCAGGCATACGGTCACCGACGATCAGCTTATTTTGAAGGGAAGGAAGACCATCGCAGGCCGGACTTATAATTTTGAAAAGGGCTCGGTGCTGAGAAGTTTACTTATTGGAGCGATACATTACAGTGATATACTAAAATACTATTTCAATCCTAACCCTGAGTCCTCATTCAGGTTCGAAGCTTCAGAAATTGAATACCGTTTTACCCGCAGCGGGAATGGTATTTTTCCCCTTTCGTTTTCGATAGAATCGGGACAATTGCTCGGTATTATGGGGGGCAGTGGTGTGGGTAAGTCAACATTGTTAAACCTCCTCAACGGCAACCTGAAACCCCATAGCGGACAGGTTACCATTAATGGATTTGATGTACATACCGAAAAAAAAGAGCTGCATGGGATTATCGGGTATATACCCCAGGAGGATTTGCTTATTGAAGAACTTACCGTTTACCGGAATTTATATTTCAATGCGAGGTTGTGCTTTGGCAATCTTTCAGAAAACCAGATTGAAGTGTTGGTGAATAACCTTCTGACTGATCTTGACCTTTTTGAAATTAAAGACCTTAAGGTAGGAAGTGTATTAAACAAATTTATAAGCGGAGGCCAGCGCAAACGGTTGAATATTTCACTTGAACTTATCCGCGAACCCTATCTTTTATTTGTGGACGAACCTACATCGGGCCTGTCGTCTACCGATTCCGAAACGGTGATGGACCTTTTGAAAGAACAGGCTATGAAAGGAAAGCTCGTGGTGATAAACATTCACCAGCCGTCTTCTGACATTTTTAAACTGTTTGACAAACTGCTTGTTCTTGATAAGGGAGGAAGGCCTGTATTTTTTGGCAACCCGGTTGATGCACCTCTTTATTTTAAAAAAGTACGTCAGTTGATTAATGCCGAAGACAGTGAGTGTATCACATGTGGTAACCTGAACCCCGAACAGATTTTGCAGATTATTGAAGCAGAAGAGATTAACGAGTTTGGAAAACATACCGGCAAACGTGTCTTTTCGCCTGATGAGTGGTATAACCTTTATAAAAAAAATGTTGAAGTTAAACCCAGGTCAACAGATAGAATTAAAACCAGGGTGCCCTGGAGCCTGCTTAGTGTCCCGGGAAAATACAAGCAATTTGGAATTTTTCTGAAGCGAAACCTGCTTTCCAAATTAGCCGACAGGCAATATCTCCTCATCAACCTGCTCGAAGCGCCCCTGCTGGCATTTATTTTAGGTTTTTTCACACGTTACAATGCCGGTTCAGCAACCTCTGAATATGCTTATATATTCTCTGCCAATATTAATCTGCCGGTTTATATCTTTATGGGCGTTATTGTTGCCCTCTTTCTGGGCATGATGGTAAGCGCCGAGGAGATAATCCGCGACCGCAAAATCATTCAGCGTGAAACATTTTTAAATCTCAGCCGGTTAAGTTATTACAATTCAAAGGTGCTGTTTTTGCTTGTGTTGTCTGCTATTCAAACTCTTGCTTTTGTGCTTGTCGGCAACTGTATTATGGGAATAAAAGGCATGATCTTTCCATACTGGATGGTATTGTTTAGTGCTTCGGTATTCTCTAACCTGCTTGGGTTAAATATATCAGACAGTCTGAAATCTGTTGTCTCAATTTATATTCTTATTCCTTTATTGCTTGTACCGCAGATTTTACTCGGTGGCGCCATGGTTAGGTTTGACAGGTTGAATAAACAAATCGCCTCACAGGAAGTAGTACCTGTAATTGGTGATCTGATGGCCTCCAGATGGGCATATGAAGCACTTGCTGTTCACCAGTTTAAAAATAGCAGGTACGAGAAGTTCTTTTATTTCACCGATAAAACCGAAAGTGAATCTTCATTCAGGTTAAATTACCTGGTGCCAGAACTACAACTAATTCTCGACGAAGTCTCAGAAAAAACCTCCAAACCCGATAAAGAATTGATTAACAAAAATTTCGCGCTTCTTCGTAATGAATTGATTTTTCTTGCCCAATCCGATGAAAATATCCCGGTATTTAAAAATATCGAAATGCTTGACGAAGAAAAGTTTACCCGAAATGTGGAAGAAGAGTTGAACATATACCTGCAAAGAATTAAAGATTTGTATTTAAGGAAACTCGATGATGCACTTGATAACAGGGATAAAATAATTGAAGGCCTGGTAATTAAATTGGGAAACAAAAATAAAGTCATTGAAATGAAACATGATTATTATAATGAAAGTCTTGCTGAGATTGTGATGAACAAACGGGACAATGAAAAGATAATCAGGTATAAAAACCGGCTCGTGCGTAAAGCCGAGCCTATTTTTGCCATGCCGGGGTCAAAGTCGGGACGGGCACATTTTTATTCTCCCGTAAAACGTATCGGAGGCCTGACTATAAATACCTTATGGTTTAATATGGCCGCTCTCTGGCTGATGAACATTGCCTTTTTTCTCTTCCTTCATTTTGGTATCATCAGAAAAACTGTGACATTTTCAGGAAATCTTCTTTTTAAGGGAAGATAATTTTCAGTTTTTAATAAAAAAGTGTATTTTTATTCTCAATGTAAATTCAACACGTAGAAATATTTATACTGCATTTAATCATTATTAACTTTTGCAAAAAATCAAAAAGATGTTCAAAATCAAATATTTAATAATACTCTTCGGGCTTCTGGCTTTCGGGGGATGTAAAAGCGACCCTGCATCAAAAAAAAGTACCGGTGATGATTTTGAAGCTGCTGCAATAGATTCTTTAAGGCAGGAATTCAAAGAAGTCTATTACAGGTTTCCATCGCCTGAAGAAATGTTTTCCTATCTTGACAGCACCGGTTTGCAATTCAACAAGGGCCTGTTGAACCCGTATGCCAATATTGACTCATACATTGAAACATTTTACCAGTCGCTGAACATGGGTATATATAATGCCGATCTGGCCTATATCTCGCTCTTTCAGAGGTATAAAGAGTCTTTAGATTATTTGCAGACCATTTATATACTCAGCGAAAGGTTGAGGATTTCGGAGGCATTTAATAAGAATCTTGTTTTCAGGATTGAAAATAATATAAGGAATAACGATTCGCTTGAGGTCATATCCGACGATGCATTTAACGGGATCATTAATTTTCTGTCGAAAAACAAAAAAGAAGATGTGTTTGCGCTCATATCTATGGGGGGATTTATTGAGTTTATGCACCTTTCGCTTTCATTATGCGGCGAGTATTCTCCAGAAAATAAGGTGATACAGAAAATTGCAGATCAGAAGCTGGTGTTTAATAATATTTTAAAATTCGCCCATCAATACAGCAACGAAAGAAATATTCAGAAGATGATCGGGTTGGTGGAGCCCTTGACTCAGTTTTATAACAAGGTGCAGGAAGAAACCGGTAAGGCCACTGTTACAAAGGCACCGGAAGGTAAACTCGTTTTTGGGGCTAAAAAGAAGAGCATGCTCTCTGAAAATGATTTTTACAAATTGAAAGAATTAATCTCTGATATCCGCATAAAAATAACCACGGCTAAATAATTACCCATGAGAAGTTCATTTATATTAAAAATATTTATTTCCGGTCTTTTGTTTTTTGCACCGGCAGTAATGGCCCATTCACAGGACTGTACCGATTATCATCAATATCATTGCGCATATGCAGATTACACCTTTTTCTATAGCAGGCAGTCAAAAAGTTTTTTGTTTCGGAAAGGGCAGACTGCGGAAGTGCAGATTGTGGCATATGCCGGGGAAGAATATTACCTGTCGGTTTGTGGCGCCAGAAAATTAGGGACCATCCGCTTCAGAATAATAAGTGATGATAATGACAGGACTGTGCTTTTCGATAATGCAGAGAATGAATATCAGTCATCGGTTTCATTTGTTAATGAAGCGACTTCAAACTTAATCATAGAACTGTCAACAGCAGAGGGCTCTTCAAAAGAGTCAAAAGATACAGGTTGTCTCGGGCTGGTAGTGCAATTCAAAAAAGTGCAGTAATTCTTAAATCTGTTATGGCTGACTGATAAGTGAACCAAAAAACTTAAAGTGGTATTCTATTGATTTGGACCAGTATGCGCTGCTATGCGTCCCGGGTTGGGAAATATAAGTTGCCATGATTTTTAATTCATCACATCTTTTCCTGAACAAATTGTTACATTCATAAAGATGGTCTTCTGTACCACAATCGAATAAAATTTGTTTGTCTGTTCCTGAAATATTTTCAAGGTAGCTTATTGCTGAATAAGTGCTGATTATTGAACTTTCTGAATAATTATCTCCAAGAAGCCTTTTCAGGCTGCTTTTGCTGTTAGAGAAACCCAGGTCGAGCACGCCGCTGGTGCTCGCAGCGCTTAGAAACAGGTGGTGGTTTCTTAAAAAAAGATACATTGCACCGGCACCGCCCATGCTCAATCCGGTGATGAACACCTTTGTGCTGTCTATGGTATATGCATTAAGTATTTTCGGGTAAAGTGATGTGACAAAAAAAAGCTCGTATTGTAAATTTTTGATGCGTGGACTGTTGAAATAGAATGAGTCTTTAAAACCATCGGGGCACACAATTATAAAACCATATTTGTCGGCATAATGCTGCAGGTTGACCAGGCGGCCCCACGAGCTATAATCACCGTTAATACCGTGAAGCAGGTACACCGCCGGGTATTTATTGATCCTGTTGTAACCTGCCGGTTTATATACCCAAACCGTATCATTGCCCGGAAGGTTATCACCGGCTATTACAATTTCGTCCTGTGCACTTACATAGGCATATTGCAGAATGAAAAATATAAAAACCAATGTTTTTGCCATAACATTTTAAACCCGTATGTGCGTGGATCTATTATTAAAGGCCAAGCACCCCGGCACCCTGGTTGAAAACTATGTCAACAGGTATCTCTTTGGCTGCAATTTTTTCGAGGGCAGATTTAAGGTCAGGGTCTTCATTCCCGTATTTTTCAATAAATGCAGCAGCTTTTTCATAATCGCCATCGCCCTGCAGTGTTAAAATAGTTTCCGATAAGCTGTTCACTGCTCCCTGCATTTTATCAAAATTAACGGTATACATGCCGTTATTGTCAATGGTAAATGCTTCTTTTTCTTTAAAATAGTTGTACCGGATAAGGTTTGCCCTGCCGTGCGCACTTGATGCGCCGAAACGTATTGACCTGAATATACCTGCCAGAAAGGTAGTGTAATTATTCATCAGGTCGGTTTCGATTTCATTCATCTCTTTAAGTTTGGTTACCAGAAAGAGCCCAAGTATATCGGCTTTGCCCTCTTCAAGGGTTGTGTAGTTGTCTTTCAATGCTTCACGCACTGTGCCTTTTCCGGTAATGGTTTTGGTCATTCCAAGTCCATGTGCTACCTCATGAAACATGGTGTTGGCAAAAAAGGCATCGAATTGAATATGTTTTAATTGGGTGGGGTGAATTAAAACTTCGGCAATAGGTATCAGTATTTTGTCGAATTTGGCCTGCATACTGTTTTTAAGCTGTAAGCGACGGCTTCCTTTAGCCAGGTTCACTTTTTCGTCGTTTGGAAGGTTTATGGCTATGGTTTTGCTTCCTGCATTGCAGTCGCCGGCGTAGTATACCACATCATAAGCGTTAAGGTCACTGTCGGTGCCGGGCATTTCCTGTTTGTATTTTTCGTCTGCAGGAAGCTGTTTTTGCAATGTGGGAAGCAGGGCTGCATATCTTGCCAGGCGGTTGCTCCATTCCATATCTTTAACAAGAATATATGCCTCGTGGGCAGCTTTGTAACCAAAAAGCCGGTCTTCGTATGTTTCGATAGGCCCTGCAACGAAATCAATATGATTGTTTTTCATTTCCATCCAGGCAATATCACTCGGATAATAATCGTCGTTTAGCAGTGCTTCTGCCCTCAACAGCAGATATTTTTTCAACCCGGCATCTTCGGCAAATTCAGCGGCGTGCTTTATCATGTCAGAAGCTTGCTGAATTTTATCTGCAAATGCAACATGGTAAGGGATGGTTTTCAGTTTGTTGTTTTCATCTCTCCTGATAAGGGTATATAAACTGCCTTTGTCGGGGGCATCAAAAGCTTCAAATTCCTCTTTGGTCATGTCGGCAGGGTAAAAGTTGGCGCCAAGCGGTTTTTCTCCGTAACCTTCAATAAAAGGTTTGTTGTCGTTGAGCCGTTCCCATGGTCCGTAGTTGATCATTACAAATTTCTTTTCATTTTCATCCGTGATTTTTGACAGCAACTCTTCCTTATCACCATAAGCCTCCTGCCAGAAAATATCATCCATTAGTTTGGCAGCTTCAATAAGTATCGGTATCATCTCTTTTTCTTTGTCGCTGAGTTTTGTTATATCGGTTGTAAGTGTGAATGGCGCAAATGCCGTTATTTTTTTACTCAATTCATCGTTCATCTCTGTACTGTTTTTTACTCTGTTTTTGCATGATACTGAAATCAACCCTGCAATGACTGCCGTTATTAATAATGTTTTGTTCATCTTGGTATAGATTATTATTTGAACAAATTTATCACTTTATTATAAGAATTCTCAGGTAACCTCTATTTTTGATTTTAAAAACAGTGAATGAAAGAAAAGCTAAACCTTACCTCAAACAGGGTAAAATTTATTTTACACGGATTTTTCTTTTCTACGGCATACCACATGGCCGAACCTTCTACCATTCTGCCACTTGTGGTAAATCATTTCAGTAAGAGCAATATTATTATCGGGCTGATATCTTCGCTGGTAAGGGGTGGGGCTATTATCATGCAAATGTTTATGGCATTCCATGCCCAGGCTTACAAACATGTTATGCGCCCTTTGAGGTTGTTGTTTTTTTTCAGGGTACTTTCATGGATCGGAACGGGACTGGCAATCTTTTTTTTCGGTAAGGCTAATCCGTTGCTTGCATTATGGCTTTTTGGCACCGGATTGTTCCTCTTTTCTTTCACGGCAGGTTTGGGAACTATATTGTTTCATGAACTGCTGGGAAAGATTTTTACCGGGGAATACCGCGGGGTAACCTGGGCATACAGGCAGATTTCAATGGGAGCAGGAGGAATTCTAAGCGGTTTTATTGCCGGATGGATACTGAATTATTTCCCGAAACCTTTGAATTTCGCATATTCATTTCTAATCAGTAGTATTTTTTTAATTACAGGGTATGTAATCATTTCAACTGTGAAAGAGTGGGGGAAAAGAAATGTTGCGGTTAAAGAAAAAAGTTTTTCTGTCTTTATAAGAAATTCAATGCAAATGCTTAAGGAGGACAGACAGCTTAGAAACCAGATAATAGCATGTATTCTTTCATACTCCTACCTGTTTGCATTACCTTTTGTTGTAAAGTATATTAAATTAGACCTGAACCTTGGCGGGCTTGCCATTGGTTCTGCAGTTCCTTTGCTTACGGGGGCTATGGTGGGAAATATAGTATGGGCTAAGCTCGCATCGAAGAACGCAAATAAGCAGATTGTAACCATTTCATTTATACTGATGATCATTTCCCTGGGCCTGGCGTTCATCCCTTCCAGCCTGTTCCTTTTTGTTTTGATTTTTCTGCTTGCAGGCAGCGCATCTGACGGATTCAGGCTTGCATTCAAAAATATGGTGTTGAACCTGGCTACTGAGGAGAAAAGGCCGGTGTATTTTGCACTTCAGAATTTTATAACCTCTCTGGGGCTTTTTTTCAGCATACCCGGCGGGGCACTTATTAACCTGATCGGATTCAATGGCCTTCTGATATTTACTGTTGCCTTGCTTATTACGGGATTGTGGTTTGGCCGGTTTTTAAAAAATGTTTAATCATGAACTGTAAGTGACAATTAAATAAAAATCCCGGCACCGGGCCGGGATTGTCCTGGGTTTCCCCAGGTATATTGTAGATGAACTGCTGAAATAAATAAAACAAATAGTGTGCCAAAAAAATAAAATGCCTTCTGAAATTTCCCATATAGTAAATAATACTTTGTAAATATTTAGATCTCTTAAAGATGATCTTTTAGAAAATCCTTTAATTCTAATTTCATATTTCCGGCAATATTTAGAGCAGCAGTACGTGCTTTATAATAATTTCTATATTCATATAACAATATTTCCCTATCATGTGTTTCATCAACCAGTTTAACATGATAATAATGATATGTATCAGCAATATGATCTGAATACTCTGAAGTTGGGATAACTACATTTTTTTGGGATAACCATACGTTTCGATAATCATCCAGGTTCGACCATTTTCCAAATTTAATCCAAAGAATTTGCCTGTAATTTCGAATTAATTTATTTTTCGTATCCAGCTCAATTCCTTGTATATCAAGTACAATATTTAAAAGAATGATGCTTATTAATAATAAGACAATCGTAAATATTAAATGTGCGGTTATTAGTGAACTAATAGTTAATACCAGAAAGGTGACAAATAATACAGCTAAAATATGCCCCCCTTTAAGGTTAAATTGTGGCCCTTTTGTTATCCTTATATTATTCAGGTTTTTCGACACAGCAACAGAAAAATATTTCTAACCCCGAAATGACCAGAAATGAATTATATGTTGTAATTATTGGTCAATTACTGTCTCCCATCCTTTCAGTTTTTTTATGTATGCTGTAAGTTCCCGTGCATTCTTTTTATGTTGCCCCACCGAAGGATGGTAATCAATACCCATGCCGAGTTCGCCAGTCTGTTCCGACATTTCGAAGATTGTAACAATCCCCGCTTCTTTAAGATTAGCCGAGTCGGCGATATATTGTAGACAATTCCTCACCTTTTCAAGCACCGGACCCGAAAGCATGGGCCCAAGGAGGCATACAATATCGGGTTTGTAATATTTAGACTGAATTGTGTCAATAAGTCTTAAATAGCTGTTCATAAATTGGGTTGTATCACCACCCTGTGTGCTAAAATCATTGGTACCGAGATTGATACATACAAGGTCTGGCTGATCTTTAAAAGCATATAGCGGATACTCATCATACAGAAAAATGCGTGAATAATAGTTGGCCATGCAATCGGCATTGCCCTCAGAAGGGCCGTCCCAGTTACGATAGGCGCCTATGCCCGATTTGCATACTGCCAGATGTCGTGCATTGAAATTTCTTGAAGTTATTGCTGCATATGTCATGTAATGGTTTTCTGTGGAGGGACCGAAGATTTCCCCGTTTTGGCCTTCGTTTCCATAACCGCAGGTAATTGAGTTCCCGATGTACTCAATCATTTTCTTACGTTCATTTTCAATAGGCACAATTGTGGTGCCTTGTTCTGCAACAAATCCGTAAAAACGGGTTTTCCCGAACATTTCCTCGGTAAGTTTGAATATTTCAATTTCGTGTATTGTATCCGTTAGTCCTTTGGCAATGAGATATGTTTTTTTCCCTTTTTTTCCTTTTAACCTCTCTATTTGAGAACCGTCCACGATTATGTTGTAATAATTTTGTCCGAGGCTATCATCTAAAATCATTGAAATTTTCGAACCTTTAAAGCTTGCCCTTATCGAAACCCCTGAATATGAAAATACAGGTGCATTCGGATCGGTGAAATCAATTCTGCCGGTGTATTCTATTAATGAATTGCTGGCGGGTATATTGTATTGTAGGTTTGTGCTACAAAATATAATTAAAAATAGTCCTGCAATCATAAAACAAACGGTGCTAATAGGTTGATATTTTTCGTTTTATAGAGTGTTTTCTAATCTATTTTATAGGCCAGTCCTTCAATTTTAACTGAAGGAGGATCGCCATAACCTTTATGGAACGATTTGTTTGTGATTAAGATATAATCTGCCTCAAGCTTGGCTGCCCTTTTTTTCAGGATGATCATCCCGTTTTTTTCAAGATACTCGTTGGTGCATTTAAACTGGTCAGCATCGTAAACTGCCGAAACAGGCCCCAATAAAGTAAAACCGGCGACTTCATATTCATCTTCTGTAATGGTGATTTTTTCCCATATCTCGCGGCGATATACAATTAACCGGTCTTCCTGCACCGGGAGCAGTTCTTTTTGTTCTTCGTCGTAAGGCGTAAAAAGGTCAATACGGTTGTCGGCGTAAAGTATCTGGCTTACTTTCTCGCGGTTAATTATTTCTACCTTTGTATTGAAAGGATAGAGAAACCTTACCTCTGTAAGGGTGATATGCTGAACTTTACCAACAAGTACTTCATTATCAAAAGTTATAATCTTATCGAAATATTTTAGGGCAGTGCCTTCCTGGTCAATATTTGAAAGGATTAGCAGTTTTTCGAGATTGGCATTTAGAAGGTTGCCGGCCACTAATGCTGCCCTGGCATACGAGGCACTGTCGGGGATAAAGTTATCTTTATCCTGGACATTTTTTTTGTGGGGCTTTTTTTCTGCATGTTCTAACTGCACATATCTGTCAGTCAATTCATTGCTTATCGCCTGTTGGGCATTCAACAACACCGGGGAAAAAAATAAGATAGCAGTGATCATAACCAATACCAGCTTTTCACGAAAGATATGTGTTGTCCTGCAGGGCATTGTCTTTTGAAACTTAATGATAAACAATTTGATAGCCTTCATTTACAGGTTTATTGCTTACTTCTGAAATCAGGTTTAAAAATAGAAAAAAGCGTGGAGAAATACTTTTTTTTTTACATCAATCCTGATAATTCTATGATAAAGAATTTCCTTAATAATTTCTACTGATGAAGAAAATCTTTATTTTTGAAAGAGCGACGTAACAACATTCATGGTTTAATTTTTGAATTTAATGAATTTTAAATTAATAGACCTGTCCCATCAGATAACAAACTCAATGCCGGTTTATCCGGGAGATGAAGAACCACAGATTGTTACAATCCGCAATCATGTCACTGACGGTTACCAGGAGTCTTCTTTAATAATTTCTTCGCATACCGGCACGCATATTGATTGTCCCCGTCATTTCTTTAAAGATTTGGACAATACAGGTTCACTGCCCCTTACAGCATTTTTTGGCAGGGCTGTAAAAATTGATGTTCGAAACCAGGGAGACCTGATTTCAAAAAACATGCTTGAAAAATATGAAAAAAACCTTTCAGATACCGGTTTTGTGCTTTTTCATACCGGCTACGACAAGTATTGGAACAGTGAGGATTATTTTAAGGATTTTCCGGTTCTCGATACAGAAGCCGTTGATTATTTATTGTCTTTCAACCTTAAGGGAATAGGTTTTGATGCCATTTCCGCAGATAGTATAGACTCTGAAAATTATCCTGTGCATCAGGCTGTGCTGGGAAGAAACATGGTTATTGTTGAAAATCTCAGGGCACTGGAGAACCTTCCTGTAAGTCGTTTTTACTTTAGTTGTTTTCCGCTGAAGATAATCAATGGCGATGGTTCCCCGGTTAGGGCAGTTGCTTATCTTGATTGTTTTTAAATATTAAAACAAATCTGAATCGTACCATAGTAATATAAATTCAACACCGATGAAAAAAATCCTTCAATTTCTGGCTGTATTGATTGTGATTGCTGTTATTTCAGGAATAATCTATCTTTTTGTATTGTCGCCGGGTGAAAAATTTCAGTCTGTTTACCTTGTACCGCACGATGCGGCATATATAATTGAAACAGAAGATCCTTTTGGTGCATGGGATAAGATCATTCACAGCAATGCATGGGCCTACCTTAAGACCAATAACTTGCTGTCGGAAATTGACAGGGACATTCAGGGTGCTGACTCTTTGGTTGCTTCTAACCGGCTGTTGATTAAGTTGTTTGGGAACCGGAAGATTCTTATTTCATCGCACAGGTATAAACCCGGCAGATACGAATTCCTATTCGTAGTTGACCTGAAAAGCGTATCAAAACTGAAAAACATGAAAAGTTACCTCGGTAGGGTAACAGGTGACGGTTACCGCCTTACCCAAAGAACCTATAAAGAGTATGAGATATCCGAGTTGTTTGACAAAAAGTCCGGTGACCTCTACTATTTCGCACTTATTAAGAACCAGCTTATTTTTTCTGAAGTTTACACCCTCCTTGAGGCTTCGATTGACCAGCTTGAAAACCTTACCCTGGGCCGTGACCTGAACTTTATTGAAGTAACAAGGCATACAGAGGGTAAGGGTTTGTTTTCAATTTGTATCAATTATCGTTACTTTAAGGATTATATTGCCGGGATAATGGGCAAACCAAATGATTTTTTGGAAATGCTTTCCGATAACCTTTACTATACATCAGCTTATGTTCAGTTGGATGACAAGGGAATGCTGAAACTTACAGGTTATACCAGTGTGAAGGATACCACGAAATCATTTTTAAGGGCATTAATGAATTCCGGGCATGGCGGACATGGTTTTTCCGGATACTCCCCCTCACGCACTGCTACTTTTGTCAATATCGGGTGCGAAAAGGCTTTGAATCTGTATAAAAATATTAAAAATACCCTTGATGATGCTTCGCTGGCGAACCTTGAATCGGCAATCGGCAAAACTGAGAAGATGTTGAAAATTAATATTGAAAGAGACATACTTGGCTGGATGGAGGATGAAATATCTCTTATCCAGACCCAACCATCAAACCTGGGGAGGATGAATGAATTTGCCGTTGCCTTCAGGGCAGGGAGCAACAAACAGGCAACCGAAAGCCTTTCATATCTTGCAACACAGGTTAAGAAAAATTCTCCTGTTAAGTTTAAAGAGATCAGTTACAAGGGATATAAAATTAATTATCTCCATATACCGGGAATTTTTAAAATGATCTTCGGAAACCTGATTAAGCGGCTCGAAAAGCCCTATTATACAATCATTGATAAATATGTTATATTTAGCAACCATCCGCAGACATTGAAAAGCATTATTGATGATCTTGAAACAGGAACTGTATTATTCAGTGAGCAGGGCCGCAAGGATTTCATGTCTCATTTTTCAGACAGGTCTATGCTGATGGCTTATTTTCAGGTACCAGTGTTATTTTCAAATCTCAGGGAATTTGTTTCTCCCCAAACATGGTCGGATATGCAAAAAAACAAACGGTATTTTGTCTGTTTCCCAAACATTGGGCTAAGCGCTCAAACCGATAAAGAACTGATTAAGCTCGAACTGCTGGCAGAATTTAACCCGCAACCCGATGAATTTACCCCGGTTAAATACCTGTTCGATCCTGTATCGTTCATGCTTCAGGACACATCCGTTTATGCACCTGCTAACAATGAAAACAAAAAGGATGATTTTGAACCGGTTATTAATATTAGTGACCTTGATGCCTCAAAATACGAAGAGTTTTTTGATAACGGTAACCTGAAAATTTCAGTTGAATTGAAAAACGGGTTAAAACATGGTAATTTCAGGGAATATTATGAAGACGGTAACGTCAAACTCAGGGGGAAATACAAACAGGACATGATGGATGGTACATGGAAACTATACAACGAAGAGGGTAATTTACTCGAAACACGCGAATATAAAGATGGCGTGGCTGAATAGAGAATATAAACATCTGTCGGGAAAGGAGGCAATAAATTACCAAAAATAAAGCATCACAATCATATGATATTGACTTCCGGTTCAAGTTGTATGGCAAAATGATTTTTAACCGCTTTCTGAATTTTGCCTGCCAGTGTTAAGATGTCATTAGCCGATGCATGGCCATAATTTACAATTACCAATGGTTGTTTTCGGTAAGTGCCGGCATCACCAATTTTTTTGCTTTTCCACTGGCATGTTTCAATAAGCCAGGCTGCCGATAATTTCACCTTCTCGCTATCTGATTCCCAGTAAGGAACTTTTGGATAGAATTTCTTGATATATTCAAGGGTTTCAAGGCTCACCACAGGGTTTTTGAAGAAGCTGCCGGCATTTCCCAGCTCTTTTGGGTCGGGTAGTTTTTGTTTCCTGATTTTTACAACCACCTCCCGGATATTTTTAATGTTGGTTTCAGGATATTTATCAAGTTCTTTGCCGATGCTCCCGTAATGAGTTACAAAACGAGGCTCTTTTTCAAGCCTGAAAACCACCATGGTTATAATAGACCTGTTTTTTAATGTCTCCTTAAACAGGCTTGTGCGGTAGCCAAACTGACACTCATTTGCATGAAATATTTTTGTTTCTAAAGTTTTGCTGTCTATTGTTTCAACACTGTCTATCAAATCTTTAACTTCAACGCCATAAGCACCGATGTTTTGCACAGGGCTTGCTCCAACAGTGCCCGGGATGAACGAGAGGTTTTCGATTCCTCCATAGTTGTTTTCAACACAGAATTGCACGAAACCGTCCCAGTTTTCGCCTGAACCGACCCTTAAATAAACCTGTTCAGAAGTATCTTTAATTATTTCAATTCCTTTAATTGAAGGCTTTATAATCAGCCCGTTGAAATCACCATTAAAAAGTATATTGCTTCCTTCACCCAGAATAAGCTTGGGTTGTATGTCTTTAAGATGTGACTGCAATAAATCCTTTATTTCATTTTTGCTGCATGGTTCGGCAAAATATTTTGCGTATGCATCCAAACCAAAGGTATTATAACTTTTTAAAGAAATATTTTCACCTACCTCTTTCATAAATATGATTTAACGCCAAGCAAAGATAGCATCACAAAGCATTCAATTTATTTTAATGAAATCTATTTTTCAACATTCTTACGTATGCGTTAGATAATAATATCCAAAACGAGTCAAAAAGAATAAATATGGAATCATGGCTGACAGGTTGTGTTTAAAAATATTTACATTAGCCTTTTATTACCATTTTGCCGTGAAAATTTGTCTGTCAGTTACCAATGATATTGTAACCGACCAACGGGTAAACCGGATTGCAACCTCGCTGCTAAAACTCAGCGCCTCTGTTACCATTGTTGGAAGGGTAAGAAGGACAAGCCCGGTGCTTCGGCCTTCCGGAATAAATTATAAGAGATTTAGGTTGCTGTTTAACAAAGGGCCTTTGTTTTACACCTGTTACAACATCCGCTTATTTTTATACCTGCTTTTTCATCGTTTCGATATCCTGGTGGCAAACGACCTTGATACATTACCTGCCAACTATCTTGTATCCAGGCTTAAAAAGAATAAATTGGTTTACGACAGTCACGAATATTTTACTGAAGTGCCAGAACTGGTTGAGAGAACCAGGGTTAAGAAAATCTGGGAGCGCATTGAAAGCGTGATTTTGCCACATATTAGGTTTTCTTATACTGTCTGCAGTTCACTTGCGAAAATTTACAATAATTTGTACGGTATTGATATGCAGGTAATAAGAAATTTGCCGATTGAAAAAAATCAAATTGTTACCCGAAAAGAGCTTCGTAATGGTGAAGAAAGCATCATTCTTTACCAGGGGTCAGTTAACAAGGCCCGGGGGTTGGAAATGGTAATCCGGGCTATGAAATATCTTGATGGCGTGAAGCTGGTTATCATTGGTGACGGTGATATCAAAAACGATCTTGAGAATATGGTTTCTTCACTGAAATTGACAAATAAAGTGGTCTTCATGGGTCGCATTGTTTCAGAATATTTGCATGCATATACTGTTCAGGCAGATATTGGTATCTCACTCGAAGAAAACCTGGGTTTGAATTATTATTATGCTTTGCCAAATAAGTTATTTGATTATATACAGGCAAATGTGCCAGTGTTGGTATCAGATTTTCCCGAAATGGGGAGCCTTGTTTCCCGTTATAATATTGGAATTGCCACCTGCGAAAGAGACCCGGGGAAAATCGCGGCCCTGATTACGGATATGCTGAGAGACGAAAACAGGATCAGGCTCTGGAAACAAAACCTGAAAAAAGCCGCACAGGAACTTACATGGGCTGATGAAGAAGCAAAACTATTGGATTTTTACCACAGGGTTATTTCGCTGTGACAGGTGCCAGCCTCTTGAAATAGATAAACAATACTCTGTACAATAATACCGACAAAGGGATGGATACGATAAACCATATGACTGCGGCGGTAAGGTATGCAATCCAGAAATTATGCATTGTACCCCAGAAATCGGTTTTCATCATAAACAATAACTGCTCAACAGATCTGGGCAGAAGGGTATGGCCAAAAATCATGTTCCCAAGCTTTAAAAAAGGGAAAATAAGTAGTAACTGTAACGGAAAGACTGCATAATGCGCAACCTGCGAAGCCGTAAAGTTTAGTCTGAAAATCAGGGCTATTAAGGTTATTAAAATAGAGGTAATGCCATAAATGGGCAATATTCCGATGGTGATACCTATTGAAACCGAAAGCGCGAGTTTATGAGGGGTAATGCCTTTTCTGAGTGAGTAAATAATTCTTCTGAGAAATTTTTTTCGCAATGCCATTATCTGAATCCTGTCTCCTGTAAGTATAAATTTTTAACTGCCGATACGTAATTTTATCAAAAAGGGTTGTCAAATTTACGATAAAATATTGAACCGGAAAGATTTTTCTGCATTTTCTTTGCAGTCTTTTCAGCATTTTCAAATGCTGAAGTTATTTCCTAAAATTCTTAAGTTGTTTTGGTTTCTCCTATCAGACTTCGGCTTTACTCGGCGTGTTTATTGTCAATTATTTAAATAATAACTTGTGGATTTAAGGTATTTATTATGCAAAAATATTTTGGCCTATCACAATTTAATAATAGTAGTATCCTTAAATAATCCTTAATCCTTTTATCCATGCTGTAATTTTTTCAAAATGCGAACCTTCCCAGTAAATATGGCCGCAATTTTCACATTTAAAGAACTTTTCAAAGTGCTTTATGGTAAGCGGTTGCAATCTGCTTAATATGTTTTCTTTTGCAATTTCGCGAATTGCTCCGTTGCAAAGCGGACAAATAGTGAAAGGCTTTATTCTTCCCCTCAGGTCAAACCGTTCAAGCACCTCTTCGAGTTGCACAGGTGGTTTCTGATTATTAATAAAATAGCCATGTGTAACAAGTTTGTTGTTCAGCAAACCCTTGTCCCGCGTAAGTATTATTCTTTTATCAGTAAGGGATATTTCAATTATCTCATTATCATCGAGGTTATTACGATATAATGAGTCAAAGCCCAGAATCCTGAGATAATGCGCAAGTTTTCCAAGGTGAACATCTAAAATGAATCGTGTTTCTCTTAAAGGTTCACCTTGCTTTTTCACGGTGTTAAGATCAAAAGATTCGAATACAGGGTAAACAGAGATATAATCATCGGGTTTTAGCCGGTAACCAAATTTCTCTACTTTTCCGTTTACCAGGATAAGGTCAATTTTTTCAAGGGGTATGCTCAATTGCACGAGCACTTCCTTCAAAGTAATTGTGGTGTTGAAATCAAGGTCAAACGGTTTTTTTCTCTTTCCGTCAGGAAGAAATTCATTGAGTTCCTCGTAAAGGCGAAAGGTTACCCGAAATGGCATTTTTCATCTTTTATTTACAAAAATAAAGCTAAATTCGCTGTTTTCTTTTAATAATTCAGGCACAGGTTAAGGATTTGATTCGCAAAGGGGTATGCATAACAAATATAAATATAACCTCGATTATTTTAAGGTGATATCCCTAACAGATGACAGGCAAAATCCATGAGTCTTGAAAAAAATTTAAACACATATATTATGGCTAAAATAACTAAAGAAGAGGCACTTAGGTATCATGCCTGTGGTAAGCCCGGTAAAATTGAAGTAATCCCGACAAAACCTTACCGTACCCAATACGACTTATCGCTGGCCTATACACCTGGTGTGGCAGAACCATGTCTTGAAATTCAAAAGAATCCAGGTGATGCTTATAATTATACAGCCCGGGGAAACCTTGTTGCCGTGATCTCAAATGGAACGGCCGTCTTAGGACTTGGTGATATCGGTGCCCTTGCCGGAAAACCTGTCATGGAGGGTAAAGGACTACTTTTCAAGGTATTTGCAGATGTTGATGTTTTTGATATCGAAATAAATGAAAAAGATGTTGAAAAGCTGATTTCTCATATAAAAGCTATTTCTCCGACATTTGGGGGGATTAACCTGGAAGACATTAAGGCACCAGAGTGTTTCGAAGTTGAAGAACGGTTAAAACGTGAACTTGATATCCCTGTTTTTCATGACGACCAGCACGGAACAGCAATTATTTCTGCTGCCGGAATGCTAAATGCACTTGAAATTACAGGCAAAAAGATAGATAAGATTAAAGTTGTTGTGAATGGCGCCGGGGCTTCGGCAATCTCATGTACGAAATTATACATTGCACTCGGGGTAAAACCCGAAAATGTAATCATGCTTGATACAAAAGGTGTTATAAGCACTAGTCGTACCGATTTGAACAAATACAAACAACAGTTTGCACGTGACCTGTCAATCACTACATTGAAGGAAGCCATGGTTGGTGCAGACTTCTTCCTGGGACTGTCAACCGGTGGGGTACTTAAACCAGATATGCTCAGGTCAATGGCTGAGGACCCTGTTGTTTTTGCAATGGCCAATCCTACACCTGAAATATCTTATGAAGAAGCCGTTGCTGTGCGCGACGACATTATCATGGCTACCGGTCGTTCGGATTACCCCAACCAGATAAATAATGTGCTCGGCTTTCCTTTCATTTTCAGGGGAGCCCTTGATGTAAGGGCAAAAACCATTAACGAAGAAATGAAGATAGCTGCGGTATATGCGCTTGCAGGTCTCGCCAAAGAAGCAGTGCCCGATACTGTAAATATGGCCTATAAAACCAAAAATCTTGTTTTTGGCAGGGAATATATCATTCCTAAACCATTAGACCCGCGGTTGATTACCAGGGTTGCACCTGCAGTTGCCAGGGCAGCCATCGAGTCAGGAGTAGCACAGGCAAACATTACAGACTGGAAAGCATACGAGCTGGAGTTAATGAAACGTATGGGTTTGCATAATAAACTTATTGATGAGATTCATACCCGTGCAAAGAGCAACCCCAAGCGTATTTTGTTTGGCGATGCTCAGAATTATAAGGTATTAAAAGCCGTTCAACTGGCTGTAAATGAAGGCATGACAGAACCTGTGCTTCTTGGTCCGGAGAGTGAAATTAAAAAGACAGCAGCCGAAAACGGGATAGACATAAGCGGCATTTCGATCATAGATTTCAGAAGCAATAAAGAAGAGGAACGCAGAAAAAAATTTGCGGGTATTCTTTTTGAAAAACGCCAGAGAAAGGGGATGACACTTGAAGAAGCCAGCGAGAAAATGTTTGATAAAAACTACTTCGGGGTAATGATGGTAGACCAGGAAGAGGTGGATGGTTTTCTTTCGGGATTTTCAAATAAATATGCCGATACCATAAGACCGGCCCTTCAGATTGTAGGTACCAACAACAGTCTGAACCATATAGCAGGTATGTATATTATCATTACCAAACAGGGGCCCTATTTTTTTGCCGATACCACGGTAAATATCAAACCCTCCGCCAGGGTGCTTGCCGATACCACAATACTAATTGCCAACGAAGTGCGAAAGTTTAATATTGAACCCAGGATTGCGCTTTTATCTTATTCCAATTTCGGTTCAATCAGGGACGGGAGCCCGACACGCGTAAGAGAAGCCGTAGAAATACTTCATAAAGAACATCCCGAATTGGTTGTAGATGGTGAAATGCAGGCAAATTATGCTTTCAATTCAAAATTAAGGAACAAGGTGTTCCCTTTTTCAAGGCTCAAAGATTATGAAGTGAACACGGTAATTTTCCCGAACCTCAGTTCGGGTAACATAGCTTATAAAATGATGCAGGAACTGGGTAAAGCAGAAGTAATAGGCCCTGTTCTTGTTGGAATACGTAAACCAGTGCATGTGTTGCAGATGGAGAGCTCGGTAAGGGAAATTGTTAACATGGCAGCAATTACATCAATTGATGCCCAAACATTTAATAATGAGATAATAAGTCTATAGAATACAGATAATTAGAGCATAACTGATTTTGAAGCATAACAATTAGTTTGAAATATTTATTTCAAATGTGTTTGGATTGTAGAAAACCCTGTACTGCTTGAGGGGATTTATTGAAGGGCCGGCATCGGTAGGTGTGCCGTAATACCACAACTGGTATTTGCTTCCGCACTCCGGGCATATAGCGAACATCTGGTTCCCGTCAAGTTCAACAGCAACACTTTCTTCTACATGATAAGGACAGGTGCGGTCGTATGCATAAAACTCATCCTGGCTGTACCTGAAGAGAATAATTCCGTTGTTGTTGTATCCGAGACTGCTTACATTTACCATGGTATTGGTCAGAACAAGCGATTGGTTAATGCCAATTGAGTAATGGCTTAGGTTCAGGTTAATGTTTACATAGGTCTCGGGAACTGCTTCCTCAAGTTCTTTAGCGCAAGATTGTGGTAGAATTGCTGCTAAGAAAATGAAAAAAAAACGTAAATTTGTTTTATTGTTTTTCATTTTAAATACTGTTAACATTGCAAAAATAGTGAATTTTAAAGCAAAATTCAGAATATTACTGTTACTGGTTTCAATTGTTTCATCAGATTTTGCTTATTCACAGACAAGAACGGTAAGGCTGGCAGAAAAGAAAAAACAAAAAATTGAACAACGGCAGAAAAAAGCCTATCAAAAAGCAAGGGTAAAGTCTGCAAAAGACAAATTCGAGATGCAGACCGAACAAACAAAAAAAAGGATGAAAGAAAGCCATAAAAGGGCAAGACAGAATAATGCTTTAAATAACAAGCCTTTTTGGCATAAGCTTACAAACAGGAAAAGAAAACCTAAATAAAACAGTAATGGATGACCTTTTTGAAATAATTATCTACCTTGTGATACTGGTTATTGGAGGCATTGCAAGTGCAGCAAGGAACAAGAACAAAAGAAAAACAATCTCCGGGCCTGTGAGACAGCCAAATGTAATGCCCGATTTTGAAGATACTCCCCAAAAGGAGCATAACCCCCTTGAGGAGTTTTTAAAGAGATTTGAGGATGTAAATTCCCCTCAGGAGGAACCAGAAGAGGATTACCAGTTTGAAGTGCCCGATGAACCAGAGATAATATCCGAAGAATCTTCTGAAGTATTGGAAGACTACCGTCCGGAGACCACAACCCTTGAAAGTACGGTTTCAAGCCCTGAAGAAGAAGGAGACTCGGGGTTTTTAAAGAAAGATGACCTGCATAAACAGGCTTATTATACTTACGATAACGCCATAAGTTCGTCAGAGATAACTGATGCCATTGCAGATGAAGACATGAAATATGAAAATGTTTATAATATTGCCGAAGATATTAAACTCGGTATTATTTATTCTGAGATTTTGAAAAGAAAACAATTTTAGTTAAATTAGTCGCAAATTTAAAACAATCCTAAAAAGTATTATCTAAGCATTTAAAGTATTAATTCACTAATTATTAGCTATGAAGAGTTCCGCAACAACGGAATTCTTTTAGTTTTGTTTTTTTTTAAAAGGGAGATGAAGTTATGGTAAATTATATTACAGAAGAGGGTTTGCAAAAACTGAAAGAAGAACTTGATAATCTTACAAATATCGAGCGTCCGGCTATTTCAAAGCTCATTGCCGAAGCGAGGGACAAGGGCGATCTTTCAGAAAATGCAGAGTACGATGCTGCCAAAGAGGCACAAGGTATGCTTGAACTTAAAATTTCGAAGCTGAAAGAGGAAGTGGCAAATGCCCGGATCATTGATAAATCGAAAATTGACACCTCGGTAATACAGATTATGAACAGGGTGAAAATTAAGAACAAGAGTAATAATACCACCATGGAATATACCATCGTGTCTGAAAGTGAGGCAGACCTTAAAAAAGGCAAAATTTCTGTTAAAACACCAATAGCACAGGGATTACTTGGCAAAAAGGTAGGAGATGTGGTTGATATAAAAGTGCCTTCCGGTGTAATTCCGTTTGAAATTATTGATATTTCTACCTAATTCTTTAAATATGGCTTCAATTTTTACCAAAATCGTTAACGGGGAGATACCATGTTACAAAATAGCAGAAGATGAGAATTATCTCGCCTTTCTCGACATAAACCCTCTCGAAAAAGGACATACATTGGTTATTCCCAAAAAGGAAACCGATTATATCTTTGAAATTGAAGATGACGCTTTTGCAGGCTTACACATCTTTTCAAAGAAAGTGGCCAAAGCTCTTCATAAGGCCGTGCCGTGCAAGAGAATTGCTATGGCGGTGCTTGGTCTTGAGGTGCCTCATGCACATATTCATCTTATTCCGATGAACGACCTGGGTGCAACCAATTTTATGAAACCCAAATTAAAGCTTCCTGCTGCCGAAATGGAAGAGATTGCGGAAAAGATAAGAAAGGCTTTGTAGTTTTTTTACCCGGTTACCCGGTGGGGATTCTTTTTTGCAAAGTCACTCCAGCTTTTGACAGTGTTATTTTGAGATAACGGTTTTTTCTGGTAAAAATGGCACATGGCAACTGCCAGCCCGTCGGTTGCATCAAGTTTATCGGGCATATCCTTAATTAACAGAATTTTTTGCAGCATATTGGCGACCTGCTCTTTTGATGCATTTCCCTGTCCGGTAATAGCCTGTTTGATCCTGCGCGGTGCATATTCAAATATAGGAAGGTTTCTGTGAAGTGCTGCAGAAATTGCAATTCCCTGTGCCCTCCCCAACTTTAACATTGATTGTACATTGTTCCCGTAAAACGGGGCTTCTATGGCCAGTTCATCAGGGCTGTATTCGTCTATCAGCGCCAGGGTGCGCGAAAAGATCAGTTTAAGTTTTTCATAATGGTCTTTAATTTTCTGCAGTTCAAGGAACCCCAATGTGACAAGCACAGCCTTTTTATCAATAACATTAATGATTCCATAACCAGTAATACTGGTACCCGGGTCTATGCCTAAAATTACTCTTTCTTCTTTCAACAAGATTTTATTTTGAGATGGAATAATGAACCTCAAAATTAAACGAATTTGCCGGTATTTCAAATCTGATAAATAATACCGGTATTTTTGTTTAGAATGCCCGTTGAAATACTGACAGGTTGTTTTCAGGAATGACAGCCCTGCTTGTTGTAGTTGTTTTTTTAACCATAACTGACGGAACAGCACCCGATGTGAGATGGTTAAGCGCAGTATTGAGCATACCTTCCTGAATATCACCAAAATCGCGTGTCAGATCGTCATTTGAGACGAATTCTGGCTGAAGCCCATCATAAAAATCACCTTCATCAAGCGCATTGGTATATTTAAAACTAACGGGGAATGCTGCATAATTATATTCTTCAAAACCGAGCACATACATGCCTACAGGTTTACCTTCGGTAGCTGAGCCTACAAGGGTGGTGGACATAAAAGGTTTCATACCGTTAATAACCAGCTCGCTGGCCGATGCCGTATAGATCGTCCCTATAAAAGTTATCCTGTCCAAATCAAGGGAAGCATTGTTATAAGGCACTTTATAGATGGTGTCGTATGCACTTAGTTTAGAATTGTGCAATATTTTTGATAATGTCTTGCCGGCGTTTAAATTACCGGTAAGCCATCCGGCAAGGTGAACGGCCACATCAACGTTTCCGCCTCCATTGTAACGCATGTCGAGTATCAGGTCGTCAATTTCTTCAATGCCGAACGATGCAAAAACGCTGTCAAGTTCCTGGTAGGCTGTTTCAATAAAATCCTGAAATACGATATATCCGATTTTTTTATCAGCAATATTTATGATACTGCTGTATAATACCGGATTGATCTTTATTAATTCTTTCGTGAGTGTAACCGTTCTTTCAACATTGCTGTTGTCAATAATGGTAAATGTATTGGTTACACTTATGCTGGCAGGTCCGAGAAGTTCATCCAGGTTATCTACGGCAGGGGTTATCCCGTTTATTTTTTTTATAGTCCAGCCCCTTCGCACCTCATTATGATATGCAGAAGAAGATGGATAAATAAAAGCAATCCTGAAGTTATTATCTGCATCTTGTGAGATCATAAATCCGTGACCGATCATTTCGCCTGCCTGAAAATACTGGTAATATTCGTCCCATGAGAGGACAAAACTCCACCGGTCTAAAGGTTTATAACGTAATGCTGTCATCATCTCACCAGGGGTGGAATAATCTGATGGATTTATCACTGGCAGTTTATCGTACCACAGGTACAGGTCTTTCATTATACCGTAGAGTTCACGGTTTACAATCTCTTCGTTACTGGCCTCTTCTTTTTTACACGATGAAACCAGAATCACCAAAACGATGATGGCAAAAAGGTTGCTGTATATTTTTATGATGCTTGTCATTACAAATTTATTTCCAGTTGTTATGAATTAGTTTACAAGAATTTTGTAATGATAAAATAAACGCAAGCAACGGTAAATTGTTTTGATTATGGTGTTGAAAATTTTTACAAAACCGGTATTCTATTTTTCTATGAGGTAAGTATAGGTGTCCCAATCATACTGAGCTGTTTTGGAGTTGATAAAGAAGTATTTAAGTTCGAACCAGGTACAACACTTGTCCGACATTTCCCTGATATCAAGTTGCAGCGTGTCTGTATCTGCGTGCCCGAGGTTTAGATAATAGTCAGTAATTCCTTTCGCGGCAATCCATCCGAGCTCGCCTGCATGGATGATTTTTTCGTCATACTGGTTGGTGACAAATTCCAGCGCTACATTTTTTTCGGTTTCATTCTCGAAATAGCTAAGGCTTATTGAATCAGCGTTGTAAGTCTCAGAATCAATAAGGTTAATGCCTGATTGCCGGTCAACTATCCTGAAGGCAAAATCAGGTGGAGGGGTAAAGCATTCATCACATTCAATATCACATGCGGATAATAAAGCAGTTGCAAATAAGAAAATTGTAAAAGATTTCATTCATTAATTATTTTACCATGTTTCAATTGATAAGATGAAAAAACATTGTTAGGGTTGCTTTGGTTTAGTGAAAATATTAAAAATTCTGAAAAAAACACTTCAATCCGCTTATCATCCCTAAATGTTTTATTTTTACATAAAATATTTATGTATGCTTAAGTTACTTTTTGTGTCGCTCGTTTTGGTCTCAATAGCATTCATCCTGATTGGCTTTAATATTTTTTTCCTGAAGAAAAAGTTTCCGGAAACATCTGTAGGCCATAATAAAAATATGAAAGCTAAGGGTATTAAGTGTGCCAGGTGTGAAGAACTTTCAAATCACAAGAATAACAGGAAGAAAACCGAAATAAATTATAAAGAAATGAAAATGGCAATGAATTGAACCATTTGTTATCGTAAATGTTATGTTATGTAAAGAATATTTTGTTTTATGGTTTTTCTAAAAGTTATCATATCATCGGTAGTCTTGTTAATACTTATATTTGCAGGATTGGGAATTAAGCTGTTATTTGGCAGGTCTAAAAGCGCCACCATCGGAAGTTGCTGTGCTGATGATAATCAATTCGGCTGTTCATGCGGCGCTAATGGTTGCGCAGGCCACTAAGGTTAATCAGTGATTATTTGTATTATAAAGCTTTGAAATTATATATCTGCTCCTGAAAAAGTATTTGCAGAAATTTGCTATCATTGCAATATATTAAATTTTGTTAATGGACACTTTTCTGATATATACCCCTCAATTAACCAACCGGATAGATTTTATTTTCACGCATATTTTTTTCAGGGTTTTAAAACTTGAGTTTGGTATTACGGTTGACATAAACGAATACAATGCGCACGAAGGCCCGAAAATGAGCTATACAGAGCAGGGTATTGCCGATACATTTCGGGTAAAACCATACGGATTACTTCATGAGCAAGGTTTAAAGGAACATACCATTACAGTATCTGATTATGAAGGACTTAAGGTATTTTTCCTGACTGATGAAAATGCCGATCTGCCATTTGACATATTTTCTGCATCTTTCTTTTTGTTAACGAGGTATGAGGAATATCTTACTGCCCCGGGTGATAAATACGACAGGTTTGAGGCCATTCAAAGCCTTGCATACCTTCATGGCTTTCTGCTTGAACCACTCGTAGACAAATGGATTATGTTATTGAAATCAAAACTGCAGTTCAGGTTTCCAGGGTTAGAATTCCCCGTTACCCAATATTCATTCATTTCTTCAATAGACATTGATAACCCGTTTGCATTCAGGCATAAGGGTCTGGTTAGGACTGTAGGTGCCTTGCTGAAAGCCCTGCTCAGGGGTGATCTGAATTCATTTTTTGGCAGGTTTTCTGCCCTGGGTGGTTCGGCCAAAGATCCTTTTGATACTTACGATTATATTGATAGTGTTGAACATAAATATAAAACCAAATCATTATATTTTTTTCTAGTTGGTGACTATGGCCGGCACGATACGAGTGTCCCTTTTAGAAAATTGGCCTATCAGAACCTGATAAAGAAAATTAATGCTGGTCACCAAACTGGTTTGCATCCATCATTTAATTCTAATAAAAGCTTCGAACTGCTTGAAAAAGAATGGAAACGTCTTACAAAAGTTACCGGACAGAAAGTACAGCGCAGCAGGCAGCACTATTTGCAGCTTAAGATGCCTGAAACGTACCGTAACCTTATCAGGCTTGGGATAAGAGAGGACTATTCAATGGGTTATGCCAGTGCCCTGGGGTTCAGGGCAAGTACCAGCATGCCCTTCAGGTTTTTCGATCTTGGTGATGATATTGAAACCAACCTTACCGTATTTCCTTTCGAGGTAATGGATGTCACGCTCCATAATTATCTCAGGGTAAGGGCAACACAGGCCATGAGCCATATTTCCAAGATTATTGACGGGATAAAGGCAGTTGACGGTTTGTTTATCTCTTTGTGGCACAACGAGTCACTATCTGAACAGGGAATGTGGATTGGCTGGAGAAAAGTATTTGAAGATATGTTTGAGTATGCATCGGTGCAAGAACTTCCTGCAGTTGAATTACCTGAGCCGCAAAAAACTGAAATAACAGAAGAGATTTCTGTGCAAAATAAAAAGGAGCAGCACTAAGTTACCGCTCCCTTTAGTATGTATTAACTTTTTCTGAATTACAATCCTTTAGCAAGCATATAATAGATTTCGTTCCACTGTAACTCCTTTTTAAGGTTTGTAATACTTGTGTCTTTATTAATATGAACGAATTCTATACCTGCGATATCGGAGAAGTCTTCGATATATTCTGCTGTAATGGCCTGACTGAAAGCATTGTGGTGAGCACCTCCGGTTAGTATCCATGCGGCTGCACCGGTTTTCATATCAGGTTGGGGTACCCACATTGCACGGGCTACAGGCAATTTGGGCAGATCGGCATCGGGTTTAACGCAATCTACATCATGTACCAGTACCCTGAAACGGTTACCCATATCAATCATACTTGTTAAAGTCGCCGGTCCTGTGGCAACATTGAATACAAGTCTTGCGGGGTCGTCTTTACCACCAATGCCCAGCGGGTGAACCTCGAGTTTAGCTTTACCATCGGCGATGCTTGGGCAAATTTCGAGCATATGTGCACCAAGTACTTTCATTCCTTTCGGGTCGAGGTGGTAGGTGTAGTCTTCCATAAAGGTACATCCGCCTTTCAGGCCAATACTCATCACCTTAATGGCGCGAACCAGGGCAGCATGTTTCCAGTCGCCTTCGGCGCCGAAGCCGTAGCCGGCAGCCATTAATCGTTGAGAAGCAAGGCCGGGTAATTGTTTTAGGCCGTGCAGATCTTCGAATGTTGTTGTAAACGCTTTGAAATTACCGGCTTCGAGAAATTTTTTAAATCCTGCTTCAATGCGGGCCTGGTAACGTACGTTATCATGTTTTGCACCACCTTTTTTGCCTGCATCGGCTATCAGGTACAAATCGTTATATTCCTGTACGATTTTATCAACCTCGGTCTCGCTCACTTCGTTAACAACTTTTACAATGTCCCCTACCGGCCATGTATTAACTGAAAGTCCCAGTTTAATCTGCGCTTCTACCTTATCACCCTCGGTTACAGCAACTTCGCGCATATTATCGCCGAAACGGGCAATTTTTGCACCCTGCATATCATACCAGGCAGCAGCGACGCGTGACCATATACCAATACGTTCCTGTACATCATCTTCTTTCCAGTAGCCTACAACAATTTTGCGGCTTTTGCGAAGGCGGCTGAGGATGAACCCATGCTCGCGGTCGCCATGTGCAGCCTGGTTGAGGTTCATAAAATCCATATCAATTTCACCCCAGGGAAGATCGCGGTTATATTGGGTGTGCAACTGAAGCATCGGCTTGTTTAAAATTTTCAGGCCGTTGATCCACATTTTTGAAGGAGAAAAGGTATGACACCATGTGATTATACCAATACACTGTCTTGCAGCATTGGCTTCAATACAAATATTGGTAACTTCATCGAGGCTTCGCATTACCGATTTAAAAACCACTTTTACCGGGACTTTGGCTGAATTATTAAGAAAATTAGCCATTTCCTGTGAATGGTTACCTACTGTTTTTAATACTTCGGGGCCATATAAATCCTGGCTTCCGGTAATAAACCATACTTCTAGTTTTTTAAGATCTATCATAATTATAATTATTAAAATTTTATATCAGAATGCTGGTATCAAATATAATTAATTTACATGACAATAGAAAAGAATAAGTGTAAATTCACCACTTATTAGTGAAACTCAAATTTCAGAAGCTTTGCCGACCGTTAGGAAGGCGAAGCGCGCTGAAATTTGTAAGTTGAACTAATCCCGATAGCGGAGTGTATCGGGATAATTTGAAGAATTGTGAAACTCAAATTTCAGAAGCTTTGCCGACCGTTAGGAAGGCGAAG
>JAFGPL010000059.1 GCA_016936215.1 Bacteroidales bacterium
CATAACCCCGATACCTTTATCTGGGGACAGGACATTGCCAATAAAGAAAAAGGCGGGATTTTCAATGTTACCAAGGGCATGCAGAAGGAGTTTGGCATTGACCGTGTTTTCAATGCCCCTATTGCAGAAGATTATATCCTGGGCACAGCCAACGGCATGTCACGGTTCGACCCTAAAATAAGGGTTGTCGTTGAAGGCGCCGAATTTGCCGATTATTTCTGGCCTGCCATGGAACAATTTGTTGAAACCAGTCACGATTTCTGGAGGTCTAAAGGACAATTCTCACCCAATATTATCATCAGACTTGCATCAGGAGGATATATCGGGGGAGGGCTTTATCACTCGCAGACGATTGAAGGGGCGTTGACAACCTTTCCAGGCGTAAGGGTGGTGTACCCGTCATTCGCAGACGATGCTGCCGGCTTGTTGCGTACCTCTTTGAGATCGCAGGGGACAACATTGTTTCTCGAACCCAAGGCGCTGTACAATGCCCCGATAGCAGCTACCCCCATACCCGATGATTTTGAAGTGCCTTTCGGCAAAGCCCGTATCAGGAAAGAAGGTGACGACCTTACCATTGTTACCTATGGCAACACCACGCATATGTGCCTTGAGGTTGCAGAAACCCTGGGCAAAGACCCGGGTTACAGCATCGAAGTGGTTGACCTTCGCTCGCTGCTGCCCCTGGATAAAGATACCATTATTAATTCGGTAAAAAAGACAGGAAAACTGCTGATTGTGCATGAAGATAAAGTCTTTTCGGGGTTTGGCGCAGAAGTGGCAGCCACCATTACCGACGAAGCATTTGAATATCTCGACGGACCGGTGAAAAGGGTAGGGTCGGCTTTTACGCCTGTGGGTTTTAACAGGATTCTCGAAAAAGCCGTTCTTCCTGATAAAGAAAAGATAATGGCTGCTGCTAAAGATTTATTGGCTTATTGAAAATATGTTTTGGAAATGAAAAAAGTAGGAATATTTTATAGCTTTAATACTGTAAAAACAGGACAGGCAGTGAAGTTGCTGGTTGAAGCACTGGGAGAAAAGAATGTTGAACCGGTAAATGCTGAAACTGTTACCGAAGGGCAGTTTGAAAAATTCGACAACCTGGTTCTGGGTGTGCCCACATGGTTCGATGGCGAACTACCTAACTATTGGGATGAATTTGTCCCGGCTCTTGAAGATATGAACCTGAAAGGGAAACGTATCGCCATTTTTGGCAACGGGGACCAGAAGAATTATCCCGAAAATTTTGTTGACGGTATTGGCCTGATGGCCGGTCTGCTTGAAGGCAGAGGGGCTAAGATAGTTGGTTTTACTTCCGCAAAAGGATACTCTTTTGAAAGTTCACGCGCATTAAGGGGGGATGAGTTTTGCGGACTGGCACTCGATTTTGAAAACCAGGCCAGACAAAACAAAGAAAGGATCAGTAAGTGGGTTGAACAGCTTAAAAAAGAATTTGCTTAATGTGCAGGGGTCTGTTTGTATTATTTCTTTTCTTGTACGTCCTTGTTGTAGTTAATGGCCAGGATACATACCATAACCTTTACAATCCTAATGCTGATGCAAAAATCCAGCTTGACAGTGCAATATCAGTTGCAAATAACGGAAACAAACATGTACTGGTTCAGGTTGGGGGCAACTGGTGCAAATGGTGTATAAAGTTACACCGGTTCTTAAATGATGAGCCGGTTCTCGATTCAATGCTTACAGCCGGTTATATTTTTGTGCCGGTAAACTACAGCAAAGAAAACCGGAATTTTGCAGTTATGGAACAACTCGGGTATCCCCAGCGGTTTGGTTTCCCTGTGCTTGTTATACTTGATTCACAGGGCAGGCGTTTGCATACACAGGATACCTGGTTTCTCGAGGAAGGGGAGGGCTACAGCAGGGAAAAGATAAAACGTTTTCTCGAAAGCTGGAATGTGAGGGCAGTTTCTAAAGATACATATCAGAACAGGCTGCCCTGACCATAGGTTCCGGGTTCTGTTATTCTCTCAGCGGTCATCAGGTTTTCGTCAAAAGGTCTTAAAATCGCATTTATCTCATTTGCCGAAAGAGTTTCTTCCAGCCATTTTTTTTCCGAAAACGGTGCGAGTATGGCCGGCATCCTTTTTTTGGTATTGTGTATAACCTCCATCATGGCATTGGCAGGTGTGGTGATGATGGTAAAGGTGCGAAGCAGCTCCCCTGTGCCTTTATCGGCCCACTCATCATAAAGCCCGGCGAGGCCGAATATTTCGTTGTCTTTAAGGGTTATGTGGTAAGGTATCTTCTCTTTGCCTGCATGCTGCCATTCATAAAAACCGTTCACAGGTACAATGCACCTTTTACTTTTAAACGAATTTCTGAAGGCCGGTTTTTCATGCAGTGTTTCTGCTTTTGCATTAAAGGTCTTCATCCTTATGGCTTTTGCATTTTCATTATCCCGGGCCCATGACGGGATGAGACCCCATATCATTGATTGTGCTTCTTCAGGATGCGTGGAAGGGATCACCGGCACTTTGGGCAAACTAAATGCCGTAACTTTTTTACCCCGTGTGTATTCGTCGGCAGTGTTGAATTTTACCCCGAAACGTTTTTCAATCTGTTCCCTAGTGAGGTTTATGTTTATCGTGTAGCACATTTGCACAGGGATTATGTGCCCAAAGGGATCTTCAAAATAAAAGTTGTCCCTTTGCCCGGCTCGCTTTCAACATCAATAGCGCCTTTGTTCATGGTTACGAAATCGTAGGCAAGTGACAATCCCAATCCTGTTCCTTTTTCATGCGCCGTGCCCCAGGTAGATTTATCCCCTTTTAGCCTGAAAATGTCTTTTAACCGGTCTTTTTCAATACCTACACCATAGTCTTTGATGGTTACTTTGGCAAATTCTTTGTTCTTTTCGGATAAGATTTCAATTTTCCCCCCCTTATGGCTGAATTTGATGGCATTGTTGACAAGGTTTCTGAAAACAGTCATCATGCTGTTCTTATCGGCAGTGACTTTCAGTTTTGGTTGTATTTCGTTTATAATTTCAATATTTTTTGCCAAAGCCATAGGTGTTAAATTCATCACGGTTTCGTCAATAATATCCGATAACAAAATTCTCTCAGGTGTATAGGGAAACCGCCCCTGTTGGGCCAGCGCCCAGTTGAGCAGGTTGTCAAGGAGCGAAGATACGTTGTTGATAGAATTATTCAGCTCGTCTGTGAGCATCAGAAGTTGCCCGTGTTTTTTATTTTCAAGCAGTTCTTTTAAAACAACCGAATACCCATGCATCGAACTCACAGGGCCTCTTAAATCGTGGGAGATAATAGAAAAAAACCGGTCTTTTGTCTGATTGAGTTCGGTAAGTTTATCATTCTGGGTTTCCAATTCTTCTTTCTGTTCCTCCAGCAGGTCGCGTTGGGTTTGCAGCTCTTCTTTCTGCTCGGCAAGTTGTTTGTTTACCCGCTTGTTACGTTTGTTATAGCCCAACAATATACAAACCAATGCAATAGACAGGAGAATAATAACTGCAAGTGAAGCCGAAATAATGGTTTGTGCCTGTTTCTTTTTCTTTAGCAAATCAACCTCAGTTTGTTTCTGGGCCACTTCATATTCTGTCCTTAAGTCGGCTATCTGAAGAATTTTCTCTGTGTTGATGATGCTGTCGCGAATGGATATGTACTCAGCCTGGTATTTAAGCGCTTTTTTATAATCTCCCGCGGATTCATATAATTCAGAGAGTATTTTGGATGCATCGCGAACCTGCTGGGTAAGCCCATGGGCATAGGCCGATTTATAACTGCCATGTGCATAGGTAATTGCTTTATTCAATTCTCCTTTTTGTTTGTACATCCAGGCTAACCCATACTGATAGGATGCAATGGCATACATATCGTGCAACTCCTTAAGCAATTCAATAGCCCTGGTAAGATTACGCTCTGCTTCCTGATAATTTTTTAATTGTGAATAAGCCAGTCCCTTGTTACCCAGGCTATAGGCAATGCCGGAAAGGTTGTTTAATTTCTGGTAGTAAAATTCTGAATTACTAAAAAAGAATAGTGCGGAATCAGGTTTTTGAGAGTTCAGGTATTCACTACCGATGTTGAAGGTTGTTGCTGAAATTAATATACTGTCTTTCAATATGTTAAAAATCTCATATGCTTTATGATAATATCTTAATGAATTTTTATGATCCTTAGCGGAAAGATATAGATCACCGAGTAATGCGTATGCACATCCTACACCTCTTTGATCATTAATTTTTTGAGCCTCAGAAGCACATTCAAAAAGAACTTGTGCCGCTTCTTCAAATTTTCCTTTTAGACGTAATGCGTTTCCTTTTTGTAATAATCCTCTGTATAGATAGAAAGAATTTGATTTTTGAATACCAAAATCTATCAACTTTTCTGAGAATTTTAATATTGTATCTGGTTTTGAATCATAGTAGGTTATATTATATAGTAATTCTTGATAGGCCGAATCATTTATTTGCTTTTCATTATAATAAATCCAGTTTAAGCTGTCAGCAATTCTTTGATCCTGAGCCTGTATAGTTAAGAATAAAATGGTATTAGTTAGAATAATAAAAATTAAACCTAATCTCATATTTACTATTTAATCCTAATAACAGGTGGTGGTGGTGGGTCATCCCCGTTTTTCCCTGATTTCATGTTTGGTTTTGTCTCACCGGTATTACAGGCCTGGTAAGCAACGTGGTATGGGTATTCCCCTTTGGCATCCTTGCTTACAATCCCTTTCCATGCCATGCACCAGCCTTTGGATACGCCTTTTGAAAACGGGTCTTTGTCTTTCTGGAATTCAATGCGGTTAACACTTTTTATCCCCGAACATTTATCACGTTTCCATACAACGAGGTCGCCGGGGGATACTTCTGTTACAAGGCTGTCGTCCTTACATTTTCTGTTCGAATCGCGCATGTGCAGGTGTCTTTTGCCGTCTCTTTCAACAACACTGAGGTAGATGGTAACTTTTGCCATTGTTGGTTGGTTTTAAGATTAACTTATGTTGATAAAAGGATAAAAATAACACTTTTGAAGCATATTGTAAAAATTGTAGACAAATTTTATTGTTCCTGACCAAATATCTTGATTGTTATATTGGATAAATCAAAAGTGGCTGTGTAAAAAGACAATTTGTTACGTCATTGCGAGGGAGGCACGACCGAAGCAATCTACTGAATAATAGGAGATTGCTTCTCCCGCTGAACCGGGATCGCAATGACGGTTTCAAAACAGTTGTCTTTTTACACAGCCACTATATAATAGCCGTTAGATGATTACACTATTTCTTCAGCACGGCTTTCATCACCTTTTCTTTTTCGAGCTGTTTGGTGCAGAAAAACCAGTCGTAACACTTTATATCCCCTTTGCTTTCCATTCTTTCTTTGGCAACACCGCATGATCCGGCTGTAGGAACGATTACCTCATCGCCCGGTCTCCAGTCGGCAGGCGTGGCAACAGAAAACTCATCTGCTGTCTGCAATGCAACCACAACACGGTACAGTTCATCAAAATTACGGCCAAGGCTCAGCGGGTAGTAAATAATTGTCCTGATAATTCCCTTCGGGTCAACTACAAACACCGCACGAACCGCTTTGGTATTGCTTTCGCCCGGCATCATCATGCCGTACTTTTTCGCCACTTCCATGGTGATGTCTTCTATCAGCGGGAATTTTACCTCCACATCTTTCATGCCCTTGTACTCAATCTTTTCTTTGATGGTACGCAGCCATGCAATGTGGCTGTATAAACCGTCAACTGAGAGTCCGACCAGCTTACAATTCACATCGTTGAATTGTTTTTCCATAGATGCAAAGGTCATAAACTCAGAGGTACACACGGGCGTGAAATCGGCAGGGTGGCTGAACAATATCACCCAGCTTCCCTTGTAATCACCCGGGAAATTGATTTCACCCTGTGTTGTAACGGCTTTGAACTCCGGCGCTTTTTCACCAATTCTCGGTAACGAAATAACTTGATTCTCTTCCATAATTAAAAATTTAATTTAAGTTAATACTTGTTTGAATTATTGCTAAAATTTTTCATTTTCTCAATTACTCTTGATTTCAGGGTTTAAAGTTTACTTTAAGCCCTTCGGCCACTTTTTGTGCCAGCTCTTTGTCGGCTTTATAAAAATGCTGTAACTGGCGCTGAATGATCTCCTCCCTTTTCGGTCCGGTAATCCCGCTCATAGAACCTACGATATTACTAATGGTATTGGCACGTTCCTGTTCGGCCATTACTTTTCTGAAGAGCATACCAGGCTGTGTGAAATGATCGTCGTCGTTTTCGTTGCGGTCGAAATAATCGGCCCATTCCGAATCCATCTTCTGTGGAGGGTCTTTGTAAGATTTATCTGCAACAATATCATCGAAACTGTTAGGGGCATAATTAGGCTTGTCATCGCCATTGCTGTCAGTACGCATATAACCATCTCGCTGATAATTGTTCACCTCGGTTATCGGCCTGTTAACAGGTATCTGTTCGTAGTTTACGCCCAAACGGTAACGATGGGCATCGGGATAGGACAGCAATCTCCCCTGCAACATTTTGTCGTACGAATACCCGATGCCGTCAACAACATGTGCAGGGGCAAAAGCTGCCTGTTCCACATCGCGGAAATAGTTTGAAGGTATTTCGTTCAGCTCGAGGATACCAATATCCATCAGGGGGTAATCGCTGTGCGGCCAGACTTTTGTAAGGTCGAAAGGGTTCCAGTGGAACGATTTGGCCTGCTCGTCTGTCATTACCTGTATTTTCATGGCCCATTTCGGAAACTCTTTTCGCCCGATTGCTTCAACAAGGTCGCGTTGTGCCCAGTCCATGTCTTTGGCTTTCATTGCCTCGGCTTCGGGACCGGTAAAATTCTTAATGCCCTGTTGTGTTTTCAGGTGAAATTTCACCCACACCCGCTCGTTTTTGGCGTTGACCATCGAAAAAGTATGGCTTCCATAACCGTTGGTATGCCTGTAGCTGTATGGTGTCCCCCTGTCGCTGAAAAGTATCATCACCTGGTGAAGGCTTTCGGGGTTGAGTCCCCAGAAATCCCACATCATGGTCGGGCTTTTCAGGTTGGTTTTTGGGTCGCGTTTCTGTGTGTGAATAAAGTCACTGAATTTTTTCGGGTCTTTGATAAAGAAAACCGGGGTGTTATTGCCTACCAGGTCCCAGTTGCCATCTTCGGTGTAAAACTTAACTGCAAAACCCCGCGGGTCCCTTTCGGTATCAGCACTGCCTTTCTCACCACCTACGGTTGAAAACCTGATGAAAATACGGCATTTGTTACCGACTTTGCTAAAGATTTTTGCTTTGGTATATTTTGTAATGTCATGGGTAACGGTAAAGGTGCCAAAAGCACCGGTACCTTTCGCATGCACCACTCTTTCGGGTATCCGTTCCCGGTTGAAATGGGCCATTTTTTCATGCAGTATGTAATCCTGCAGTAAAATCGGGCCATGCGGGCCGACGGTCATACTATCTTCGTGCTCGAAGTATGGTTTGCCCGAAGCTGTAGTTAGTTTTTTCTTTTTCTCTGCCATAGTTTTGTGTTTTAATTTGTACTAATTTTTTGAAATTGTGGGTAATATATATCCCATAACAACCGTTCCGATAATACCGGTAACCAGAACCAGAATTTTTACATAACCGGGTCGGATCAATAGTGTTACAGATACAAAGATCATTGCCCACATGAGTATAATAGAGTATATTTTTACTTTTAGCGTCAATCCTTTTTTCTTTTGAAATTCAGAAATATAGCTTCCTATATAATGGTTATTTACCAGCCTTGAGTATAACTTATCAGAACTTCTGATATATAAACCTGCAGTAAGCAAAATGAAAGGCGTTGTTGGCAAACCGGGTATAAAAATACCGGTAATGCCCAGCCCCAGCGAAAGGGTCCCCAGCACCAGATAAATACCCTTAAGCATTTGGTTCATAAAGAATTCCTCTTTGTTTTAAATTTTCCGATGATCTGAAGTTTTAAATCTTCAATTTCAAAATTGGGGATATGCTTCTTTTTAAAATAGTTAAAAAGCATTTCATTCAGGTCATTGTCAAAATAGTCTTCAATAATGTCGGAATCTGAACAATACAGGTGATGGTGGTTATTGATCACCGCATCGTAACGCATCACATCCTTATCGGTCTTAACCTTCTTGATCAGCCCTATTTCCACGTATGTTTCAAGAATCTTATATACAGTCCCGATAGCAATATTGGGATGATTATCTTTAATAAAATTGATGACCTCTTCGGCTGTGGGATGATTTTTAAGTTTGATCACGGCATCAAAAACAGCAATCCTTTGCGGCGTCACTTTTAAGCCGTTTCTGATAAGTTTCTCCCGTACTTCTGAAACACTCATAATTTGAATGTGTATTAAATAATAATAATTCTTATTAAAGAATATATAAATTTACGATATTTCTTATCAAAAGTCAAGTTTTGTCCAACAAATAATTCAGGGAAAAAAATGCCGGCCATCTTATGAATTGGATAAGCCATTCAAAAGTGACCGGCAAGATTATAGTTACAAAAACCGGAGATTCACAAAAAACTAATGATGATGCGCGCAAGTTTCACCAGAGTCGGTAACAGTGCCTTGCAGGTATGCATTGACAACTTCATGTACATTGCCGGTGCATCCGCGTACAACCTGAATACCTGCTGCCCCGATTTTATTCACCGCGCCCTCTCCCATATTTCCGGCAAGCAGTAATGTTACACCCATATTTCTAAGCACCGTGGCAATATCAGATTTACAACCGCAACCTTCGGGTGAAGGAAGCAATTCAGTTTTTTCAATTGCATTATCAACCGATACCGTGAAAATGGTGTAGTATTCACAATGGCCGAAATGTTCGTCAATCTTGTTATTTCTTGTCGGAAGCGCTATTTTCATATAAAGGATTAAAAAGGTTTATTTTAAAAACGAGCGGTACATCCAGAGGTCTTTTTCCTGGGCGGCAATCATCCCGGTTACCAGGTCAACTGTTGCATCATCGCCGGCATCACCGGCCAGTGAACTTATTTCGCGCTCCTTTTCTAGCAACATATTAATACCGTCAACCACATGTTTTACGGTCTCCTGTCCGGTTGATACGTTTTTAATTTCTTTTATATCCGATTTCTTGATATAATCTGAAAAGGCGTGCAGGGGGGCACCTTCAAGCATTAAAATCCTCTCAGCTATTTCATCGGCGTTGTCGGCCAGGGTGTCATATAATTTTTCAAATTTTTCGTGCAGCATAAAAAACTGGTTTCCTTTTATGTTCCAGTGAAACCCACGTGCATTCATATAAAATAGCTGAACATCAGATAATAAGCCGTTTAGTTTGTCAACCATTGACTTTACATACTTTTGATCCTGATTAAAATTATTTGTTTTTGACATAGCTAAAAATTTATTTTTTTAATATTAATTATTCCTAAATAATAACAATTCTTATTAAGATTTGTTTATAAATATGTTATTTTTCACGTGGATAATACCATGCGCTTAAACCGCCTTCCATAAGCTTAACATTTTTATATCCATGGGCTTGCAAAAGAACGGCGGCTTCATAACCCCTGAGTGATATTTTACAGTAAGTGATGATTTCTTTGTTTTTATCTTCAGGCAACTCATTCAGACGTTTACGCAGCATGCCAACAGGTATCTGTGTTTCTCCGGCACCCAGGCGCATCGCTTCGAATTCATCTGCACCACGTGTGTCCAACAGGAATATATCTTCTTTTTTATCAATCTTTTCCTTTACTTCCCTAACAGAAATACCTTTGAACAATCCCCTTATTTTATTCTGCATAATATGAGCGGTGGCAATGCTGTGGTCAATCGCGAGAGAGAAGGGCGGGGCGTATGGCAAATCTGCATTAACCATATCTTCGACTTTAAGATTACCTTTGATAGCTGTAGCCCATATAGCTATTTGTTTGCTTACATCGCCGGGACCAACACATTGTGCACCAAGTATTTTACAAGTTTCCTTTTCAACAACCAATTTGGTAACAAGAAGTTTACCCTGCATAAACCCCGGTTTATCTGGACTTGCGTTTACCACGGTTATTACTTCTTTTCCGGCTTTGGCAGCCCAGCATTCAGACAGGCCGGTAGCGCCGACATGATAATCAAATACTTTACAAATACCGGTTTGTATGGTTCCCGGAAACTTCACTTTATTGCCCAGAATTGCATTTTCACCGGCAACACGGCCTTCAAGGTTTGCCAGGTCGCCATAGGGTGCAAGTACATTGTGCCCGGTAATAGTGTTCTTTATTTCGGTACAATCGCCCACCGCATAAATATCCTGATCGGATGTTTGCATGTATTCGTCTACGAATATGCCACCTGCTTCACCGATTTTTAGTCCGGCATCTTTGGCAAGCATTGTATTGGGAAGAACACCGATTGCTACAACGGCCAGTTCACATGGTATCTCGGTTCCATTCTGGAGTTTAACAGCCGTTAACTTTCCGTTTTCCCCGATAAATTTTGCTACCCCATTGCCGGTAATCACATTGGCTTTGGTTTTTACATAGTTTTCAACCAGTTTGGCCAGTTCATAGTCGAGGAAAGCCAAAAGTTGTGGAAGAAGTTCTATAACGGTGATTTCAATTCCTGCAAGGTTGAGCGCTTCGGTAGTTTCTATTCCAATCAGCCCGCCGCCGATCACCACTGCTTTTTTAATCTTTTTTTCATCGCGGATTTTTCTCAGGTAATCGGCATCCTGCATTGACTGCAGTGTCGTGATCCCGTCGAGGTCTATACCTTCAATCGGCGGCAGCTTTGGCCTGGCACCGCTAGCTATAATAAGTTTATCATATTCGATGGTACCTGTTTCACCTGATTGCAAATCTTTAAATTCCACTGTTTTTTTATCCCTGTTGATCTTTGTTGCCTCGGTATTTACTTTGGCTACAATACCCTTGGCATTCCAGTAAAACTTCGGATCGCGGACAACCCCGGTCGGAGTGCTTAACAACATATTTCTGTCATCAAAAAACCCCCCGATATAGTAAGGGTACCCACACGATGCCATTGAAAGGTCAGGGCTTTTCTGCAAGAGGGTGATTTCAGCAAATTCATCCATTCTACGTGCCCTTGCGGCAGCTTTTGGCCCTGCCGCCGATCCGCCTATTACAACAATTTTTTTGTTCATGCTTTTGCTTTTTGTTTATTGTATAATTAAGTATTTAAGAAAATGAACATATGTTCTTTTATATTTTATTAAATTTGTAATTAAAAGTAAAAAATGAAAATAAGAAAAATATTGACCATTCGAACCTTTTTGATGTTTTTTCTTTTGATATTTTTTATATTGGCAGCAGGGTGCAGCCAGCAGAACAAATACAAATCTGTTCCCTGCCCCTGTGAAAAAAGAAATCGTTGATTGATATTTATGCCAAACAGGAGAAGATACCGAAGAATCACCATGCCCCCGCCAATGGAGGGCTTTAAACCATTTGGGGTTCCTATGCGTAACCTTGAGCCTGTAGTGCTGCTTTTTGAAGAATATGAATCCTTAAGACTTGCAGATTATGAGAACCTTACACAGGAGGAAGCAGCTCAAAAAATGAATATTTCAAGGCCTACCTTTACAAGACTATACGATAAAGCAAGAAAAAGCATTGCAAAAGCATTTGTTGAAGGAAAAGCAATTTTTATACAGGGAGGGAGCTATATTACTGATGATTACTGGTACCGTTGTCATAACTGTCATGAAACAATGATAACCATGAAGCCTGCAAAAAGCTGCAGAAAGTGCGATTCTGAAGACATCATCCAGCTAAATGACAAAAAAGATGCAGAAGGAATTTAAACCGGATGAGTTTTGCATCTGCGTGCATTGTAATACGAAGATACCTCATGAAAAAGGGGTTCCTTGCAGAGAAAACAAATGTCCCAAATGCGGCCGCATAATGTTTAAAGAGGGCTCATACCATCATATGCTCTATCTTAATAAGGAAAAACGCTAACATAATTGCTTCGGGTACTTAATATATTTCAACCAAACAATATCTTTGGTTGAAAAACAGAACGAACCATTAACAGTTCATATGCAAAATATTTGTAAATTTAACTGAGCCTTAGGTTAAATGATAATTTAATAATGCAAAATATATGGAGAGAAAGACTGTATATCAAGACAAAAACCTGAAACTGGAGTATGTTGCTGATGGAAATTATTTGCATGAAACATGGTGGGGCAGGACACCCGGGGAGGTTTTTATTAAACTGCTGAATGTTATTGTCAGGGAGCTAAAAGCCAACGACGCAGACGGACTTCTCCTTGATGCCCGTGAACATAAGGGACTGGGGCCTGACATGCAAAAACTGGCAGCCGAAACGATTGGGAAATATGCCAAGGAACATGGCCAATTAAAAGAAGCTATCATCGTTCCCAAAGATGTTTTCTCACAGTTTTCGGTTGAGAATTATTCGAAGAAGGTTGCTGAAGCAAGTCCGAACCAGACTCGTTTTTTTGATAATATACCCGAAGCCGAGGAGTGGTTGAGATCGTAATTCTAAGCAGTATTGAATGCCGGTTTGAATTTAATGTGTATATACCTCGCATAAATCCGGGGGCTATTCTTTAATGCATCTGTAATCAATTGAATATTCAGATAAGTTACAACAACGGGGTTTTCTTAAAGCAGACAAAACAGATAGTTATGTTTAACCGGATGGGCTTTGCTAAAAACAATCCCATTGCTGTACCTTATCATATTATTTCTGACTTTATAATAAATAAAATCATTGCAGGTGCTTTGGTCCTGCTGTTTCAGAGATGCGTTTAAAACGGTCTGTTCATGTGCCGGCCTTTCATACGGTGCCGGCGTCCCCTATGCATTACCGGTTCATCATCATTTTCTCTTACCACAACTGTTTTGTAATTTAACATGTTCCCGATTTTTATGCCGAAGTAAACAGTCCGGGGTGAAACAGGTCCGTAAATATAAGCTGGATCTCGGTTTTCACTGACATCAAAATCATCCTGGTAAGCATTAAAGATATTCTTAATGCCACCGGAAAATTCAACAGAAGCCCCGTTAAGCTTAATTCTGTATGTGAGTTTTGTCCCCAGGTCAAAAAAACTCTTTGATTCCCTGAGTTCACCTGCAGGATTTTCAGTGCCAAAATATGGTATTAACATGCTTCCGGTGTATGTGCCGGTGGCTGAAAAGCACAGGTTTTGGTAAATATCATAATCAAGAACTACATATCCATACTGGTTGGGAGTGCGGAAAAACCTTTTTTCCGGAAATTCCTCCTGTGGGGATTCATAAGCGCTTTTCTGAACAGTAAACCCCGATGTTATGTTAAGTTCTTTACGGGGCTTTAGCTTCAATTCCATATTGATACCCTGGACTATAGCCCCGTCTTCTGCATTTATCCTGTATTTGGTGTAAATACCATCAGTAAATTCAGCCGAATCGCTAAATGCATTTACCAGCCGGGTATAAAACCCTTCGAGCAGGAACCCTGCATAAACCTTACCGATGAGTTTATTGAAATCTATTGATGCCATTATACTATGACTTGTTTCCTGTTTCAGGTCTGTGGCATTTTTATGTATAACCTGGCGAGAGCGCGATGTTAATATATGCAGGTCTTCGTCAAATATCTGTGGGGCGCGGTAACCCTGCGAGTAACAAAGGCGCGCCTGTAATTCGGGTAGAATATTATACATAAAACTTAACCTGGGACTGAACACGTTACCCGATGAGAGCACCCCTTCATCTGCCAGGTTGTTGACTTTATAGTGGTCAAACCTTGCACCGGCTGCGAACTTAAACTTATTTAGCCTGATATCGTACTGCGCAAAAATTCCTGAAGTGATCAATGACTGGTCAGACACTATCGTATTGTTCGTATGGGTGTAATGAATGGTAGAGTCCGAAAAGTCAATTTCTGCATTTTCAAGATCGGGAAACCCTAATTTTTTGTCAAGAAGAAAATCCCCGGTATGTTCAATACCAATAATAAACGATGAGGTATTGAGCAGGGTTTTATACTGTATGCCTAAATTATACGTATTGTCGGTTGATTTGCCGTAATCGCCGAGTGATTTACCAGCCCCATAATATGAATCACGGTCCAGGAACTGACCGGATGCATATACCGTTAAGAGATTGTACTGCCTGAAATATCTTTCGTAAGTTATTCCGGCAACTTTCATATTATGTTCTACGGCTTCGGCCACATCTCTTTCGTGAAGCGGATATTCCTGCTTATTACCGCCGTTTCTTTCTTCGTTTATGGTGAAAAAATCTACAGAAAGTTTGTCGCGGTAACCGAACCTGTGAAATAACCTTGCCCCGAAAGTAAGGTTTTCAAGTGGTGCAATTTCTGAAAAACCATCATTATTGGCATCGAACATTTCCCGGTCGCGTGTAAAACCGTATAATGATATTCCCGATTTATGGTCGTCAGAAACAATTGAAGTATTAAAATTAACGGAATAATCAGGCACCATGGCTTCGCTGCCATCCATACCAATGCCTGTTAAAGCATAATTGGCCCCGCCTTCATACGAATTTAATTTCGGGTCTTTAAGTATAATATTTATAGTTCCTGCTATGGCATTGCTCCCGTATAGTGCAGAACCGCCGCCACGAACAATTTCAACTTTCTCTATCATATTAGAAGGAATAAGTTCTAAGCCGTATACACCGGCCAATCCGCTAAATATTGGCCGGCTATTTATAAGTATTTGGCTATAAGGTCCTTCCATGCCGTTCATGCGTACCTGCGAAAACCCGCAATTCTGGCAATTGTTTTCAAGGCGCAGGCCGGGTGAAAAATTCAGTCCTTCTCCCAATGTTGCCGATTGAGTGGTATTAAAAAGCTTCGGGGAAATTGTATTTACAATTACAGGGGCATCTGTTCTTTTTTGTTCTGCACGGTCGGCCGAAACAATAACTTCATCAATGTTTAAAACATCCTGTTGAAGCTCAAATTTAACTTCTGTGGTTTTTCCAGCCTCCAGAATTACAGTTTGTTCTTTTGGTTTATAGCCCAGAATGCTCACAAAAATGGTTTGTTCACCTGTTGGCAGGTTTACAAGCTGGTAATGTCCGGTTTCGTCAGTTACAGTTCCGATAGTTGTACCCTTTAACCCTATAGTTGCAAACGGAAGGTGCTTTCCGCAACATACCACATGCCCGATTATATTGGCATCGGTTTTTGTTTTTTGGGAAAAACTTATAAGCGTAAATGAAGAGACTATTATGGTAATGATAAAATGAATATTTTTCATAAAATGCTTTGTTTAAAATATATTTAAAGTATTAAAAATGAAAGTAATAATTTCCATTATTCATGGTGGAAATTATTCCATGAAATAAGAGCGTACTTTTAAACTAAATTGCGGGTGGGGCCCTGCCATTCTGAAGATGCAGAATAAAGGGGTTTTGAAATGAAGGGGAATGAAGAAAAAAATTTGTAACGGAAAAAACAATGGTACTGATAAGCAAAAGAAAAACAGCCATATAAAGTATCTCGGCCTGTTGAATGCAAAAAAGTTCATTGCCGGAATGATGATGGGATTTTGTTGGCCCTGAATCGTTTGATTTATCGTACGGGTGTGCATGGACAAACACCGAACCGTTTGCATCCCTGTGCACATGTATATTTAAACTTTTGTTGACAATGACCACACCGGTAAGCAGGATAAGCAAAACGGCAACAATACGGATAATGGTATTTTTAAAGCTGTGGTTCATTGGACGTCAAAAGTAAAAACAAATTATCATATGTTCAATACCTAGAAATGTGTATTTTTATTGAAATTTTCAACCGCTTTAAAAGTGAATCAGGAAATAGATATACGTAACAGTGAACTTAAAAGTTTATATGAAGAAGTAATAAATTGTAACAAGTGTGCGCTTTCAAAAATGCGTAACCATGTAATATTTGGAGAAGGCAATCCTGCAGGGGGAATTTTGATTATTGGCGAGGCCCCCGGACGCGATGAAGATATACAGGGCAGGCCTTTTGTGGGCAAATCGGGCCAGTTGCTCGATAAAATCCTTGCGGCATGCGGATTTAGCCGAAAAGAGCATGTTTTTATCAGCAATATTGTTAAATGCCGGCCCCCGGACAACAGGGTACCTTCACCCGAAGAGGCAAAAATTTGTATGCCATGGCTGATCAGGCAAATAGAATTGATTGATCCGAAGATAATGATACTACTGGGGGCTACGGCGCTAAAGTACATGGCCGGTAATGATTACCGCATTACGCGCGTACGCGGTAAATGGCTGAATATAGAAGGCAGGTTGGCAATGCCGGTTTACCACCCTGCAGCGCTGCTCCGCGATCCGGCCCTGAAACGTGATACCTGGAGTGACTTTAAACAAATAGTATTTAAATACCGCGAACTGGTAAACCCACAGCATTACTCTGCCCATGTTTAAATTTATTTACACAGGGTTATTCTGAAGGTTGCGTGATTAAAGGCTTATCCGTTTTAAGAGTGACTAATTGCTTTGCAATTTCAATTGCATCGCTGAATTTTTCAAAAACATTGGCCTTACCAATTAAGAATACTATGCGGCCCCTTACAAGATCTTGTCTTACAATTTCGTTTACGCCCGAGAGCATAACTTTTGTTCCTCCTGCCTGGATGTTTTTAATAGCCTCCCTCAAATTATGAATTCCTGTAGAATCAATAAAAGGTACATGCCTCATACGAATAATCAGTACTTTAGATTTTTGTCCGGTTGATTTCATTAATTCGCTGTATTCTTTAGCAGAACCGAAAAAGAATGGTCCGCTAACCTCAAATATCCCAATGCTTTTTGGAATGTCTGAATAGTTTTCAGCAAGGTCAATATCGGGTTCGGCAATTGAATATTTACCTGCATCGGCCATACGTTTCATGAACAACAATGAAGAAAGGACTACACCTATCTCAATGGCCACAGTGAGGTCTACCAAAACGGTTAAAAAGAAGGTGGTAAGCAGCACAATAATATCGAATACCGATCCGCGCAGGATGGAAACAAATGACTTCCATTCACTCATGTTGTAAGCCACAACCATAAGGATTCCTGCAAGGCACGACATGGGTATAAGCCCTGCATATTTCCCGAAAAAGAGCATGATAAGCAACAGGGTCAAAGCATGAACAATTCCTGCCACAGGCGTCCTTCCCCCGTTTTTTACATTGGTAGCTGTGCGTGCAATGGCCCCGGTGGCTGGTATACCGCCAAAGAAGGGGGTCAGGACATTTGCTATCCCCTGGGCAATCAGCTCGGTATTTGACCGGTGTGTACTGCCAATCATGCCGTCTGAAACAACTGCGGAGAGCAAAGATTCAATGCCGCCCAGAAGTGCAATTGTGAGCGCAGGGCCCATGTATTCAGCTATATTTTCAATTTTTATCTGCGGAAGTGTTAATTTAAAACCCGACGGGATATCACCAAAAACAGACCCAATGGTTGCAACATCAGCGCCCGAAAGATACACTCCTGTTGAGACCAGTATAATGGCAATAAACGAACCGGGGATTTTGGCGGTTATTTTTTTTGAAAACAAAGTAATAATGATGGTTACAAGGCAGATAAGAATTGATGACCAGTTCATATTACCGGCACTTGAAAAATAATATGCCCATTTTTCAATAAATCCTGAAGGTACAGAACCGGTAAGGCCCATGGCATCTTTTACCTGGATGGAGAAAATAACCAGTGCAATACCGCTGGTAAAACCTATTACAAGCGGATGAGGGATGAATTTAAGAAGGGTGCCGAGTTTCAGTAACCCGAAGATAATTAATATTATTCCTGCCATCACGGTGGAAATAATCAGCCCGTCAATGCCATATTTTTGGATAATGGTGTAAACAATAACCACAAAGGCCCCCGTGGGTCCGCCAATCTGAACACGGCTTCCCCCGAGAAGTGAAATGATAAAGCCTGCAATTACTGCCGTAACCAAACCTTTATCAGGAGATACGCCCGATGCCACTGCGAAGGCAATGGCGAGGGGCAATGCAACAATTCCTACTACAACTCCAGCGAAAATATCCGTGGTTAATTGTTTCCTGCCTATCAGATCATGCTGTACAAGGCTGATAATTTTTGGTTTAAAAATATATTTCACTTGTTTATTATTTAATCCTTTTTTTCCGGGCAAACTTTTATCAAATATGGGGACTAAGTAATTTTTTAGCGTGAGAGCATACCCAGTCCATTTCTTTTAAAATAATTAAAAAAGTGGGCAAAGATAATTTGTTTAGTTGTATAAACTTATCAGTTGCCGTGCAAATTTAAATGGAATTCCGATTACAACTTCACCGGGTTCAATACCACCATGAATGCGGGATTCGGGACATCCAAAAGAAATACTTATGGTATTGCCGCTGTAACAACGTGAAAAAACATTTCCGCAAACAGATAATAACGAGTAGGGCGGCAGCATGGGCATGACTTCAAATTTTGCCTGGCTGTGAATAATCCCGGTTATATGTTCGGGTTTTAAATACATAATATAAAGATCGGGAGGTGTATCTTTCTCCATTAATTCTGTAATTCCGAGATTTATATGGGTAATATTTTTCAATACAGGGATTTGTGCCAGCGCTTTGTAAATATACTTTACAGGAATATCGTTGTTTTCAGCTATGGTCCCGGCAAGTGTGTTTTCATCCTTGTCAAAACCCATACACCTTCTGGCGCCCGGGCATACCAGGTTGTCGGTGTTAATTCTTACAGGGATATCAAAAGAATGGAACACGGCCTCACAAAACTTCATTTTTTTTGTTGGCAGGTTAATAAATTCGTTCACCTCACCATTGACTTTAACAGCAGTACATTTCGGTCCAAAGATTCGCTTTAATTCCTGTATCATTTTATAATAATACCTTTAGTTATATGCCCATTTCAGATAAATGGTCCCCCAGGTAAAACCACCGCCAAATGCCGAAAGTATTAGTTTGTCACCTTTTTTCAGTTCTTTTTCTTTTTCCCACAGGCACAAAGGTATGGTTGCTGCTGTGGTGTTTCCGTATCTGTTTATGTTAATCATTATCTTGTCTTTGGTTAGTCCCATGCGGCGCCCTACCGATTCTATTATTCTCATATTTGCCTGGTGGGGGACAAGCCATGCGAGTTCCTCATTGGAAATTCCGTGTTTTTTCATCATTTCCACAGAGGTATCAGCCATTTTTGAGACAGCCGTTTTAAATACGGGCTGTCCATCCTGGTAAATAAAATGTTCTTTTGCGTCAACAGTGGCATGTGATGCGGGCTTATAAGACCCTCCAGCCTTTAAATAGAGAAAATCTTTACCAGATCCGTCTATCTGAAGGTGATGGTCTATTACTCCCACATCTTCGGTGGTTACCTCAAGCAGCATTGCAACTGCCGCATCGCCAAAGAGTACACATGTAGAACGATCGGTATAGTCGGTAATGGAAGACATTTTATCTCCTGCGACTACGATTACTTTTTTATTCCTTCCCGATTCGATAAACTGGGATGCCGTCTGCAATGCAAAGATAAAACCTGAGCAGGCTGCACTGATATCGAATCCCCAGGCATTCTTAATACCGGCCTTTTCAGAAATTAAACAGGCAGTAGAAGGAAACATCATGTCGGGTGTTATGGTAGCTACAACAATTAGCTCGATACTATCGGGATTTGTACCTGTTTTTTTTAAAAGCTTCTTTACAGCTTCAGCTCCCATGTCTGATGTGGCAAGTCCTTCACCCTTAAGTATCCTTCTTTCTTTGATGCCTACCCTTTGGGTTATCCATTCATCAGAGGTGTCTACCATCTTACTGAGTTCTTCATTGGTAAGAATATATTCAGGAAGAAATGCTTCTATACCTGTAATTTTCGCTCGAAATTTTTCCATAAGTTCTATAAATCTATCAGTTTTGTTTTCTTTGTTGTACCTGTATAATTATTTCTTTTAATATTTCCATTTCAAAACCATATCTTTTTTTTAACCTGCCGATTTTTTCTGTTGAGGATGAAAGTGGTATATTCAGGGCGTTTGCAAGTTCTTCAGCCCGAACAGAATATTTTATGGCAGCTTCATTCAAGGTCATATAGCCGAATATTTCAATTTCGGAGTGTGCATGTGCTTTTTCCGGCAACTGCCGGTTTTGTGCAATTCTCCCTTCTTTTAATTCCCGGTGTACCTCTTTTGCCTTTTGTGCTACCGTATCTTTCAGAATTACCTCTTGTGCAGGGGAAGGTACTTCAATACCCCGTTTGTGGGCGTGTTGCCTTTCCAAGGCTACTACCTCGGGTTTTACAAAGAACGGTCCCACTGCAAAAATCATAATAATAGCAAGGATAAAAATAATGATAACACCACGGGCCTTCTTTCTGGTGACCATTTTTTTGAATATAGCAGTAATAATTTTCCAGTGCAGGATGATATGCAGCAGGATGAAAAAAACAAACACGATACCGAGTACCAGGTGTATATCTCCCCATCCGTGCCGCGTAAGCCCCAGGAAATACAACTCATCATTGCTGCTGTAAAGCAAATTGCGCTTATAACCGGGAATAAGTGAATACTTTATCAGGAACCCAAGGGCTGTAATGGCCATTAACAATATCAGCAAAATGGCATCAATTGTCAGGTTTAGTCTTGATTTATCTTTTCCGGAAATCATTTGTAAATGATAGTATTATCAGAAATCAAATCTTTTGTCAGCCTTTTGGGACGAAAAGCGATGTTTTGAACCGGTTAACCATCCCAACCGGATATTTTCAGCCGCATCAAAGTCCGGTATATAGGGTTTTATATCAAGAAGCGGTGTGCCATTTATAATATCCATATTCTCCAAATGCAGGATATTTTGATCAACCTTCAACAACCTGACTACTGAAATGCCAATATTATTAGGTCTTCGCGGGGCACGGGTTGCAAAAACGCCATGTTTATTTTCATCAAGAAAAGGTTTTACTTCAAGCTGAAAAGCACCAGACAGGTGAAAGCAATACAGCAGCATAATGTGAGAGAACCCGTCTAAGTCTTTCAGTCCCCCTGCATATTCAGGATAGATTTCTGCGCTTCCTTTAATTCCTGTTCCTGATGAAGGTTGTATTGGTACATTTTCATTCTTGTCAAACGGTGAATGGATAATGCCAATGGTATTAAACGTGAACGCTTTCATAGAAACAGGTTTATGAAGATGCTCAGGCTGAATAACTAATTTTATAGACAATATCCTCTGCAGCCCTTATTATCGGGTTATTGACCGGTGAGGAGGTTAACAGCGGATGGGTGCCCACCTGGAATGAAACCAGTTCAAATACAGTTATAGACTTTTGAATAGCCAGGCTGATAATGTTAATAATTTCACCAACCGATTTACCACCCCATGCTTCACCACCAAGTATGCTGCCATCTACCGGAGAAGCATACAGTTTTACCGTGAGGTCTGAAACTCCCGGAAGTGAACCGGGATGACGATCGGGGGATGAAAATTTCGCCGATACAACCTCGACGCCCGAATCTGAAGCATTTTTTTCATTAGCGCCGGCGGCTGCCATAGCAAGGCCGTTAATCTCGGTTGAGAATACGCCCAGTGTACCTCCTGTACATTTTTTTATGCGAATGCCAAAAATATTATGGCCAAGTGTGCGTGCCTCGGCTGTGGCCGTTGAGGCAAGTTTTATCATATCGCTTCTGCCGGTAAGGAAACCAAAAGTCTGCGCACAATCTCCTACTGCACTTATATCTTTTAATGTTGTCCGTCCGTAATTATCAACGTGTATATCACCATATCTGTTTAACTCAAGGCCGGCTTCTTTTGCAAGCTCTGTATTAGCCTTATAGCCTATGGAAAGGATCACGGCTTCCGCTTCAATTTTTTTACCATCCGAGAGCAATACATGTTTTACAGTATTGTTTTCACCTAACAACTCTTTTACCAGGGTGGATGTTAATATATTAACTCCAGATTCCTTTAATGCATTGGTTGCTATAGCGCTCAACTCGGCAGAAAAGGCTTTTGAAAAACAAAATGGTTCGCTTTCAATAAGGGTTACATTTTTGCCTGCTGCTGTAAGCTGCTCTGCAACTTCTGCACCAATAAAACCACCCCCGACGATTACAATTTTTTTGAAATTGTTTAAGTTGACAGTTAATTCATGAATATACTGATAACTTTTTTTAATATAGAATACATTTTTAAGATCATTACCCGGAATAAATGATGGCACAACCGGTAGTGAACCGGTGGCAAAGACCAGCCTGTCATATTGAAATGTTTCGCCTGATTTAACGGTAACCTCTTTGGAGTTTTTGTCTACCTTAACAGCAGTATTTATGATGACTTCACCACCTAAGTCAATAAACGGTTTGGGCCCCATTTTGTTTTTGCCTGCATCATTGCCGAGCAGGTTAAAAATATAGGGAATACCACAAGGGACAAGACCTTCAGTATCTTCTTTGATCATAAGGACTGTTTTGTCTTTGAAAAACTTCTTTACTGTAATTCCCGTTACTATTGCTGCCGGGCCTCCTCCGATAATGATTACGTCAAATTTTTTCATTCTTCATTTACTTTTTAATTCCTAGAATATTAAGCTTCTATTATATCTTTAATTTCGAACATGTTCCCACTTTTATCCCAGATAAAATAGGTGTTATGACTGACATTTTGCTTAACAAATGTTTTATAGCCGCGATCAAGGGCATTATGATATGTAATTTCTGCTTTCCAATATGCAAGACAAACATGTGCGAATAATTTATTCTCTTTTTCTTCGCAGACAAATAATTCAAAATCAGTGTTCTGATGGTTCATGAAGTAAACATCAGTTGATCCTTTCAGGTTAAAAATATTCAAGGAATTTTCTTCACTGAGTGAGTATTTATTTTTATAACTGAATAGCAGAACACCTTCGTAGAAATCTTCAATTTCTTCCTGGTTATTTATTGTAAGCGCAATATGTTGTAACATTTTTTTAAAAAATTAAAGGCTCAAAATTAAATGAACTTTTGTTCATATTAAAATTATTTAGACTAATTTTGAATAAAAAAATTCATGAATATTTCAGTACTTGTTGATAATACTGCGGGCGGAAAAACGGAAGCAGAACATGGGTTGTCATATCTGGTTGAATTTCAAGAGAAGAGGATACTTTTCGATAGCGGCCAGAGCAATCTTTTCATGAGAAACGCCGCAAAAATGGAAGTGGATATCTCGCAGCCTGACGTCATTGTTCTTAGTCACGGTCATTTCGACCATGGTGACGGTCTTGGATATTTATCCGGGGGCAGGATGATTTGTCATCCTGGTTGTTTCGTAAAACGTTGCAGGAAAGCAGATCATTCATATATTGGCCTTAAGGATACACGCGAAACTTTTGAAGCTAAGTTTGATCTTAAAACCAGCAAAGAACCTTTGAAAATATCTGATGGTTTTTACTTTCTGGGCGAGGTGCCGCGCGTTACAGATTTTGAATCAAAGTCTACATCTTTTGTTTTTGAAGATAATTCCCCCGATTTTGTTATGGATGACAGCGCAATCTCTATGCAGCTTGATAATGGCATTTTTGTAGTGACAGGTTGTGGACATTCAGGAATCGTCAATACACTTGAGCACGCTAAAAGGGTAACGGGTGAAAACAGGATATATGGTATCATGGGAGGGTTTCATCTGAAAAGAGCAGACATACAGACGGCAGAAACAATTAAATACCTGAAAGAGAACAATGTAAAACATGTATTGCCGTCTCATTGCACAGAGTTGCCTGCATTATCTGAGTTTTACAGAGAATTTAAATTCAATACGGTTAAAACCGGAAATATCCTGAATTTTTAATCATTGACGATGCTTGATTTTATTCTCCCTACATTTAAACAAACATTAATGATAACAGCTTTCGTGTTGTTTATGATGGTTGTTATTGATTATATTAACGTACAAACCAAAAGTCTCTGGTCAGACAAATTGCAGAAATCGCCTTTCCTGCAGATTATTATCGCGGCCATTCTCGGAATCATCCCCGGTTGTATGGGGGCTTTTACTGTAGTTTCACTTTATTCACATGGTATAATGGGCATAGCAGGCCTGGTTACAACAATGATTGCCACATCTGGGGATGAAGCATTTGTTATGTTCGCCCTTTTTCCCGGAAAGGCTGCTTTGCTGCATGTATTGTTATTCATCGTGGCTGTAATTACGGGTTTGATCGTAAATTATTTTACCGGTAAAAAAAAGAAAACTGTTCAGGCTTTTGGATTTATTGTACACCAGGAAGACCAGTGTAAATGCTTTGTTAAACAATTAATTATTCCGCAACTAAGGAATATTTCATTCGAAAGGGCACTGCTGGTTATTTTCACATCGGTGTTTGTATTTTTTCTTGTCATCGGCCAGATTGGCCCTGATAACTGGGACTGGAAGAAGATCACATTTTTAACCGGTAGTGCATTCCTGTTATTCGTTTTAATAACAGTACCCGATCACTTTTTAAAAGAACATTTGTACCATCACATCATCAGGAAACATCTTTTGCGTATCTTTCTCTGGACCTGGGGTGCGTTTATTGCCCTTTATTTTATTCAATCAAGCCTGGTAATGAATAATTTAATGGAGAACAACAGGTATTTAATTATGCTGATAGCTGTTTTAATGGGAATTATCCCGGAATCCGGGCCACATCTTATTTTTGTAACCCTGTTTTCCCAAAACCTTTTGCCATTCAGCATTCTTTTTGCGAATTCCATTGTACAGGACGGACATGGAATGTTGCCTCTTTTAGCCGAATCACGCAAAGATTTTGTTAAAGTCAAAATTATTAACATGGTGGCCGGTCTGATAATAGGTTATATTTTACTCTTTATTGGTTTTTAATTTAATTATTCAATTATGGAGATAGAAGTTCTTAAATCAAAGATACACCGCGCCAGGGTAACCGATGCAGACCTGAATTATGAAGGCAGCATCACCATAAACAAAAAAATGATGCAACTTGCTGATATGTATGAATTTGAAAAGGTTCAGGTTTTAAATATCAACAATGGCGAGCGTTTTGAAACTTATGTTATCAAAGGTAGCGAAACAGGTGATGAGATCATTCTTAATGGCGCAGCAGCAAGAAAAGTGCAGGTGGGTGACCTGGTTATTATTATGGCCTATACCCGTATTGATGTAAAAAATATCGGGGCTTTTAAACCCCGGATTGTTCTGGTTGATGATATAAATAACAAATAATTTTCATTGGCTTTCCGGTCTAAATCGCCATATTTAATGCCCTTCTCATGAAATGTTAAAAAATGAAAAAAAGTCATTAAAATGAACATATGTTCATTTATTTTGTTATTTTTGTACCATAATTTTTAATGTTTAAAATATGAGGATTGCTATACCTGCCGCGACAAATAAGACTGACGGAATGCTTGATGACCGTTTCGGGCGTTGTCCGTACTTTTGTATATTCAATACCGAGACGGGGGAAATTGTATTTAAAGAAAACAACCATAGAAATGGAGCCGGTGGGGTAGGGCCACAGGTTTCAGAATTTTTGGCAGGCAATGAAGTTGCCAAAGTCTTTGCTGTTGAGGTTGGGCCTAAAGCCAAAAGTGTTTTGGATAAATTTAACATACAGGTTCAAACGATTAAATACGGACAAACAATAAAACAAATTATAGAAACAATAAATCAATAAACATTAATAATATGCCAGCAGGAGATCGTACCGGGCCAATGGGACAAGGTTCCAGGACCGGAAGAGCATTAGGTTTATGCACAGGATATGATTCGCCGGGTTACACAAAAGGATTTGGCGGAGGTATGGGCCGTGGTTTTGGTTCTGGCCGCGGTGCCGGAATGGGCAGAGGATTTGGAATGGGCAGAGGTCGTGGAATGGGCAGAAACTGGTTTACAGGTTCGCCTTTTTCCGGTTTTTCAAATTTTTTTCCTTTTAACCAGGGAGGTAACAGGGAAGACGAAATTAAAATGCTTAAATCCCAGTCAGAAGCTTTAATCCGTGCACAGAAAGATATCGAAAAAAGGCTTGAAGAACTGGAGAACCAAAAGTAAAAAATTGAGTCTTTTACGTTAAAAATCTGATCTTTAACCTCGTTAAAATTTATCATGCAGGATTTTTTACTCGAAAAAACCTGTAAATAGTATTTTAATAATTTAAACAATAATGAAGCATAAAGTAGCTATTCCTGTAAGTAATGATTGTCTTTGCCAGCATTTTGGGCATTGTGAAAGTTTTGCTGTTTTAGAAACCGATAACGCCCAAATAGTAAGTGAAACATATCTTAAACCCCCTCCACATGAACCAGGGGTGCTGCCTTCATGGCTTGCTTCTATGGGAGTAACCCATATACTTGCGGGAGGTATGGGTCACCGCGCCATTTCTTTGTTCACCGAGCAGAACATACAGGTTATTATCGGAGTACAGGAAAAACCGGTAAAACAGATTGTTAACGAGTTCCTGCAAAACAAACTTCAAACGGGTAAAAATACCTGTGACCATTAAAAGCTATGCACACCAATTGTATTAAATGCCTTATTCTTCAGGCTAATAAACTATTAGATAAACATCGCATTCACGATGAAGATGCAAGGGATATAATAGTCCGCTTCAGGCTCTTTATAGATGAGCATAAAAACAATAATCTTACGGCTCCCGAGGCCGCATGTCTTTTGCACAGGATGGTAAAAAAGGTTACAAATACCAATGACCTTTATGCCCGTGAAAAAAATGATTATAATAACCTGATGCTTAGTTTCGAAGAGAATACAAGAGATATCATTTCAAGGTCTGATGACCCGTTCCGTACAGCATTGAGATTTGCCCTCGCGGGAAATATTATTGATTTTGGCCCGCCCGAACCGTTTGATGTTTTTAAGGCACTTTCTGCTGCCGCGCAGTTGCAGCCTGCTATTGACCATTCCCGTTTATTATATAAAGAACTAAAGAAAGCATCCACTGTTTTGTACCTGGGTGACAATGCCGGTGAAATTGTCCTTGATAAACTCTTTATCGAAACCATCAAACACCCGAACCTTTGGTTTGCAACCAGGGGGGGAAACGTCATCAATGATATCACCCTTGTAGATGCCAAAAAAGTAGGGATTGACAAAATTGCCCATGTAATTTCAAATGGTTACGATGCACCATCCACCATATTGGACAGGTGCTCGGATGAATTCCGGAAAAAATTTGAAGAGGCCGATATCATTATTTCAAAAGGACAAGGCAACCTTGAAGGACTGATCGGCAATACTCGTAAGAAAATATTTTTTCTGCTTATGGTTAAATGTGATGTAATTGCCGAGATGATCGGGGTTAAAGAGAAAAGCACTGTTGCTTTTTTTAACCAAAAAGTTGCATCGAAACCGGAAAATCATTCTTTGGATTTTCAGCGGTACACCGTTTCAATGAATTAACCGCACATTTTTTTTATGATAGATGAAAATAGCTGTAACAAGCGGTAAAGGGGGGACCGGAAAAACCACGGTCAGTACAGGTCTTTTTCATGTGCTAACCAAATACATGAAATACAATGTACAGCTTTTAGACTGTGATGTGGAAGAACCCGATTGTCATATTTTTATTAAAGCTTCCGAAACGGAGAGCTTTCCGGTTTATTTGTCAGTACCTGAAATTGTGGCAGATAAATGTACTTTTTGCGGAAAGTGCAAGGCTGTATGTGCCTTTAATGCCATTGTGATGCTGCCGCCTATAAAATTTATCGAGGTATCAAAAGAGTTGTGCCACGGTTGCGGTGCATGCACTTATGTTTGTCCGGAAGGTGCTATAACCGAGCACAATGAGGAGATCGGAAAGATAACCCACTATGATTACTATACCAGGGATGAGTTTATTGAAGGAAGAATGAGTGTTGGAAAAGCCCTGCAAACACAGGTAATAAGGGAGACGATCAGACATTCGGAAGAAAGGTCTGTCGTTATTTTCGATTCTCCCCCGGGTACTTCATGCCCTGTGGTTGCAACCGTTTCAAAGGCTGATTATGTGATTATGGTTACAGAGCCGACGCCATTTGGTTTTCACGACCTTAAACTTATGGCCGAGACTGTTAAACAACTTGGCAAAAGAACAGGTATTGTGATTAACAAAGCTGGATTGGATTATAAACCTTTGTATGATTATATCCATACCAATAAAATAACCATACTTGCCGAAATACCATTTAAAAAAGAATTGGCCGAAGCATATTCAAACGGCAGGATTATTGCTGAATCGGATAACGGGATGAAAACGATATTTCAGGGGATCATTCAAAAAATATTAAATGGACAAACCAATTGAAATAGTAATATTGAGTGGTAAAGGAGGCACCGGAAAGACATTTGTTACCTCTGCATTGGCTTCGCTTGCTGAAAATGCGGTATTCACAGATTGCGATGTGGACGCTGCCGACCTGCACCTTGTGTTGACCCCTGATATTTATAAGACAGAAGATTTTGCGAGCGGGTCAAAAGCCATCATTGAACAGGAAAGGTGTACTTTGTGTGGCTTATGCAAGGACTTGTGCCGTTATCAGGCCATAAATTTCAAAAACAATCAGTTCGAAATTGATGAATTTGCATGCGAAGGCTGTGGCCTGTGTGCCGTTGCATGTCCTGCAGAGGCCATCAGGATAGTAAGTTACAATAACAACAAAATATATCACGCCACTACCCGTTTCGGGCCTATGGTTTATGGCAAACTGGGAATTGCTGAAGAGAATTCCGGCCGCCTTGTATCGAAGATAAGACAATATGCCAAAGAACTTGCAATGCAGAAAGGGGCAGATTATATCATCACAGACGGCCCGCCAGGCATTGGTTGTCCGGTAATTTCCTCAGTTACAGGAGCTGACCTTGTGATAGCTGTAACAGAACCTACGCTTTCGGGGTGGCACGACCTCGAGCGGCTGCTGGGGTTAATAAATGGCTTTAAAACCCCTGTAAAGGTTATCATCAACAAGTATGACCTTAATAAGCAGATGGCTGACAATATTGAGCGTAACCTTGAAAAATCAGGGGTTACGGTAATTGGTAAAATACCTTATGATGAAAGTATAGTTTATGCACTGATAGAAGGAAAAACAATCAGGGAATATAGTCCCGATAGTCAATTGGCAAAACAATTTAATGTAATCTGGAACCAGGTAAAATCTTCAATATATGAACCCGACAGCATTTGAAAAAATAAAAATTCCCGAAGTAAAAAATATTATTGTGGTTGCCTCAGGTAAAGGAGGCGTGGGAAAATCAACCATTGCAGCAAATCTAGCGGTTTCGCTGGCACGACAGGGGTTTAAAACAGCCCTTGCAGATGCCGATCTTTACGGCCCTTCAATCCCCATGATGTTTGGCGTGCAGAATGAGAAGCCGGCAGGTGGCAACAAAAACGGAAGGGATGTGATGTACCCGGTTGAAAAATTCGGTGTAAAATTAGTTTCAATCGGTTTTTTTGTTTCCCCCGGACAATCGCTGATCTGGAGGGGCCCCCTGGCCTCAAATACCATGACCCAGTTTTTCAGGGATACTGAATGGGGGGAAACAGATTTTATGATCGTTGATTTTCCCCCGGGCACTGGTGATATTCAGCTTACAACCATACAAAAACTAAACCTGGCAGGTGCAATAATTGTCACTACCCCACAGGATGTCGCTGTGGCGGATGCACGTAAAGCAGCAGCAATGTTCGCCAACCGCGACCTGAATGTCCCGATTATTGGTGTGGTAGAAAACATGTCGTGGTTTACTCCTGCCAAACATCCCGATGAGAAGTATTATCTCTTTGGTAAAGGAGGTGGTGAAAAACTGGCGCAGGAATTCAAAACCCAGCTTCTCGGCCAGATACCTTTCGTAATGGAAATAGGGGAGGTATCAGATAACGGACGCACTATTTATAACCAGTCCAATGGCTCAGTGGTAAAGGTTTTTGATACAATTTCAAACAAGGTTGTTGAATCAGTTCCTGTAAAAATATGATCGCATTTGGCCCCATACCGTCCCGGAGACTTGGTAAGAGTTTGGGCATAAACAATATTGCCTCCAAAAAAGCATGTTCATACGGTTGTGTTTATTGCCAGGTTGGTGACACTTTAAAGAAGAATATAAACAGGCAATCTTTTTATGAACCGGCGGTGTTGATTGAATCTGTTTATAATCACCTTAAAAAACTTGACCCGGGGCACAAACCCGATTATCTTACTTTTGTTGCGAATGGAGAACCAACGCTCGACATTAACCTGGGAAAGGAAATTCAGGGGTTGAAACAATTTGGTATCCCTGTTGCCGTAATTACCAATGCATCATTAATATATCTTGAGGAGGTGAGGGAAAACCTTATGTATGCCGATTGGGTTTCGGTCAAGGTAGATTCGGCTGATGAGAATGCATGGAAGAGGATTAACAGGCCACAGGAAAATCTTGATCTGGCAAAAATTTTTGATGGCATTAGAGCCTTTTCGTCTAAATATAAAGGCAAATTAAATACTGAAACCATGCTTGTGGCCAATTACAACGATTCGCCCGGACAGATTGCCGATACTGCTGCTTTTATTGCTTCAATCAAGCCTGAAACAGCTTTTCTGTCATTACCTATCCGCCCGCCGGCAGTTAAAGGAATCAAACCGGTAGATGAGGGTAAACTGGCAATGGCATGGCAGGTATACAAAGATGCTGGAATTAATACTGAACTGCTCGCGGGTTTTGAAGGGACTGATACCGGGTATACCGGTAATGCATACGAAGACATATTAAATATTGCTTCGGTTCATCCTATTCGCGAAGATACCATGTCAGTATTGCTCAGGAAAGAAAATACCAGTGATTCGGTCGTTCATTCACTTATATCACAGGGCCTTATCAAATCTGTGAAACATAATGGACTTGCCTATTTTGTGCGGAGTTATAAAGTATAATAAAATGGTTTACCCGATTTTAATATATGGTTCGCCTGTACTTAGAAAAAAAGCATTTGATTTGGATATAAACGATAACCCGGGAGACATTGCAGCCAATATGTTTGCAACCCTTAGTTATGCTGAGGGTATTGGCCTTGCGGGCCCCCAGGTTTCTATTTTAAAAAATATTTTTATTATTGATACATTACCGGTGCAGCAGGATGGTTATGACCTTGTTCAAAAGGCATTTATAAACCCAGAAATAATTACTTGCAGTGAGGATAACGGTTATCTTAGGGAGGGATGCCTGAGTATCCCGGGAATTGTTGAAGAAGTTAAGAGGCCTGAAAGTATCCAGGTACGTTATCGCGATAAAAATTTTAAACTGCATGAGGAGTGCCTGAGCGGATTAACAGCCAGGATATTTCAGCATGAATATGATCATTTGCAGGGAATTTTATTTATTGACAGGATCAGCCTTTTGAAAAAGAAATTAATACGCAGAAAACTTCAGCTTATCAAAAGAAAAAAATAAGAATAGCATTAACAAATAAAGATAGTAGTACTATTTAATAACCAAATATTACAATTATGCCACAAATGAACGGAACCGGCCCAGAGGGCAAAGGCCCCGGTACGGGTAGGGGGTTGGGCAGATGCCAGAAAGACCCGAAAGATAATGCCGAAAATAAATTAGGAAAAGGAATGGGGAAACGTCGTAAAGCCCCGGGTGGCGGCGAAGGAAGAGGCAAGAGGCTGAATTACGGCCCTCAAAAATGAAAATCTCTTGAAAGGCCGAGCGTGATTCCCGCTTTTGTTCCTATCTGAATGCCATTCAGATATTGGTACAGGGGTATATCACCCATGAGCGAAAGGTTCCAGGCTTCCCTGATTGTATAATTAATCTGGGGGGAAAGAAAGAAAAGGTTGCCACCTGAGGCTGACACAGTTTTTCCTTCCCTGGTGTTTTTTGCCCTTAATTCATTTCTCAATTGCAGAATTGTTGTCCAGTCGCCTTTTAACCATTGGAACATTAAATGTTTTGAAACAAAAAGCGAGGTAAATAAAGATGATCCCGGCCTGAAACCCTGGTTATTTGTCCGGTTGGTTTCAAAACGATTGGTAAAAAAGAACCTTAATCCCCTGAATGAGTATTCTTTAACCAGAAAAGACTGGAAAACCAAACCATAACTTCCCAATGTCGGCTGCACCTCATCGGGAAGTTCAACCCCTTGTGAATATTGGAATTTATTAGATGAAGGCACTTTTACTCCCGCGCTCAGGGAATGAAATATCCTTTTTTGATTGTTGATCAGAACCCCGTACCTGGCCGAAAGAACAATATTGGAAAAGCCATAGCCGCGAAGTTTCTGCTCAGGCACCAAATTATAGATTTGTGTCTTATTTATAAAATAACCCGCCTCTGTTTCAAATGTAAACCTTGAGGCGATACCATAGGCTGCTATGGTCCCGATGTAACTGTAGTTGGCATTTTTAATCAGGTTGAAGTCAGATGGGTGGTCTTCTTCAAAATATTGATTGCCGTAATTAAATTTATAAAATGTGATAATCCTCAGGGCTTTTGGCTGCAGGACCAGCAGGTTATTTGTGCCGCCAACCGGGTTAACCGACGACAGGCACTGGGGCATTGCTCGTACCGCAAGAAAGATAAAAGCAAGTGTAACAAATGCTTTCATTCCACCACAATAAAAATTTCTTTTGATTCTGAACGGTTGTTGCCGTCATTTACAGTGCAGGTGATCCTGTTTCTTCCTGTCTGACATTTAGATGCAGCATAAACAACCTGGGCACCCGACCCTAAGATATCACCGGCAGATTTTGACCATTTAAACCTTATCTTGTAACCGGTTGCCACTGCTGTTATATTTGTATAATCCCCGGCGAATATGGTGTCTTTATCTGCCTGCAGCGAGCTGAAAACAAGCAGTTCGCCTGGGTTCCCCGGATCATCGTTTTTATCGCATGCCACAAATAACAAGGTTGTAAACAGTAATGCTAAAAGATAAAATATTCGAAACCGATACATTTGAATTTTATTTTTTTACAGACTATTCATCTTTGATACACCTTACCGAGAATGCATAGGTTTTTGGAAAAGTATTCCATCTTCCTACTTTGTCGTCCATAATATTAAGGCACCGGCGCCATGCATTTTCACCGTATTCGGTTGATGTCCACATGTATTCAAATTCATTCAGAAGGCTGTAATAACCGGCACTGTTCCTTCTTCCTGACAAAAGCGCTTCATACCCCGAATCCCCTCCTCTGATCATCGAGGTCCCTATACCGTCACCCCTCCATGTGTTTACCTTGTTCGCATCCTGTTGTGTCATACCGAGGTTCATTTCAAGTTCTTTCCATTCTTCGTCTGAGGGTATATGCCAGCCGTCGGGACAAATACCCTGTGCCATTTCCACTACAGAACCATTCATTGCAACATCCCAGGTGTAAAGCCTTCCATAGGTTGATGCGTAGTTGGTATCGTTGCCGTAGCAGTAACTGGTAATCTCAGCTCCCTGTGGATTTCTCGTCACACGCAGGTTTTCTTTCATCCATAACTGGCCGGTAATTTTTACTGTCCGGTATGCATTTCCCTCAATATCAAAAACCAAAGTATCTGAGGAAGGTTGTGTCACTGCAAAATCAGCCTTTGCAGTTGAATCGCCTGCATCGGTTACAGTTACAGAATATTCACCGGCAGGAATGTTTGTGATATCTTCTGCAGTAATGCCGTCAGACCAGTTGTATGAGTATGGCATTAAACCGCCTTTAACCGTAATGTCTATGGCGCCATCTGAAAGGCCATGTGATGAGACATGTGTGATTTCATATTCAATGATGAGCGGTTTTGTTTCTTCCGCTTCTTTATTGCACCCAAACGCAATAAGAATTATCATCAATTGGATTGTATTCTTACAGCCTGACATATAATGTTTGCTTTTATCCGTTGATGTACCCACAAATTTAAGGATTTCCCGGAAAAACGAACATATGTTCTTACGTTAAAACTATCAAATGTGAATAATAAAGCAATAATGACCGGACATATTATAAAAATGTTATAAACCTGTCCGCCGTTTCGCTATTGCAGGCGGAGGTTCAGCGTTTTGCTTAGCTTCATTAAAAAAAAAGATGCTCCTTAAATCCGCAAGTTAAATAGTAAATAATTGGTAATAAACACCCTTCGACTTCCCGCCTGCCTTAGCAGCGCCTGCCCGCCGCACTGCTAAGGCAGGCGGGAAGTCGAAGCCTAATGGGAAAAGGAAAATTAACTTGCGGATTTAAAGATGTTTTTTAAAAGATTGAGTCAATTTGTTAGCTTTTTTAATTTACGCAGGAATCTAAAGATATAAATAATCGGCTGAACCTGGTATCCCATTTTATGAAAACTTCCGATTATATATAGTGTTTGTCCATAAAGTCGTGTGGCTGTTCTTTAAAGTTCGCAGACGAGGCGAGTGAAGTCCGAAAAAAGGGAGTTTACCATACGTAAATGACCTTTTTGAGGACGAGCGCAACGAAGTATGATGACTTTAAAGACAGAC
>JAFGPL010000060.1 GCA_016936215.1 Bacteroidales bacterium
CAATGAATGGAGCGTTAAAAAAGAAATGCTGTCTGAGCCCCGACGAAGGAGGGGTGAGTTCATTTCTTTTAGCGAAATGAATTGATTCTTAGCAATTTTATCTGGAACGGCGGCATTTTTGCGTCACCGCTTAAGCTAAGGCGACACGCGGTTGTTTACTTTTTTTTGCTGCAGAACTTAGCGCAGCGATTTCATAGCCTGTTCCGATTTTTCGGAAACCAAAGGGAGTAAAAAAAGTAAAAGCCCTGCCGGCTTGAGGCATATTGTTCTAAAAAAGAATTTTATTTGGATACCAGTATTAAAAATACTAAAAACATCTGATTGTGTTTTTATACGCAACCTTTTGACTGTTTCCGGCATCTAAGTATCAGTGTAAAATTAATCCATAGGTTTTCACTAGAACCATGCAGGTTACAGACAGCCTGCATGGTTTCGTATTGAAAACCAAAGAAATTTGAATATGGCAGCAAGATCTGTAATTTTTATTTCCGGAAATCATAAAAAAGTAATCTGTATGAAAGCTGGTATCCGATGGTTGCAAATCATCATGGTTGTATCGTACATATTTATAATTATATTGTCTGCCGGTTGTGAAGACAATTCAGAGCATACAGTAATAACATTCGACAACCTTACAATTGCAGATTATCCTAAAGTAGACGGTTCAACATCTGCCCATCCGTTGCAAATTGTTGTAGCATGTAAATTGCTGGATGTAGGTTACCGCTGGACACCCTGGTTTGATGAAACTTTCAGGATTTGGCCTGAATTTGAAGAAAAACCTGAAATTGCTCAATTTATCTTAGATAGTATAAGACACTCCGGCACTCATACCGCTTTTGTTAATCTTATCAATAAAAAAGCCGACATCATACTGGTTGCACGAAGCGCATCGGACGATGAAATTGAACTGGCAGATCAACAGGGTGTTGAACTGGTAACCAAACCAGTAGCTCTCGATGCATTTGTTTTTATCGTTAATATTCGCAATCCTGTCAACTCAATAACGACGAGCCAGATTCAAAATATCTACACCGGAAATATTACTTACTGGAGTGAGGTGGGTGGTACGAACGACAAAATCAATCCCTATACCAGGGAACCAAACTCCGGCAGCCAGGAACTGATGCTCGACCTGGTGATGAAAGACCTTCCTATGCTTAATTTCCCTGAAATGATGTTGTTTGGTATGATGGGGCCGATTAACCGCATATCCACTGATAAACAAGGTCTTGGTTACACCGTTTATTTCTATGAACAGTTTATGGCTCCAAATGACAGCCTAAAACTTCTGGCCATAAACGGTGTGTATCCTGATTATGAATCACTAAAAAGAAAACAATATAAATATACCACCGATGTTTTCGTCGTAATTCGTAAAGACCTTGAACCGATATCCAATGCCTACAAACTATATCAGTGGTTACTTACCTATGAGGGACAACGGGCAATTGAAGAGAGCGGTTACATCCCGTATTTTTGATTTAAAACACCTGTATCGGTTCGTTAATTAAAATATCCTCCGGAGCATAAAAAGTCTTGCAGTTGTTCAAACTTTTTAAGTAGTTTGCTTTTGATAAAACCCAATCAAACCATAATATGGCCCGGAAGACAAAGTCAATAGAAAACGAATACTGGTCACGCATCAATAAGACCTTCGATTATATAGAAAATCATCTCGAACACCAGTTTACATTAGATGAGCTTGCCGGAGTGGCTAATTTTTCTAAATTTCATTTTCACCGCATTTTTATGGCGCTGGTGGGTGAAACACCTTTTCATTTTATTCAGCGGGTAAGGCTTGAAAGAGCCGCATCAATGATCGCCATGAAGAACCATGAGAGCATTTCTGAAATTGCCTTTAAATGCGGGTTTACAGATATTTCTATTTTCTCAAGAAATTTTAAGAACCATTTTGGCAGATCGGCATCTTTATACAGAAAAGAAAAATTTGAAATTAGCAATCTGAGTCAACAGGAGAGCAATACAGAACAAAACACTGACAGGTCCTTCATCTATTTTTGTCAGCATACAAAAACAATTAAATGGAGGACGAATATGGAATTAAACAAAAGCGTGGAAGTGAAAGAACTTCCGAAAATGACCCTGGCCTACATCAGGCATATAGGGCCATACAAGGGTGACGAGAAATTGTTTGAACGAATCTGGAACAAATTGTTTGCCTGGGCTAGCCCACGGGGGTTAATCGGTGGACCGGGTTTTAAATCTTTGATTATTTATCACGATGATCCAAACATTACCGAAGAGGACAAGCTAAGGATGAGCGTATGCATCACAGTTCCGCCTGATACCAAAGTAGATGGCGAGGTGGGCAAAATGGAAATTGAAGCTGCAAAATATGGTGTAGCCCGCTTTGAATTAACCGGACAGCAGTTTCAGCAGGCATGGGACTGGGTTTACGGACAATGGTTGCCAACCAGCGGTTACCAGCCCGATGACAAGCCCTGTTTCGAAATGTACCCCGAAGAGCCTAAAGATGGTAAATTTATCGTGGATATCTGTGTGCCGGTGAAACCGTTGTAATAGTTATTGTCTTATTTGTCAGGGTTTTAAGATTGTCCGGAAAGACTGAAAAACTTAGCGATATACTCTGCCAGACTTCGTTTGTTCTTTGTGATTCAATGTATTACAACCATTAAAGCTATTACACAAAGTTACGCGAAGTATTTTCGAAGTTGCGCCAAGAGATTTCTGGACAGTCTTTTTTATATGAGCATTCAGGGGTATCAAGTTCAGCTCATATTCTAATGATTGCCGTTCTGCATAGATGATAACAACCCTGCAATTTTTATTTAATAATTAGCTAATAATTAAGGTTACATTGATGACTATTCATGTTATAATGCCCATCATAAACAGCACTGCTGAAAATAAAGCTTTACTTTTGTTATTAACCGTAAAAAGTTAATTTTGCCATCATTTTTCAAACCTTTTCATGCGCTGGACAAGAAAGCAAATCTCGATTATTGTTATCGTTACGATTACCTCTTTCATGGGAACTTTTCTGGTTTCTTCCATCAACATTGCTTTGCCGGCTATCGAGAAGAGCCTGAAACTAAATGCCGTAAGCCTTAGCTGGATCATCACAGCATTTCTGCTGGCCACTGCAATGTTGATGCTTCCTGTCGGGCGCCTGGGTGATCTTACCGGGATACGCAGACTTTTCAAAACCGGAGTCGTGGTATTTCTGCTGGCTTCTTTTTTATGCGGAATGGCGCAATCGGGGTTTCAATTAACTCTCTTTCGTTTTCTTCAGGGTATTGGTGCAGCTTTTACAATATCTACAGGGTCGGCAATACTGGTAGCAGCGTTTCCGCCACAATTCAGGGGAAGGGTGCTGGGAATATCGGTTTCATCGGTATACCTGGGATTGGCGTTCGGCCCCTTTGCCGGAGGATTGATGACCCAATATCTTGGGTGGAGGTCAATTTTTTTCCTGGCATTTGCATTTGGGATAATAACTGCCCTTGTTGCCTTTCTTTTTCTGGGAAAGGATGAAAATACCCCTCACCGCAATCAGAACCCCGACTTTAAGGGCACCATTTTTTACATGGCCGGACTGGTGGCGCTGGTTTATGGTTCTTCCAATATTCCTTCAGTCACCGGATGGATACTTATGGCAGGAGGTGTTTTGGGATTAATCTTGTTCTGGACTTTCGAAAAAAAATCACAGATGCCGGTGCTCGAAACAAGTCTGTTTACCCGCAACCGTCTCTTTGCCTATTCAAACATGGCCGCGCTTATCAATTACAGTGCAACATTCGCCATTGTTTTCCTGCTTAGCCTATATCTTCAGAAAATAAAGGGATTGTCACCCCGCGACGCGGGCATTATAATAGTCGCACAACCGGCAGTAATGGCCATTTTTTCGCCAATTGCTGGAAGATTGTCCGATCGCATCCAGCCCCGTTTTCTTTCCACTGTCGGAATGACCATGTGCACGATCGGATTGGCCGCATTCTCCTTTTTAAAAGATACTACATCAATAAACTTCATTGTTTCAATACTGCTTTGGGTAGGATTTGGGTTTGCCCTCTTTTCTTCCCCCAACATGAACACCATTATGAGTTCGGTGGATAAATCGCGATATGGTGTAGCATCCGGTTTCTCAGCTACCATGAGGGTCTTGGGACAGATAACCAGTATGACTATTGTAACTTTTTATTTTGCCGGATTGTTTGGAAACCAATCAGTAGAAACAATTTCCAATACTGTTTTTCTTAAAGCCATTCATTTGGGTTTTCTTACTTTTTCTGTGATCAGTATCGCGGGGATTTACTTTTCTTATAACAGGGGGAAAATAAAACGATTACAAGTATGACATGTTGGGGAGTATTCACTGAGCTCACGAGACCGCTTTGCTAAGTTATTTATTTCGTTGAATTGCAGCTTCGTTATTATTCGCCGACATAAACACCATAGTAAGACAGAAATTTCTCATAACAATATATAAATTAATGCTTTATGTGTTGAATTAGCGCAGATTTATTTATTTCTCAAACTGTTTAGATATTCGTCAGGTGATAAAACTGGTATGTCAGAATCTTTAAAGTCTTTTCCGTTTCTGGTAATTAGAATATTACAGTCTATTCCCACAGCACAATAGTATTGTAACGAGTCCTCAAAATCTCTAAATTTTGATGAAAGTGCCTTGTCTATTATTTTATCTGTCAAGTCAGATGTTTTTGCAATTACTTTAAACTTTCTGATTTTTTCTTTAACTAACTCTTTTTCTTCAAATCTTGAAATTACGTAATATACTGTAGAATAAGTCAATGCGGACACTATTATTTGTATTTGTCCTTTGTCTGCAAGTGTTGCAATTTTAGCAACCGAATCATAAAATGGTTCACGTTCACCTAATAAGTCAACAACCACATTGGTGTCAAGAAAAAGTCTGTCTTTCATTTATATTTCTCCGCTAAATGGTCAACATATGCTTTTTTGTAATCATAATCAACAGGAACTTTAACCCCTGTTCTTAAACTTTTAACAAAAGGAGAGATTTCAATGTCGTTGTCAGATTGATTTTTATCTTTAGAAATTAGTGTTTTTAAATAAGACTCTATCATACCAGACAAACTTCTTTTTTGTGATGAAGCGTATTCTTTGGCTCTGTCAATCACATATTTATCTAATTTCAGTGTTAATTTTGTATCCATAATTCGAACTCTTTTATACGTACAAATATATTACATTAATCCGTATAATTCAAGTTTATTATTCAATTGTCATCTAAACAGAGAAATTTAGTTACACCAGACTGAAAACAAAAGCCGATGAAGTCATAAATCTGCCTCCCTGTGTGGTAACAAACAGGTGCGTGGGACTGCCGTTTTCGAGCAGGAGTTGAGGCCTTTCAAAACGCCCGTATTTAGAAAGGTGCGGTGGGGCAGGGGGTTGTTTAAAGTAATAATCGGTGTTAAAGTAGGCAATCAGGGGTTCAGACCAGTAAATGCCATCGTCAGACTCCATATACAACCCGTATGTGTGGCCAAAAATGCCCATATCTCGCGAAACAAGCCTGAACTTTTTACCATCATGCCATACATAGGCGTCCTCAAATTGTGTATTTTTTCCCCTTGATGAAAAATCAATCACCGGATTTCCGCTATACCTGGTATAGGGCCCTTCGATGTTTTCGGCTATGGCCAGTCCGTATTTTCTGTTACCCCTGATTTTCGGATCGGTGTAATTGTAATATTCTTCGCTGTTCCACGACTTGTAATACAGCCAATATTGTCCGTTCGTGTGCTTTACAAACGAAGGATTTGAAGTGCAGTGGTTATCCCATGCCCCTGCTGCTTGGCTCACATCAAGCAGGGGTTTGTCGGGTCTTTTCCACGGACCGTAAAGTGAATCTGCCGTTGCGAGGCCGATTCTTTTCGTATCGGTTTTACGGTTAGCGTTGCCGATATAAAAAAGACAATATTTGCCATCAACCTCTTTGATATGCGGGTTGTGGCATGTGGTTCCGTCCCAGAAGCCTTCACCGCTTGGTGCTAAAACCGTTTCAACATATTTAAACTCAGATTCTGCTGAATCTGCCACGGCATGTGCAATTTCCGAAGCATTCAGCCAGCCACCCATTTTTTTCTCTTCGGGCCAACGTGAATAGAAAACGTGAATCTTTCCGTCCGGCGCTTTGATCGGACTGGTGCCCCAAACATAATAACCTTCGGTTTCGAGAATTCGTCCTACAGGTTTAAGCTTCCTGCAAAAATCTGAGATATGATCTTCAGGCTGGGAATATAAAGAGACAATCCCTGCTTTCTTCAAACCCAAAAAAAGTGGCAGGAAAGCCGTATATGCAAGAAACCTTCTCCGGCTAGTCATTTTTTTACTCTATATTTACCTTATTAACAGGTGTTAATGTTACCGGGCCTAATAACCCCGACTCCTTAGGTTCCCATTTTTTTGCCGTAAAAAGACCGTCTTCACCCCTGTTTTCACTAAGCCTTGCAGGAAAGTTGATATTATAGAACTTTTTATACTGAATACCTTCTTTATCCATGTAAGCTATGCGGTTTGCCATTAAGTTTGTAACTTCTACTTCAAGAATATTTTTCTTGTTTAATTGATGAGCAGGAACATAAATCCTAAACGGACTAAAAATCAATGTACCCATAGATACGCCATTAAGTTTCACCCTGGCGCTGTGTGCAACATTTCCAAGGTCAAGATACCAACCGTCACATTTGGTTTTGGGCTTTTTGAATGCAATGGAATATTTTGCAGTGCCGGAGAAATTTTTTGTCGTTTCCCCACCCAATTCTGTCCAGGATTTGAGACCTGAAATTTTCACAGAAGCAGGCAATTCAGGTCCCCCTTCTGTAAAAGATACTTCCCATTCTCCTTCAATATTTTGTTTTTCACCGCATGGTTCAAGGTATCTGAATGTTTCTCCTTCAATCTGGTTGTTAAATGTTTTTAAGATACAAGATTCTCCCTGATTTAGCTGAAGGAAAATCCTGGTAATACTGTTTCCTGGTTCTCTAATCGCAGCGAGGCCATATTGTTCAGTCATCGGGTCGAATAATGCAATAGTTTTTGCATCAACAGAAACAGGAATCCATCCATTTAACGGTTTTTCACCCCAGTTGGCAATAAAGTAAATATGCCCGTTTTCGTGTTTCCTGCGTATAAATTGCAGTCCCTGTTCTGCCATTGACTCTTTTCTTACTTTGGCATATTCTGCCAGCAACTCGATGTTATCACCAACCAGGAATAAACCTTTACCGATTTTTGCCTCATTTATACCCGAATTATTTAACTCTCTGAAATTCAGAAGCGATTTAAGTTCTTCATACCTTTTTTGTCTTTCTGCTAAATTGGCAAAACCTTCGACACTTTCCGGAAGATGTTTGTATATGATTATTGCAGATCCTGATTTTGCCAGGTTAATTAAATTTTCAAATGTTTCAACAGGCATATAACGGCAGTCCGGAATCATTATAGTTCTGTAGGTTGCACCATTTGTATGTAATTGTTTATCATCAAATTTTACTCTTGCAAGTTGCTTGTCTGAAATAAAGTCGAAAGCATAACCGTTTATCATTAAAACTTCACCCACATTCCGGGCTGTTGTTCCCTGTCCTCCGCCTGCGAAATGCTGGAGCATAGCCCTGCCGGGATCGGAAATGCGATCGTAAAAATTGTAGTAAAGCAATATATCGTTGTCTGGTGTACCTTCTTGCAGGAAAGACTGGCATCTGGCCACATATTCATTGAGTTTTGAGAAGTCTTTCCACCATGTATTGGTGGGCCCGAAGTGCACTGAGGCGTAAAACATCCATCCGGGCCAGGGTTCATTGCGCGGAGAAAACGTCGTTCCATGGTAAAAAATATGGTTAACACCCCCAAGTAAGAACCGGTCGAGGGCAAATTTCGCTTCACCCAATGTGGACAGGAAATGCTCGTTGAGCCATGTGGCCGATTCAGATGCAGTGAGTTTTTTACCTGTAACATGTGATGCGGAGGATGCGAATTTAAAACGCAGCATATCTTCTCCTTCACACTCCGGTATGTCTATGGCTGCATACAGGTCGAGTATATTGGCAGGTGAGCCGTGTGCCTGGTTTCTGATGATGGAGCCCTTAGACTGTGCCCAGTCATGCCAGCGGGTTGTAAATTTTTCTAGCAAAAGTTCCGAAATGGTCTGTCTGTAATCACATAATACTCTGACGTGCTTTTCATCTGTTTTTTCTTCGCTGAACAGTGCAGGAAGATGATGCAACAGATCATAGCCTCTTCTCTTTGAGAATTCATTCAGAAAACCGGGTGTCCAGTCAGCTTCCCCGCTGGCGTCATCTACCTCGTATGAATCATTGAAAAAAGCCCTGAAGGGAGTAATATCCCTTCCTTTAAAAGCCTCATCAAATTTTTTAAGGTAATGGTCGAGCGCAGTTTCTGAAAAGTGATCAATTACATTACCCTCCCCACCAGGTCCTGCGCGTTCAACCATCTTGCCATGCCAGCCCTGGAAGAGAGCATAAAGCGTCCACTTACCTTCGGGAGCAACCCAGTTGAGTTTTTTATCTTCGCCAACTTTGTCGGTGAGGTTTATAACTGTGCCATTTTCAGAATAGGCCATCAGCACATGCAGGGGCAGAGGTTTGGGAAATCTCACCTGGTCTATTGCCAATGCCTGCAGGTTTTCATTTGCGGTAATGGGGTCTTTTATTTCTGATATGTCTGCTCGCCTGTTTACCGCCCTTATGATGGGTTTCTGAATAAACTCAACAGGTTCTGAAAGGCTTTCACCAGCGTTGAGTGTGTATGTTTTGTGTGTAATATATTTACAGGCTTCCGCATCTGACACCCACGGACCGCCAAAGGGCCATCCGGTTCCCGTTGCCATGTCAATCCCGAGGCCAATCTTTCCAGCCTCTTTCAGGGTATATTCCAGCTTATTCATATATTCGGGAGAAAGAAAATCAATAAAACTATCTTCATACCCCTTTACTCCGTATATTGGAGTGATCTCCAGACCTCCCAGTCCGGCATTATGGTATGCTTCCATTGCTGCTGTAACATCGCTGTCGGGAAGTATATTTCCCATCCACCACCACCTTGTCCAGGGTTTGCTGTCCTGGGTGATTTCAGGCCACTGGATCTGGGCAATTGCAGAAAATGGGAAAATAAGGAATGAAACAGCAAATATTTTCAGGATAAGTTTTTTAATAAGATAATTTCTTGTCATCTTTTATGTTTTTTTAGGTTCACTGCATAAATCTGGCTTTTTCCTTCAAAATTAGCCCTGAACACGATCCATTTTCCATCGGGCGTAAAGTGTACATTGGGTTCCAGATCGTAATCGTGGTGCTTCATGTTTACCAGTTTTTCAGACCTGAGGCTGTCACCTTCGGGATGGAAAAGATAAATCCATTGGCCGTCTTGTGCTTTAGCAACCTGGGAGGGATCGCCGCCATCACCTGCAAAAAGTTGCTGGTTGGGAGAAATATTGAAGTGAATAGACCACTCATTACGTTTCAGCGCGTATTTCTTTTCTTCGCCGGTTTCAATATTTACCCCTGCAAGGAAAAAAGTTTTTCCCTTTGGCATCTGAAGGTCGAACCAGATGGTTTTTCCATCGCGGCTGAAAAATTCGTGACCGGCAATCTCCATATCCATCGTTCGGGTGTGCATCAACCGGGGCTTTTTTTCATTGACATCAATCAGCCATATCCTGTCTAACTTATGCCAGGGCCCTTCGTGACAGAACATCAGATGGGCAGGATTGACCGGTGAAAACTGTACGTGGTTGATCCAGGCTGTGTCGCTGTGAATAGTTGCTATTTCACCTGTTTCAACATTCAGGGTGAATAGATAATGACGAAGTTTAGCTTCGAATATCAGGTTAAAAAAGTCAGATTTTCTCGGATTATTTCTAAGAATTGAATCTTTCCCAGCATCAGCAAAAGTGCCTGCAAGCACTGTTTCGTCTGCATTCAGCGTGCTGATGCCGCCTCTTATTGTATCGGGGAATATATAAACGGTGCGTGTTTCGAGGTTGTCAACATTGGTGGCAAACACAGTGTCTCTTTTCTGATAATAAACTTCCCTGCGCTTTTTGCCCACAATTTCTCCGAAAATTGGTTCCGTGTTTTTGGTTATCTGTTTTACCTCTTTGGTTTTCAGGTTTATCGAAAAAAGCTGTCGTACCTCTCCACCCCTGAACCACTTATCTGACTGAAGGATTTGGGTACTGCCATAAAAAATCATCAGGTTGCCTTCACCTTTTATACCTGGTATGAAAGGATTGTTGTGAAAATAGAAACTACGGTTGCTGTTTACTGTATCAGTAAGCCGTATTAGCTCATAACCGGTGTCTTTGTCTATCCACCGGGTTGGCATGGGTTGTTGCGAACCGGTTTCCAATACCGGTAAACTGCTCTTTTTGCAGGAAAAAAGAGTAAACACAAGAATCAGGAAGAAAGAGGTATAATGCTTTTTCATGTTCGTTGAGTTTATGGTAAACAAAAAACAGGTTCCGCATTGGCTGCTGCGGAATTACCAGGATTTTAATTTTCCTTGAGCTGAATGTCAGTCAAGATGAAAAACTTCGGGCAGGGGAATGGAGACAGGTGAGTTGTCGGGATTGGTATCCATAATATCGGCCATGAATTTCCACCATTTCTGCACGATTTCAGTTTTGCCAAGGTCTTGTGAACCGCTGTCACCCACAACTTTTTGTACCGCAAACAGAACATTGGTTTCTTCATCAAGAAATATTGAGTAGTCCCTCACACCGGCATCGTAGAGCAGCTTTTTCAGCTCCGGCCATATTTCATTGTGTCTTTTTTTGTATTCTGCTGCAAAACCTGGTTTAAGTTTCATTTTAAAGGCAAGTCGTTTCATAGTAAGTGTTTTAAAAATTTATTATTAAAAGAAACCGTTTAAAATTAAAGTTTTTTTTCGATAAAACAGGTATCTGTTCCCTATCTTGGCAATTTTATTGTATTTCTTAAAAAGCATTTTTTATTCGTTTACCATGTGCATTTTGTTTAAAATTTTGTATTTTTTGAAAGATTTTTATAAAAAACAATTAGTATAATTAGCTAAAATTACGTAAATTAATACTGAAAACAGACCTTGCGTTGTATGGGTAAAAAGGTGTCACATAGCATAAATGGAACGCGGGAACGAATAAAAAGCGATGCGGAAAATTTAAAATCTTCATCATATGTAAAGTTATTGGAAAACCGTATTGATGATCTTGAAAAAGAAAACTACCGCTTAAAAACAGGGAATACAAGTAATGAAAAAGTTCAAAGGGCTTTGGCTGAAAGCGAGGAGAGATATAAGACCCTTACCCGGATATCTGCAAATATTATTATTGTTATTAAAAATCACCGGATCGTTTTTGCAAATCCGTCTTTTCTGGGCATAATGGGATTTTCGGATGAAGATGAATTACTGGACAATGAACCAACCGCATTTTTTGATCCATCGGAATACAACGATTTGTTAATCAAATATCAAAGATTAACCACCGGGAGGAGCACTGAAAAAGCCCAATTGAAACTCGTTAAAAAAGACGGGTCGAAAATTGTTATCGGTTTTACGTCAGTTCCGGTAAAATACGGAGAAGAACCGGCCATTATGCTCATTGGTGAGAATTTTACGCCCTGGAAAGAGTCTGAAAAAGCGCTCAGGGAGAGTGAGCAGAAACTAAAAGCTTTTTTTGATTGCGCCCCCGATTGCATTATTATTACCGATCTGGGCCATACGATAAGATACTTTAACAGACCGTTAGCAGAATATGCTGTTAATGAGATGCTTAATTTAAATTTTTTCGACCTGGTTGATTCCAGATATGAAGGTATTGCAAGGGAAAGTTTTGAAAATATTTCAGATAATTCTGAAACATCAACATTTGAATTCAGGCCAAAAAAAGCCCGTTTGATGACATGGTTGAGATGCCGTATTGCTTTGCTGAGTTATGGCAACACTTCTGCCGGGTACATAATAACGCTTACCGATATCACAAAACAAAAGGAATCTGAATTTTTACTGGCCGAGAGTGAGCAAAGGTATATGCTGCTGTTTGATAACATCAACAGCGGGGTAATTATTTTAAAAGCAGATGATAAGGGAGAAGACTTTCTGATAAAAGATATTAACAAGGCAGCGCTCAAAATTATTCGTAAAAATAAGGATGAAGTTAAGCTGAAAGCTATTTCGGAAATCGTGCCCGGATATGAAAAAAGTGGTGTCACAGACAAAATCAGGGCAGTCTACAAAACCGGCGAACCGCATTTTTTCCCGGTTACCCTTTATGATACTGAATTGTTCACCGGTTGGCTCGAGCATTACCTTTATAAAATATCAGGTGGTGAAGTAATTCTTGTAGTTGAAGACATTACTGAAAAACATCTTGCTGCTGCAGAATTGAAAAGCGCCCGGCAGGAGTGGCAGGATATTTTTGAGGCAATTGGCCAGCCTGCCCTGATACTTGATAAGCATCATAATATAATAAATGCAAATAATTCGGTAATTAAAATTACAGGTAAAAGCAGGGAAGAGCTTAGTGGCCATAAATGTTACGAATTATTCCACGCGGGCGCTAAACAACCGCCTGCCGGATGTCCCCTGAAGTCGCTCCTTGGCTCCAAAACTTTTGAATCTCAGGAAATGGAGATTGAAGCGCTCGGAGGTACTTATATGGTTTCCTGTACCCCCATACTGGATGACAGTGGTATGATTCAAAAGATCATACACATAGCCACAGATATTACCGAAATTAAAAAAGCTAAAAACGAACTATCAGCAAGCCTTGCAAGATACCGTAAATTGCTGGATACCATTCCTTATGGTATTGATGAGATTGACCTTCATGGAAATATAAAAATCACAAACTCCGCACATACAAAGATGCTGGGTTATGGTGCCGGTGAAATTGCAAAAATGAGCATTTTTGACCTGCAGGCAGAACCGGAAAATAAAGAAGCGCTTAGGGCTTATCTCCTTAAATTAATCAAAGAAAGGCCTGCGCCTGTTCCTTATTACAGCAGGAATATTAATTCCGCGGGCAGTTTTGTTGACGTTCAGGTTGACTGGAATTATCTCGAAGATGAGAAGGGTCAGCTTGAAGGGTTTATCTCTGTGATCTCCGATATAACACAGCGTCTCAAGGCAGAACGTGAACTGCTCGTAGCCAAAGAGAAGGCAGAAGAGAGCGACAGGCTCAAATCGGCATTTTTGGCAAATATCAGTCACGAGGTGCGTACCCCTCTTAACGGCATAATTGGTTTCGCAGCCATGCTAAAGAATGAAAAGGTACCTTTTGAAAAGCGGAAAGAATACAGTAATTTTGTTCAAAAGTCAGCAAATCAATTACTTAATATTATTAATGACCTTATTGATATTTCAAGGATACAATCCGGACAATTGTCTATTTCTGCTAAAAAGTTCAACCTGAGTATTTTGATGGTTGAATTGTTTGAACATTTTCAGAATAATCTAAAAGAAACAGGAAAAGAAGAAATCGAGCTGATATTAAATACGACATATGACAACGATTTTTATGTCGAATCAGACGAGGTGAAATTAAGGCAGGTCTTAATAAACCTGTTGTCGAATGCTGTAAAATTCACAAAATCGGGTAAGATTGAGTTTGGGTACAAAACAGTATCTGAATCTCAGCTTCAATTTTTTGTAAAAGACACAGGAATTGGTATCGCTAAGAACAACCTGGATGTTATATTTGAAAAGTTCCGTCAGGAAGATGACTCTTTTGTACGGGAATATGGAGGGGCCGGCCTTGGCCTGGCTATATCGAAAGGTATTATTGAAAAGATGGGTGGTTCTATATGGGTAGAATCGGTTAAAGACAAAGGCTCGGTATTTTATTTTTCCATACCCTATGCGATTTCAGTCAGTAAGGTTACCGATGATACCGAAGGGCAAAGTAAATATAAGTGGAACGGAACTTCAGTGCTTGTTGTTGAAGACGATCCACTGAACACTGAGTTGATCAAAGCAACATTTAAGTATACGGGTGCGCAGTTTTTATATGCAAAAGATGGTGAAGAGGCATTGAAAATATTTAAAGAGAATCCCCAGACGGATATTGTATTGCTCGATATAAGGCTGCCTTATCTTGATGGTTATAGTGTTGCAAGACAAATGAAGTCTACCAGTCCGGGGGTGATCATCATTGCCCATACTGCTTATGCACGGGAGGCAGAAAAAAGCATAAATGGTGAAAACCTGTTGGATGGTTTTATTGCGAAGCCTGCGTTGCCCATTGAGATTCTTGAATATGTAAACAATTTTGTTACCCGTAAAAGCGAATAGCCTTTATTTTACCGTGAAACTCAACATCGGCATGTCTTCAATAAATGCTTCCAGGCGGTCACCGGTTTTAACAGGTCCGACACCAGCCGGAGTGCCTGTATAAATAAGGTCTCCTATTTTAAGGGTAAGAAATTTCGAAACATAGGCAATTATTTCTTCAAAACTGAAAATCATATCACGGGTATTTCCTTTCTGTACGATTGCACCGTTTTTTTCGAGACGAAATGAAATGGCATTGTAGTCGGGGAGTTTATCGCGTTTTATGAATTTACCCAGCGGGGCCGATCCGTCAAATGCTTTGGCAATCTCCCAGGGTTTTCCTGCTTCTGCCTGTTTTCTCTGAAGGTCCCTGGCAGTAAAGTCTATCCCGATGCCGATTTCTTCGTAATAACGATGCGCGAATTTTTTGTCTATGTTTTTGCCAAGCCTGTTGATTTTGATTACGATTTCAGCCTCGTAATGAATTTCATTTGAAAAATCGGGCAGAAAAAATGGTTGATTGTTCAATATAAGGGCCGAATCGGGTTTCATGAAAAAAACCGGTTCTGCAGGCACGGCATTGTTCAGTTCACGCGCATGTTCAGAATAATTGCGGCCAATACAAATTATTTTCATTTTTTATTTTTTAAATGCCCCGCGAAGTTTAATCTGCGTGAGAATTTTTTTGGTGTATAGCGGAAACTCGTTATTAATCATCCAGCCATAATAAGCAGGGTCTTTTTTAAAAACATCTTCTACATACATTCCTTTATATTTGCCAAAATTAAACATTTCCCTGCCATCGTCATCGTAAATGATGCGGCCTGCAAGGTCTGCATTCCTGTTATGGCTTGAATATTTTGATAACTCGTCAATATCGGTTGGAAGGTCTTCATAGCGGTCAAGCTGTGCCATTAATATTTCGAAGGTGGCTTTTGTATCTGCCTCGGCGCTGTGGGCATCGTCAAGAATTTTGTCACAATAGAATTTATAGGCGGCTTCAAGGGTACGCTGTTCTTTTTTGTGAAAAATCACCTGCACATCAATGAACTTTCTTTTTCTTAGTTCTATATCTACATTGGCGCGCAGGAATTCCTCCGCCAGCAGCGGAAGGTCGAATTTATTGGAATTGAACCCTGCAAAATCGCACCCTTCAAAGGTGTTGGCCAGGGTCTGGGCGACTTCCTGGAATGTAGGCGCATCTTTAACATCATCATCTGTAATACCGTGTATTTCTATTGCTTTTTCAGGAATAGGCATGGTAGGGTTGATTTTCATTGTCTTCGATTCTTCATCCCCGTTAGGGTAGATTTTTAAATACGATATTTCTACTATTCTGTCAGTTACGATATTAATGCCTGTTGTTTCAAGGTCGAAGATTACAAGCGGATTTTTGAGGTTTAGCTTCATTACTTAACTGTTTAAACAAAAAAAGAGTACCCGGCGGGACTCTTTTTTCGTGATATTTAAAATGCTGTTAATTATTTATCATCATGGGCATCAGCAACATCAATACATCTTCATCGTCTTTTTCAAGCGGAAAGAACAATCCTGCCCTCGAAGGATCGGATAATTCCATTACCACATCTGATGATTGCAGGTTGGTAAGTATTTCAATCAGGAATACTGATTTAAACCCAATCTCCATTTCGTCCCCGTCGTACTGGCATGACAAACGTTCGTATGCAGAAATTGAGAAGTCAATGTCCTGTGCTGAAATGGTAATCTGATTTCCGGTAAGCTGCAGCTTTACGAGGTTGCTTGCCTGGTTTGAGAATACAGAAACCCTTCTGAGCGTGTTGAGAAACTTCTGCCGGTCAATGATCATTTTATTCTGGTTGTCAACTGGTATTACCGAGTTGTAACTCGGGTAATTGCCTTCTACCAGCCTGCATACCAGCAGGGCATTGCTTAATGTGAAGAGCGCGTTTTTATCATCTACTTCAATAAGCACATCGCCTTTTTCCTTGGAAAGAAGGTTTTTCAAAAGGTTGGCAGGCTTTTTCGGCAATATGAAAGAGGCATTGACGTCGGTTTGCACATCTTTGTACTTGTTTCTCACAAGTTTATGGGCATCCGAGGCAACAAATGTAAGTTCTTCGGGTGTTATTTCCATAAATATCCCGTTCATTACCGGGCGCAACTCATCGTCGGCTGTGGCAAAGATGGTGCTGGTGATACCCCTCTCAAGTGAATCGGCTGCAAGTTTAAGGCTTGATTTTTTGTCTTCTTTGATGGAAGGCAGTTGCGGAAAATCAGCACCGCTCTGGCCAACAATGGTAAACTGCCCGTTTTCACTGGTAATTACCACCGCCAGGGTATCAGTATTGATGTCGAAGGTAAGCGGTTGTTCAGGAAATTCCTTTAAGGTGTCGGTGAGAAGACGGGCAGGAATGGATATAGAGCCCGAATCTGTTGTGTTCTGCAATTTCATGGTGGTAACCATTGTGGTTTCAAGATCCGATGCAGTAATTTCCAGGTCGTTACCGTTAAGTTTGAAAAGAAAATTGTCCAGAATGGGAAGCGAATTCTTCGGACTTATAACCCTGCTTACCGATTGCAGGTGGTTGAGTAAATCAATGCTTGATACAACAAATTTCATTTATTCAAATTTTAATTAAATTATTTTCAAATGATTATATAATTAAAACCAGTGCTTTTAGCGGAATCAATATTACAAAAAAAATGGTATTTCTTTAAATGATAACTCCTATTTTTTTATAAAATCACCTAAATCACTTAAAATGGGATCAATATCAAAATATCTCAGTACCACAGGTTCTTTTTCATTGTTAATAATTGCATAACAGTAATTTAGGTCAAAATTGATTTTGCCATGATCACCGGCATCCCGGTTTTTCCGGTACAGGCTTACGGTCATATTTCCGTTGGTTGTTTTTTCAACGGTTATTTCGGCAAAAATCAACTTATCGTTAATTATAATTGATGTATCCGGCGGAAGGTGCATGTATTTGATATTGGAAAAGAAATATCGGTAATCGCCGGCATTTTTTATATCAGGTTCATTAATTTCGATGTTTTTATCAGGGTCAATTACTTTCGGCAATGAAATATTGTTATATATGATTTTAAAGGATGTCTTTTCCCCATTAAAATAGTTTACCGCAACCGAAGCGATATCTTCGGGTGTTAAACCGAACAGCATATTGTCCCTCCAGTAACGAATTTCAGTGGGGAAAACCCCGGTTATGTTGCGGGCAGGATAGCCTTTCAGCCTTACAAGGAAAGGTACTTTTGAATGCTCATTAAGGATAATGGTGCCGGCAACTTCAGAAGTGTCGTAATCAATGTAAAAAGACCGGCTGATGCGCCCTTTTGAATATGCTTCAAGATGAATACCTGTGTTTTCAAGCTTTTTGGCTGCAATAGACTGGTAATTCTTTGGCACAGGTGCTATGGCTTCAAGTCTTTGCAACGAACTGAGCAAAAGTTCAACAGCTTCTTTTTTTGCCATGTACATTTTGTTGAGTTGCCATGAGGCATCGGTTTTCACAAGTGATATTTCTGCAGTATCGTATCTTATAATGATATGATCGGTTTCCTCCGGTTTGTCAAGTGCAAATTCCTTTTCTGAAGACTTAATGGTACCCGAATTTTTTGACAGGAACAAAACAACGGCTATTACCGCTAAAATCCCTAAAACTGGCAAAAGCAGCCGGAATGATTTCATAATAAAATAATTATGGGTTAATACGGGAATATTTCCTTTTTCTGAGGTAGTTGAACAAAATACCAGACAAAACAACGATCACCAAAGGCAATAATGTATTGATAAGCTGCCATTTGAAACGCTGTTCTTTTATTTTTACCCTGTCGAGCAACCTTAGCTTGAATTCCTTAGACCGCAGTTGTATCAATCCTTCCTGGTCGGTGAGGTAATTCACGGCATTGATAATAAAGTCTTTATTGCCGAATGTCTGGTTGGTATACCTGTCCACTCCAAGCGGGATGATCATTTTACCCCGAGCGGTATTGCGCACCTCGTTTTTTATAATATCTCCGTCTGCCACGATCAGCATTTTGTTTGGAACGCTTTTTTCTGTAAATACGGGTTTCTTTTCTGGGAAATACCCGCTCAGTGACCGGTTTTTAAAAGCCGACTCAAATTCACCTTCAAGCAGCACGGCCACAGGTATTTCTGATGATGTAAAATCTTCCTGACCGGGATTTGTTTTTATCTCCTCAAGACTGATCATTGCCGGGGCTTTTACCGTCCTGGCATATGGTGATGATTTAAGCAACACGGTTTTGTGTATTTCCTTCCTTGCGCCAATAGTATCAATGGGATTAATAAATTTTGTGTCAATCAGGTTCAGGCTTCTGGTTATTGGGTGGGTTGAAGGGGCCGAAAGCAGCGGATAGTAAAACCAGGGTGCGGGCACGAAATTGGGAGGATTCCCGGCGAGGGCCATATTTACAGGTATTACATTGCATTGTACATCCTGCACCAGTTCGGGATTTATCCTTACCCCATACCTGAAAAGCAGGTCACCTATGCCAAGGTCGTTGATAAATGCAAATGTGCTGCCATTTACCAGGCTGTCAAGGCTTACATTCACTTCATCGAGAAACCATAATACCTTTCCGCCTTTCATGATATACTGGTCGAGGACAAATTTGTCGGTTTCGTTAAACTTTTGTGTCGGTTTGGCGATTATTACAGCTTTATACCTGTCGAGAATTCCAGGGCGGCCCATGATGGCCCCCCGGTCAACCTGGAAATAGTTGGCAAGTTCAATGGTAATGTCCCTGGTCTGGTCTTCACCAAGCTCACCATGACCTTCAAGAAATACAATATACTCTGTTTCTTTGGCTGTAAGGCTCCTTATTTTGCTTATCAATTCATATTCAATAGTCTGCATTGAATTGTTGATGTTTTCTTCTGCATCAATTCCGGGGTTGTTCCTGAGAAGGTTGACGGCGACTTCAATTCCCCTGTATACCAATATGGCACCGGGAAAAATGATTTTTTCAGAGGTACCCCCTTCCTTATCTTTTGAATAAATATTTGTTGGCCGCAATCCCTTTTGATAAAGCTCGGTAAAAAAATCATCCCTTATTTTTTCGTCTGTTTCAGCCGATGGGTTGATAAATTCGTATTCGATGTTTTCTTTGGCATAAACCTTAAATTCATTAAGCGTTTCACGGATGTTTCGCTGAAATTTTTTAAAAGGTATGTTCATATCCCCGTCAAGGTAAATTTTTACATAAACCACATCATCAAGGTTTTTTAATATGCTTTTGGTTGCGGGGGAAAGGGTAAATCTTTTTTCAGAAGTAAGGTCAACGCGCACATTCATAAAAGAACTGATATAAACGGCAAGAATGATAATGGCAAGCCATGTAAGCAACCACAACAGGTTTTTATTTGTAATACGTTCTTTCAGGTTCATATTCACATCATTTCCGGTTTCTAAGCCTGGCCGTTGTTAGCAAAACGAAAACGGCAATTACCGCGATAAAATATATTATGTCCCGCAGGTCTATCACTCCGCGGCTTACAGACTGGTAATGTTCATTTATACCAAGGTACATCACGAATACCGATATGGATTTAAACAGCGGGACCTGTGCCAGTGTATCAAAGCCTGTGTAAAACAGGAAGCACAAGACCAGCGAAACGATAAATGCAATGATGGTATTATCAGTAAGTGAGGAGGCATAAATACCAATGGCAGCATATACGGCCCCAAGCAGGAACAACCCGATAAACGAACCCCAGGTGGCGCCCGTGTCAATATTTCCGACGGGGTTGCCAAGAAGATATATTGAAATATAACTTATAAGACAGGGGATTAACGACAATAATACAAGGGTGATGGCTGCAAGGTATTTTGAAAATGCAATCTGAAAACCGGAAAGGGGCCTTGAAAGCAAAAGCTCAATGGTGCCGGATTTTTTCTCTTCAGAAAACATTCTCATGGTAATGGCAGGGACCAGGAAAAGAAATACCCAGGGCGCCAGGATAAAGAGCGTATCTATGGTGGCATACCCGGCATCGAGTACATTGAGTTCCCCTGGAAATACCCACATGAAAAGATTGCTGGCCAGCAGAAAAACTACGATTACAATGTAACCGGTAAGATTGCTGAAAAATCCTTTTACCTCCTTTTTAAACAACGACCACATTTTTTTTCTTGTTAACGGTTTCAAAAATATATTATTTCGTTGAATATGTTTAACTTTTTTTAAACCGCAGAATTTTATCTTTGTAAAAAACGTTTCTGAATGTTTGTTTTGAGATATTTAATCATCTTTATTATAATTGTTACAGGGTTTGTACATCCGGCTATTTCACAGGAAGAGACAGGGAGCCGCCGGAATTTTATCATACAACCCCGCGTGCATTACGGTAATGTATTACCGTTTTATGATGCAGTAAGATATCTTGTGCACGATCATGCAAATGGTTTTGAGCTAAGGTTTGGTTTGCCTTCTTACGGTGATGATTTCTGGGAAAAAGTGTACCGTTATCCGCTGACGGGTGCCGGGTATTCATGCTGGGCGCTTGGCAATAGCGATGTTTTTGGTGTTGCGCATGCCTTATATGGTTATTTCGATGCCCCGCTATTCAGAATTTATGGACCCGCAACTTTCAACTACCAGGTTTCTTTTGGTGCGTCGTATCTTCATAAAATATTCGATGTTGAAACAAATAACCTCAACAGGGCAATCGGTTCGCATATCAATGTGTATTTCAGGATTGGCTTTGATATTCAGCTTAAGCTTTGTGACAGGGCTTCATTGAGCCTCGAGTCTGGATTTTCGCATTTTTCAAATGGTAAGGTTAAATCACCAAACTACGGGTTGAACGCTTTTACCGGTTCGGTCGGTGTCAATTATCTATTTGGTGATCCCTTAAAAAAACTTAAAGAGCCCGCCTTGCCCCCGGTGAATAAGCTGTTCAGCCATAGCCTTGTGTTTGCTGCAGGTTCAAAAGTGTATGACAACCTTATCGGTACCAGGTATTTTCTTTCATCATTATCCTATAACATTGACTGGAACTGGAAACACAAGAGAAAACTTGGTCTTGGTGCAGACCTGTTTTATGATGCTTCCATCGCCGAAGCGCTGGCTCTAGACGGTGTGAAGAATGAAAATGAAGCCGATTTTTTCAGGTTCGGCATCCACGGGTCGCATACCATAAGGTATAAAAAAATGATGATGGGCATGGATATCGGGCATTACATTTACTCAAAATTTACCGATCTCAGCCTGGTATACAGCAGGCTTTCGCTTCAGTATTTGTTTGCCGGGCATTACCTCGTAAGTGTGGCGCTGAAATCACACCTTGCCAAAGCTGATTTTATCGAATGGGGCATCGGGTATCAATGGTAATAATTAAAAGAATGGACTTCAGAAAAAAAAATCTACTGGAATACCACAGCATGATGATAACGATGGTTCTTGCTTTTGCCATATTTAGTAGTTGTACGAAACAAAATATTGATATTACAAAAGAAGAAGCATTACAAAACTTTTCTGTAATACATGTTCACCGCAATTCGGAAATTGTGCTGGTGCAGGATACATGTTACAAAATTGTTGCAGAAGGCGAAGACAGGGCAGTTGAAAACACCGTATGGGAGGTAAAAAACGACACCCTGAGGATAAAGTCCCGGAACAGCCCCATATTCAGGATTGAAGAGGTACCCCGCCTCACGCTTCATTTTCCCGATCTTACGTGGCTTACCACTTTTAAACCTGCCAGGATTTATAACACCGATACCTTAAAGCTTAACTACTTTTATGTATATTCAATCGGTGAGATTGGTGAGTTAAACCTTGTTGTGGACTGTAATACATTCGGTCTCGACAATTCGGCCAATACGCTGGGCAATTTTTTTATAAAAGGGAAAGCAAGCCTGGCTTACCTTTTCAACAGGTATGGCAGTACGATATACGCAGACAGCCTCTTTTGCAGGGAAGTACAGGTAATTAACGAGTCGGTGGGGGATGTATATATCAGTGCATCAGAACAGCTTAGGGTATATCTTTGGAGTACTGGCAATATTTATTACTATGGAAATCCTGACATTTCAATTGTTGAAAAAAGAAATTCAGGTGAGCTGGTAAGATTGAACCATTGAGGCAACCATTTAAGAAGTCTTATTGTATAGTATAAGTTACCCGGATACGCAAGGATTTAATTTCTTACTGAAGTTTTACGCAACTACACCATGTCGAATTCATAGGTGCATGGTAACAAAAAGGCATCCGGAAAATAAGAACTGCAGCGTATTTCGGGAGATAGGTGACGAATATCACCATTTTACAGCTAAAAAAGAGGGGTCAAAATTTTCGTGCTATTTGAAATTTTTGTAATTTAATAAGCAATTATCCAGTAATCACGTCTCTGAAAAAAATTGTCCCATGCGTATACTTATGTTTGGGTGGGAATACCCGCCACACATATCAGGTGGTCTTGGCACTGCCTGTCAGGGCATTACAAAAGGATTAGGTTCATATAGCGATATTGAACTTACTTTTGTGCTGCCCAGGGCATATGGTAATGAAGTAGCAGAAGGAGTTAAATTTGTAAGCGCGAGTGATGTTGAATTAAAGGATGAGTCCCTGCAACTTCTTAAAAAACACGAATATTACCATATGAAAGAACCCGTTATGGTTTCGTGTTATATTTCTTCTGAGCAATACGAACAGTTTATTAAAAAGAGGAAGAAAACATCTGTAAGCAAAACAGGTATTTCGTCAGGAAACAAGATCGCCCTTTCAGGAAAGTATGGTGCTACGCTTTTTGATGAAATTTATAAATACTCTGTGGTGGCAGGTGAGATTGCCGAAATCGAGGACTTTGATATCATTCACGTGCACGACTGGATGACTTTCAGGGCTGGCATTGAGGCCAAAAGAATTTCCGGTAAACCATTAGTGGTGCATGTGCATGCTACTGAGTTCGACCGTTGCGGTGATCATTATAACCGCAGGGTTTTTTGTATAGAGCAGGAGGGTATGAAAAATGCCGATATTGTGATTGCTGTAAGTGAGCTTACTCGAAATACAGTGATTAATAAGTATGGTATCCCTGCATCTAAGGTACACACGGTCTATAATGCAGCCGATGCAGAAGCGGTTACCGGTCATTCAGCAGTCTTTAAAAAAGGAATTAATGAGAAAATTGTTACATTTCTCGGTCGTATTACTTATCAGAAGGGACCGGAATTTTTTATCGCTGCCGCACAAAAAGTGTTGCAAAAAATGGCAAATGTAAGGTTTGTAATGGCAGGCAACGGAGACCTTTCCGAAAAAATGATCCGTTATGTTGCTTCGCTGGGGATATCAGACAGGTTTCATTTTGCAGGCTTTTTAAAAGGAGATGACGTAAGCCGTATGTATGCCATGAGCGATCTATATATCATGCCGTCGGTCTCGGAGCCTTTTGGCATCTCTCCTTTGGAAGCATTGCATAGCGGGGTGCCGGTGATCATCTCGAAACAATCGGGGGTATCGGAAATCATCAGCCATGCTATTAAAATTGATTTCTGGGATATTGATGCCATGGCAGATGCAATCTATGGCATATTGAAATACCCTTCGCTGGCAAATTTCCTCAGGCATAAAGGAAAAGAAGATGTAAGCAGGATTAGCTGGAAAGATTCGGCAGGAAAAATCAGGCAGCTATACTACCATATTTTGCAGCGTCCGACGGGTTGATTTCAGAAAAAACCAGCGGCAGTTTAAGAAATTTTCAATCCCGCTATCCTTGCTAAGTCTTATAAAAAAACAATAAATTGGTTCAATTTTCCGCGTTGACTTCTTTTTGTTTGACAGAATTGTCATTTTGCAGGCTGCCTAATCCTTCTCTAAAAGGATATTTTTTAAAGAAAAGAGTCTGACTCATTGCCCGTTGATTCTTTTATGTTTTTAATGTAAACCTGCAATTAAGAGAAGATATTCGAGTTCTTTGTCAGAAATATTTTCTTTGTCGGATTTGTCGTGAATAGTAAGCAAGTAAACATTTTTTTCAATAATTTTTACACAGGTGATAACACGGGAACCACCGCTTTTACCCTTACCTTTACTGCTAATGGCCATGCGTACTTTGTAACAGTCCCTGCCTAATGCTTCTCCTTGAAATGGATTTTGCTCAAGGGTAACAATAAGCGCAGCCAAATCTGTTTTAAGAGAACGATGCTTTTTACCAATGCGTTTTGGCATGTTTTATAAATCCGGTGGTAACAATTATATTAAAGCTCATTTAAGAAATCCTTTGCAGCTTGTAATTTTATTTTACCCTGCCTGTGTAGTTCAACTTCATCTAAAGAGTTTTTTAAATCGTCAACAAACTCTTTTTGTTTACTGGTTAGTTTTTGAACTTTCTTAATGCCAAGGTTGTTTACAAGCTCCATAAAGAAGTTTATTTTATTGTCCGGTATATCGAGTATTACCCTTTGCATATTCTATTATTTAGCAACTTATGTAAGTCTTTCTATAAAGAAGTTTATTTGTATGAAGTACAAAATTATGAAAATATTTTCACATATTGTAAGCAGGCGTTAAACCTATTCCCGTCAACAATCCGGGCGGTGTATTGTAAATACTACAAAACAATGGCTGCTTTTCTATAACTTATAGAGTTTTGAAAAAAACAACAAACTTATTAAAGTACTTTTCTGCCGGACAAAGCATGTCTGCATGCACCTTTTTTGAATTAGCAAGGTTTTCATCCTCTGTACAAAACTGATCAAACCCATCTACTATACCCCCTAATACCAAATACACAATACCTACTGCCTACAGCATCCTTTATCGAGCAAACTCCCTGCGTTAACCCGTCACTGATCAAATCCACAATTAGTATTAATCCTTCTCCGTTATTATTTCCGCTTTTCTTGTCTTTCATTATAACTATATTTGCAGTTTGTTGTTAATTATTGATTGTCAATAAAGATTTCATGGACCAGACCCAAAAACTATATAACGAGTTGAAAAACCGTGTGTTGGTTATCGCAGGCCCGATGGGCACCAATATACAGCGGTTGCAGCTTACCGAAAATGATTTCAGGGGTGAGTTGTACAAAAACCATCCTGTTGACCTGAAAGGAAACAACGATATACTTACACTAACCAATCCTCGCTATGTTGAAAAAATACACAGTGAGTTTCTCGAAGCAGGCGCTGACATTATCGAAACCAACACCTTTAATGCAAACAAGGTGTCACAGGCCGATTACGGATTGGAGGATATCTGTTATAAACTCAACTTTGAGGCAGCCCGGTTGTTGAAAAACCTGGCTATTAAGTTCACTACCGAAAACCCACGTAAGCCGCGTTTTGTTGCAGGAGTGCTGGGGCCAACCAATAAGACCGCTTCAATGTCGCCCGATGTGAACAACCCTGCCTTTCGGGCTATTACTTATGATTATCTTGCAGAAACATACAAGGAAGCAACTGAAGGGCTCATAGACGGGGGAGTGGATATCATCCTCATTGAAACCATTTTCGATACCCTTAACGGCAAAGCAGCTCTTTTTGCTATTGATAGCGTGTTCAAAGAACGGGGCATTAACCTGCCGGTGATGGTTTCAGGCACCATTGTAGATGCCAGCGGCCGAACCCTTTCGGGACAAACCATCGAGGCATTTCTTCATTCATTCAGCCATCTCGATATTTTAAGTATCGGGCTGAACTGCTCTCTTGGCGCAAAGCAGTTGTATCCTTATCTCGACAGGATATCGAAGATTGCCCCTTTTCGTGTCAGCGCCCACCCGAATGCCGGACTACCGAACCAGTTTGGCGGATATGACCAGACACCGGATGAAATGGCAAAGGAAATAAAACCGTTTCTTGATAACCATTTTGTAAACATCGTTGGTGGCTGTTGCGGGTCTACACCAGAGCATATCAGGGCCATTGCACAAGAAGCTGAAAGAAATAACCAGCCGCGGCCGCTTAAGCCCAAAGACCATAAGCTCTGGCTCAGCGGACTTGAACCGCTCCTTATTGACAAAAGCCAAAACTTTATCAACATAGGGGAAAGGACCAATGTTGCCGGCTCGATTAAATTTGCGAGACTTATAAAGGAAGAAAAATATGAAGAGGCACTCACCATAGCCCGCGAACAGGTCGAAAACGGTGCCCAGGTGATTGATATTTGTATGGACGATGCCATGCTCGATGCTGAAAAATGTATGGTGAATTTCCTCAACCTGATAGCCACAGAGCCCGACATCGTTAAAGTGCCTGTGATGATAGACTCTTCAAAATGGTCGGTGATCGAGGCAGGTTTAAAATGCGTTCAGGGCAAACCTATTGTCAATTCCATCAGCATGAAAGAGGGCGAGGATGTTTTTCTTCAGCAGGCTTCAAAAATTAAAAGTTACGGGGCCGCCGCTGTTGTTATGGCCTTCGATGAGAAAGGGCAGGCCGATTCTTATGAGCGGAAAATCAAAATCTGTGAACGAGCATACAAATTATTGACTGAAAAAGTCGGGTTTGCCCCTGAAGATATCATTTTCGACCCCAATGTGCTTGCCATTGCCACCGGTATTGAAGAGCACAACAACTATGCAGTTGATTTCATCAATGCCACCAGGTGGATTAAGGAAAACCTTCCTTTTGCAAAGGTCAGCGGGGGGGTGAGCAACCTGTCGTTTTCTTTCAGGGGCAACAATGTTGTGCGCGAGGCCATGCATTCGGTCTTTTTGTTCCATGCCATGAAGGCTGGAATGGACATGGGCATTGTCAATCCCTCTATGCTCACAGTGTACGACGATATCCCGAAAGACCTGCTGGAATTGACAGAAGACGTTGTGCTCAACCGCAGGCCCGATGCCACCGAGAAACTGATAGCCTATGCCGAGCAGGTGAAAACAAAAGATAAGGGTGAAGCCCGGAACAATGACGAATGGAGAAACAAACCTGTAGAAGAAAGGCTTTCTTATTCACTGGTAAAAGGCATAGCGGACTATGTTGAACAGGATGTGCTCGAAGCCAGGAACAATTATCCCCGCGCCCTGAATGTAATAGAAGGTCCGCTGATGGATGGCATGAACGTGGTGGGCGATCTTTTTGGCGCGGGCAAAATGTTCCTCCCGCAGGTGGTGAAGAGCGCCCGTGTAATGAAGAAAGCCGTTTCGGTGCTGCTGCCATATATTGAAGCTGAAAAAGATTCAGGAGGCGGGGGTAGCATCTCGTCGTCGGGCAAAGTGTTGCTGGCTACCGTGAAAGGCGATGTGCACGACATTGGTAAAAACATTGTCGGGGTGGTGCTTTCATGTAATAATTACGATGTGATAGACCTGGGGGTAATGGTACCCAACGACAAAATCATGGAAGCGCTCGAAGTCCACAAACCCGATATTGTTGGCCTCAGCGGGCTTATCACACCATCGCTTGAGGTGATGGCCGACTTTGCCTCCGAACTTGAAAAGAAAAACCTTAAATTACCATTGCTGATCGGTGGCGCTACCACCTCGAAAATACACACCGCGGTGAAAATAGAGCCCAATTACCACGGGCCTGTTGTTCATGTGAAAGATGCCTCAAAAAGTGTAGGTGTTGTGAGTTCACTGCTGTCAAAAGAACAGAAAGACCAGTTTGTGAAATCTATAAGGAATGAATACAGTCAGTTGCGTAACACATACTCGGGCTCAAGGTCGAAGACTGCTTATCTCACACTTGAAGAGGCAAGGGCCAACAGGCTGAAGATTGACTGGGACAGATCGCCCATATACAAACCCCACAGTATGGGCATTAAGGTATTCAACAATTATTCCCTGAAAGAGATAAGGGAATATATCAACTGGGTTTTCTTTTTCGTAGTTTGGCAGTTGCGTGGAAAGTTTCCCGATCTGCTTAATGATCCTGCAATGGGTGAAGAAGCCCGCAGGCTTTTTGCCGATGCCAACCTGCTGCTCGACAGGATAGAAAATGAAAACCTGCTGGCAGCTAACGGTGTCATCGGGTTCTTCCCTGCAAATTCAGTGGGTGATGATATAGAAGTCTATGCTGACGAGTCGCGTGATAAGGTCTTGGCTACCTTTATCAATCTTCGCAACCAGGTTAAAAAAGAGGATGGTTCGCCCAACCTGTGCCTGGCAGATTTTATCGCGCCTAAAGAAAGTGGTATCAAAGATTACATCGGGGCTTTTGCCGTTACCGCGGGCATCAGCATAGAGAAGATTCTTAGTGAGTTTGAAAAAGACCATGACGACTATAACAGCATCATGATTAAAGCGCTGGCCGACAGACTGGCCGAGGCGTTCACCGAACTGGTACATTTGAAAATAAGGAAAGAGTATTGGGGATATGCACCTGATGAAAATCTTGGCATGGAAGCGCTGTTTTATGAAAAATACCAGGGCATAAGGCCGGCGCATGGATACCCTGCATGCCCCGACCACTCGGAGAAAGAGACGCTTTTTAATTTGCTTGGTGCAACCAAAAAAACGGGCATTTCTTTAACCGAAAGCTACTCGATGTACCCGGCAGCATCGGTCAGCGGACTGGTCTTTGCCCACCCGCAGTCGAAATATTTTTTCGTGGATAAAATTTCACGCGACCAGGCCGAAGATTATGCCCGCCGCAAAGGTGTAACTGTAGATCAGGTAGAGAAATGGCTGGCTTCGAATTTGAATTACCTTTAGGGAGTTAGGCCATAGGCTTTAGGCCTTTAGGTAGGGATAAAAGTCAACTTTTTCTGATAAGAAAGCTCCATTAAGAGCAACAGAAAATGATATAGAAGTTGTTAATAATCAGGATGAAAGGAGTTTTGAGAAGATAGATTATAATAAATAGCGCATGCGTGACCATACAAAATTAAAAGCATTTGAACTGGCAGATAGAATTACGCTAATGGTATACCAAATCACCAAATATTTTCCACAGGAAGAACATTATGGTTTAACATCCCAGATGAGAAGGGCTGCAATCTCTGTTTCTTCCAATATTGTTGAAGGATGTGCCCGAAACAGTATAGCAGATTATATCAAATTTTTAGAATATGCCTTTGGTTCATTGAAAGAACTTAATTATCAGTTCTCATTAGCCTGCCGATTAGGTTATATTGATAATAAAACAACAAATGAATTTGGTCTGTAACTAACAGAAGCAGAAAGAGTGCTTGCATCCTTAATCAGAAAATTAAGACTCATGAAATAATTGTTTTAACCTTAACACCTAAAGCCTAAAGCCTAAAGCCTAA
>JAFGPL010000061.1 GCA_016936215.1 Bacteroidales bacterium
CGAAGAATGAGTTACAAAATCACAATCGGTAAGTCCCATCTTCCACCCGATAATCCTGGTAATCGCCGGGATTTTTTATTTTAACCGATTTTGCAGGAGAAGGACAGGAGAAGATGGGACGAGAAGCCAGTGCCGATGATGATTTTGTTATTGAAGTTTTATAAGGCCGGGGTGAGATATGGCAAACCATAAAGGAAAAATTCACTATCTTTAAACCTCTTAATCTGAAAAATCATGGCTGGTGTTTTTCATAGCGTATTCCAGGTGTTCTTCCTTATTGGCTACATTCTTCTGTTTATTGTTTCAATTATTATTTTACAGCCATTTCGCCTGCACCGCAAGAGAAAAAAATCAACTATTGCCATAAAAGTGAGTTACCTGCTTTACCTTCTGGCTTTTTTAATATTTACTTACCTGCTTTTATTCGGAAACAAGGAACTGCGAGAAGACGATGTACCTTATGACAGCCTTTTCAATATACATTTCCTGCTTTTCCTTACTGCAACCATTGTCCCGAATATTGGGATTATGGTGCGCAAAAATATTAAAACCAAAAGGATTCAATACAATATTATTTTTACAATTATTAATTCGCTGTATTTTATCTACCTGCTTTATCTGTGCCTTTCAAGAGAATGGGCATTATTGTAGCTTTGTGCAACACAAAACAAAAAAAATTTTCAATTATGAAATATATTGAGTCAGTGACTATCAGGGTTTCAAAGGTTGCTATTGCCAGTCTTTTATTAATACTTTTTTTAATATGGTCTTGTGAAAAAGACAAAGAACAAACTGAATACGACTCGCTTGTTTCGTATCAGAAACTGAAGACCATCAAAGTTGCCGATGCAAAATTGTGGCTCGGCTATATTAATATACCGGGGTTAGACGTTCAGCGTATTATTGATAACACACAATATGATGTGGAAATATACAAACTCGTGTACAAGGTTACTTTTAAGGGTTCTGAAATCAAAGCATCAGGTATTGTGTGTTTGCCAAATTCACCGCAATCGTTTCCGCTGCTTAGTTTTCAGAACGGTACCAATACAGCCGGCTCAAAAGCGCCTTCAAACGATGTTTTCAGCCTGCAATATACCCTGCTTCAGAGCCTCAGCGGCAACGGGTATATAATCCTTATGGCCGATTACCTGGGATTTGGTGAGTCACAGCAGATACTGCACCCTTATTATCACAGGGAATCGAATGATTCTGCAGTGCTTGGCCTTGTCGCTGCCTGCGATGAGTTTCTTGCCTACGGGGATGTTCGTGCATCCGGAAATGGCCATCTGTTCCTGATGGGATACTCACAGGGCGGGTGGGCTACTTTATCTGCCCTGCAGGCTTTAGAGCAAAACTTACCGGTTGGAAAAGAGATTATGGCAGTTTCCTGCGGTGCAGGTGCATATAATGTTACAGATGTTGCCAGGTATATTTTTCAACTTGATGCATACCCGGCTCCTTTTTACCTGCCCTATTTTATTGAGTCGCATATACGCAACGGATTCCTCGAAGGCCCTCTTCAGAAATATTTTAACGAGCCTTATGCCGGAATGATACCCGGACTTTTCGACGGGGTAAAAGACGGCGGTTCTATTAACGGACAACTGACAGACAGTGTGCGGCTTTTGCTTAACCCGGCTATGATAGAAAACTTTGAAAACGGTACAGAATACCAAAATCTGCGAAATGAACTGGCCAATAACAGCGTAGAAGCATGGTCAGCTTTATCACGGATAATGTTTTTTCATGGCAGGGCCGATGACAATGTACCTTCCTTCGAATCACAGAATATTTACAATGCTTTTCTTGATGAAGGGGTTTCGCCGGCGCAATTGCAGCTTGTGATGGAAGATACCCTTAAACACGACACGGGATTGATACCCTGGGGTATGAAGACTATTCTCTGGTTTAATGAGATTGAATCGCAGAATTAAACCCTGAGGCTAAAATTGCCACCATTTGTCGCCCGAGAGCTTTTCGTAAGTAAGCTCAAAGAAGAGTTTTTGCAAAGTCCTGGTTACTTTGCCCGGATTCCCGTCTGAGATTTTTTTAGAGTCAACCATTGTAACAGGCATAATCTCGTTTCCTGTGCCCGCCAGGAAAAGTTCATCCATCTGGTAAAGTTCCTCAAGGGTAAAGGAATTTTCTTCAAAGGGGATGTCTTGCTGCAGGCAAATTTCTTTTACCGCTTCTTTTGTGATGCCCGGAAGAATAAGGTTTGAACGGGGATGGGTTTTTATCCTCCCGCTTTGAACAGCCAGCACGCTTGAATGGGTTGCTTCTGTGACCACACCATTTCTGACAAGAATGCATTCGCCGGCCCCCTGTTCCACAGCTTCCTGTATCATCAGCACATTTGCAATAAGCGAAACAGATTTGATATCACAACGCAACCACCTGATATCGGGCTTTGTGACAACTTTTATACCATATTCAAGATTCTCTTTGCGCGGGGGCATCTCAAATGCTTCGGCGCAAACAGTCGGGGTTATCTTTTCAGGAAATGCATGCATACGTGTATGGCTCCCCCGGGTGATCTGCAGATAAATACCCGCATACTTGTTTTCAAGATGGTTCATCCTGATGAGGTTTTCACAAACCGCAATAAGTTTTTCAGGCCCTTCAAAATTTATCCTTACTTCTTTCAGACTCCTGGTTAGACGTTGAATATGCCCGTCCATCATGAATGATTTTCCGGTGTAATACTTAATGACTTCGTAAACACCGTCGCCAAAATGGAAACCACGGTCATTTATTGATATTGAGGCTTCGGTTTTGGGGATATACCGGTTGTTGAGAAAAACTATTTCATTCATATCTGGTCTTTCAGTAAACTTTTTTCGCGGTAAGAGAGGTTTAGTTCTTCGGCTATACGTTCAACATACGGGCGATTGAGTATAAAATAGGTAATAAACAATGCAAGTGGTGCAACAAGATATATTTCTCCATAGAGCAGCAGAAGCAATGAGTTCAGCATGCAGATTAAATCAATTAACATTATTTTGAATATAAATGAATTACGGTATAATGTCAACTTTTTTTCAAGCGTAAGTGAAGGATTAATGCTGTCTGTTCTTTTCCTGTGAATAATGATGGCAAAGGGTATAAGAAAGGCGACTAACACCGCGAATACCCATTTTAAAATATCATAACTGAAGTTATTGCTGCCCAGTATTCCACCATTGTTGGCAACAATAATAAAAACAACGAAACCTGCAAATATGAGAATGCCTATCAGCATGGCCGTGAACAATAGGCTAAGTTGCTTAATGCACTCTTTTGGTGAATAACACGATCTGTTCACGGGCAAATGGTTTTTGCGTTTATCAAACTTACAGGAATCTTAATAATATTGCAAACAATCTAATTATTAAGATTTGCATAAAATGAAACATTTACACGACAGAATAACTGCCCGCGCAAACATGGTGAATATGAAAAAACTAAAGATTAAAAACAGAAAAAATTATTCGTCTTCATCTTCGTCTTCTTCAACTTCGTCAACAATATCAAGGTTTTCGAAGTTGTCAAAACCACCAAATGAAGCAGGCGTATCGAAGTCGTCTTCTTCTTCGGCCACCTGGTTTTTAGGCATTTTAATAAGATAGGTTGTATCCTCGGTTTCGAAAGGAAGCCCAAACTCGATCTCCCCCTTAGGGTTGGTAAAGGAGATTAGCGAATCATCAAAGCCATCAGGATATTGTTCTTTTAACTGCTCCAGTATCTCCTCGGGCAATTGCTCATATCTTTTAATAATTCTTTTCTTTCCCACAGTTTTAAAAAGATAGATTGCTGTTAATAAATTTAATAAATTTCAAAATAAGATTAAAAAACCTGCGTAAAATTTTGCCCTAAATGTATGTAAAAAAATATTTCAAAAACCAACCTTTTTACAAGTTTTTTAAGATTTGGATATTTTTTTTAAAAGCATCCTGATTTTCAATATTTTATTATTCGCAGCCATAATGCTGCCATTTACAGAACAGGCTGTTGATACGGCATTTTCAGGCAAAAAATAACTTTAATGGTGATGTAAACCTGAAAAAAACCCTTACCTGTTGTCGAAAACCACACAACAGGTAAGGGTGATGAAAAGTCAGAATATCTATTATACCCCTCGGCTAGGATAAGGCACAAGGTCGGTAAGGTCGGCAATTTTTATTGGCCTTCCTTCATCAATACTTTTCCGTGCAGCGGTACCAATAAGAATTGACATGGCCCCGTCGCGAGAACCTGCAAAATGCCCATACGGATCGGGTGATTCCGGGTTTCTGAACACCCTGTCGTGGAGCCGCTTGTCGCCTCCGCCATGGCCTCCCCGTTCCCTGGGGACTTTCAAAAGGTTGGTTTCACCAAAATTGTCGGAGACAAAAATCTCTTCATAGTCTGCAGGTTTATTCTCCTTGTCCTGTGACATTTCTTTGGTATGCAATTCGGCCTGTTCGAGTTTTTCCTTCCTTCTCCAGGGAATGCCGTCCCATGAATCAATGCGGCCGTTCATGCCATTAAAAGCGATGGTCATTCCCTCGTAAGGGGAATAGGTGGTTAATGAATAGTTTACCTGAACATCGTTGGCATATTTAATCTGTACCGACATTTTATCAAAGATGTCAATTTCGTTTCTCCATACGCAACTGTCGCGGATATAGCCGTCGTGATGTTCATTTTCAACATATAGTTTCATCAGGTGTTCGTTACCTGTTATATCCCAGAAAAATTTACATTTGTCTTTGTGTTCACAACCCCTGCATTTGGCTCCCCTGAATGGATTATTCTTCCCATAATGCTCAAGCATGCCATAAGCGCTTACTTCTACCGGGTCTGAATCAATCCACCAGTTAAGCAGGTCGAAATGGTGCGATGCCTTATGTATAAGAAGGGTTCCGCTATGTTCGCGCAGGCCGTGCCATCTTCTGAAATACGATGCGCCATGATACACATTCAGGTACCAGTGGAAATCAACAGAGGTTAGTTTCCCAACCCTTTTTTCCTTAAGCAGTTCCCTCAATTTTGTATAGTGGGGGTTAAACCTGTAATTGAAGCCAACCGTTACTTTTTTATTATATTTCTTTTCAGCATCGAGTATAGCCTGGCACTTTACTTCATCGGTAGTGAAGGGTTTTTCAGTAAGCACCTCGGCACCGTATTCCAGGCCTTTGATGATGAATTCATGATGAGTGGAGTCCACAGTGGTGACAATAAGCATATCGGGTTTTGTTTGTTTCATCATCTCATCAAAATTTGTGAATGTAGGACAATCAACACCCATAAATGACTTTCCGAAAGCCAACCTTCCTGGGTTGATATCACAAAGCCCGACATATTCAACAATGTCGCTGAAATTTTCTACGATGGTTTTGCCCCAGAAAGAAATACCCCTAACCCCGGTACCCACCAGGGCTACCCGCGTTTTCTTTCCTGCAAAATTTGCGGCCATAGCGCCCGAAGGGTTTAGCAGCATTGATCCGGCTACTACCGCACCTGATGTTTTAATGAAATTTCTTCTTTTCATGATTTTCTGGTTTTTCTATAATAGATATTATTCGGGTTTATAACTAAATATAAAAGTAATCGGATTTTATATTAATTCATAATTTCTATAGCTAAAATCAAGGCCTAAATATTTTGAGAGAAACTGCTTTGCTTTGTCCTTTGTAGTGGTGCGGTTGAAGGATATGTCATAATCAAATTCCCAGTTCTTGGTTTTTATCCGCTCTTCCATTACTTTGGGATGGGTGCCGTCGAATTTCGACAGGCTCCTGAGCTGTTTTGAATAATCAAACTCCCCGGCTTTATATACATTTTTTTCTATCCATTCGTCATTATGCCAGTATTTGTTAAAATTCTGCTGTTTCCTCTGCATGGCCTTAGGTTCCCTTACCCAACCATAGTGATAAACCCATGCATCCACCGGTTTTACCTTTAGTTTTTTATTGTCCTGTTTGCGAAATCCCTGGGCATCCCTGTAAGAATAGAATGACTTGTCGTTTCTAATAACCCTTATCTCGTGCCTGTACCAGTTAAGCGAACTGCCTACATAGTCGTACGAACCATAAAAGTGGAGATAGTTGAAAAGCAATCCGTCTACCCGTTTGTCAGTAAGGTTGTGAAGCATAGACTCCCTTATGGTGCCGAGATATTTTTCATGTACCACTTCATCACCCTGAATGTAAAATGCCCAGTCAGAATCTTCAGGCATGCATGCAAAAGCTTTATCGGTTTCAATTGCCAGCACACGACCGCCTTCACGCATGGTTTCATCCCACTCGGTTTCAATCACTTTAATTTTATCTTTATCAATATTTTTAATGAGGTTTAGCGTATCGTCCTTTGAGCGGCCAACTGCAACAATAAAATCATCACAAACCGGGAGTATTGATTTAATTGCTTCTGTTACCGGGTAATCATATATCTGTGCATCTTTGATAAAGGAAAATCCTGTGACCTTCATGTTACTGTTTAATCTTTATTATAAGGTTTCAAATATAATATTAATTTGATGACAATCGGTAATGGTTTGTTTTGCCCGTTTTTTATGTTGTCAATAACCTTTAAAGCGGTGCTGTAATATTTTATGTACCTGCTTTATATTTCGTTATATACCCGGTTTCTTTTCGCCTGGCAAATTAAATTTTTAAGTATTTCTTTAACCGATTTGCATAAGAACATGATTTTCCTATATTTGCATAATTTTAACTTGTAAATGTATAAGTATTCATAATGAAATCACCCGAAAACTGCCAGAATATTCATGACATAAGAGAGGCAATAGACGAACTCGATAAGCAGATCATTTCGCTTTTCGGAAAACGTTTCAGGTATGTTAAGGAGATTGTGAAATTCAAGGAAAAAAACGAAGAAAGCATTGTGGCAAAAGAACGGCGTGACGCGGTTATAGCATCACGCAGGGAACTTGCCGCTGAAAACGGGCTTAACCCGGATGTAATCGAAAACCTCTACCGGAACCTTATCAGCCATTTTATAGAAGAAGAGCTCAAGCTGATAAAAGAGCAGGGTAAACATTAATTCTCAAACAACTTAAAACCAACCAGTATGTATAGAAAAGAGATAAAAGTGCTTGACTGCACGGTGCGCGATGGCGGATTAATGAACAAGTGGATGTTCTCCGATGAATTTGTTAAAGCTGTTTACAAAGCTTGCGTAGAATCGGGGATCGATTATATGGAGATTGGTTATAAAAGCAACACCAAATCGTTTTCGCCCAAGGAGTATGGAAAATGGAGGTTTTGTGATGAAAAAGCCATGGCTGAAATAGTGGGTAAAAATGACACCAACCTGAAGCTGTCTGCTATGGCAGACATTGGAAGAATTGAGCCCGATGATATCCTTCCAAAATCTGAAAGCCTTCTTGATATGATACGTGTGGCCTGCTATGTAAACCAGATAGATAAAGCCATTTGGCTGGCAGAACACTGTATGGACAAGGGTTATGAGGCAACCATTAACCTTATGGCCGTTTCAACAGTTATGGAACGTGATCTGAATGAAGCCCTTGAAGACCTTAATAAATCAAAAGTGCCGGTGGTATACCTCGTTGACAGTTACGGCAGCATGTACTGCGAGCAGGTGGAACTGCTGGTGAATAAATACAGGGAAAGGTTACCCGGTAAAACCCTTGGGGTACATATGCACAACAATATGCAACTTGCTTTTTCAAATACCATCACCGGAATCATACAAAACTGCAACATGCTCGATGCCACCATCCTGGGTATCGGAAGGGGGGCGGGCAATTGTCCGCTTGAGGTGCTGTTGTCGTTTCTTAAAAACCCGAAATTTAAATTAAGGCCTATTTACAAAGTAATACAGGAACATCTTATTCCGTTGCAGAAAGAGATAGACTGGGGATACCATATTCCCTATCTTATCACCGGGGCAATGAACCAGCATCCCCGCAGTGCTATGAAGTGGATGGACAGTGAGAACAAAGAAGACCTTGTGTCTTTCTTCAATTATATGATGGACCAGAGAGATTTTTAACTCGGATTATTGATTAGATAATAAATCAATTTATTATTTGTATTTGTGAAACTTTCCAAAAAAAAATTCTCTTTTTTCCTTGAGAAAAAATGAGAATTAACCCGGAAAATTTATAGAATTTTCAAACGATTAACAAATACTATCAATTTTGGCTATTTAAAAACCCCAAAATTGAGTATTTGTAAATCGGGGTTAATCCGCATAAACATTAGAATTCAACTAAAATCCACGAATTAAGCGGGTTAATGGATGTTTCATCCGCTTTCATTCAACAACGAACCGCCATGGCAGGCGGGATTGTCTGTCGCTTTACTAAATCAGGCAAGCCTTTTCGCCGTTCGATGCGATTAAAAATACTTATTCCTTGCAGACACACCGCTGATGGTAGCAGGTAAGTTTATTTTGAATTAAAAATTAAAGTGGCATAACCATTAAATGGTATGGTAAAAAAATCACCTTCCAAAGGCACTTTAAATTCTCCCGTTTCATCATTCAGGCTGAGGATTTCCATTTCCATTTCATCTTCGGTACCTTTGTCCAGGATTAAACTGTTGCCTGATAACTCCCAAACCCCTGCATTGTTTATTAGTTCAGAATTTACAGTATAGCTGCCATCTGAAGAAAAATCAAATTCACAATCATTGAAACCATAATGCAGAAAAGCGGCGGCTATTACAAGTCCTTCACTTTCCTCGTCTGAAACTGTAAGGGAGTCGTATACCCAGACATTGTTTACAAGTAAATCGAGCGTATTGTTCTTTTCTTCCTTCTCGCATGCTGAAAAGGCAATTATTAAAGCAACGAACGCCAAAGCGAAAAAAATGGTCCTGTTTTTCATGATTATTAAGATTTAAGTTTGAAATGTTTACGAGAACCTCAGGTTATTGGTTTCTAAAATTTTACATTATTTAAAAATTTGTCTTAACCACCCTTCGGTTGACAGTGTCCCCCCCGACAGGTTCACGGCAGTTTCAATAAGCGCCAGGTGTGAATATGCCTGGGGGAAATTTCCGAGCAGTTGTTTGGTGTTAAAATCAATATCTTCGCTGTAAAGCCCAAGATGGTTCGCATAGCCAAGTATCTTGTCGAATAATTTGATGGCTTCCTCTTTTTCACCTGTTTTATACATGCTGTTTATCAGCCAAAAGGTACAGATTGTAAATGCCGAACTTGGTGTGCCAAAATCGTCCCTGTTTTTATACCGGTATAAAAGGCCATTGTGGCTCAGATGCTTTTTAACTGCTGCTACGGTTGATTTATACTTTTCATCAGCAGCTTCTATAAAACCGTAAGGTTCCATCAATAATACAGACGCATCCATATCTGTGGAGCCGTAGGACTGTGTAAAGGCCTGCATTTCTTCGTTCCATGCATTATCCAATACATCATTTTTAATCTTTTCTTTTAATCTTTGCCATGACTTCAGAAATTCATCCTGTTTTATCAGGAGGGCAATTTTTATAGCACGGTCAACAGCTACCCAGCAGAGGACTTTCGAAAAGGTAAAATGTTTTTTTTCGTTTCTTATTTCCCAGATACCCCTGTCGGGTTTTTTCCAGTTTTCCTCAACAATTCTGACAATGCTTCTTGTTATGGTCCATAAGTCTTCGCTGTTTTCGAGCGATACATCAAACAGCCTGAACTGTTGATAAATGGTATCCATTAAAATACCATAGATGTCGTTTTGTTTCTGTTTATATGCAGCATTACCAACGCGCACCGGCGCTGAATCTGCGAAACCGGTCAGATGGCCGAGAATAGATTCAGACAGTTTACGTTCGCCGTTTATGCCGTACATTATCTGTATTTTTTCATCTTTATCGGGGATTATCTGCCTGATGAATTTCAGATACCTCCTGGCTACATTGGCATGCCCCAGGTCGGTCATTACCTTGATTACCATTGACGAATCGCGCAGCCAGCAATATCTGTAATCCCAGTTTCGTATATCTCCGATGGATTCGGGCAACGAGGTGGTGACTGCTGCCAGTATTGCCCCCGAATTATCGTAGCTGAGAAGTTTCAATACCAAAGCGCTACGGATTATTTGCCCGTTGTATTTGCTATACACTTTGGTGCGCTCAGCCCAGTTCAGCCAGTAAACCTTGGTGCGCTGAAGTTTAAGGTATTCACGGTCGGTGGTTTGCTTTAATATCTTTTGGTTATAACTTAAAAGGAAAAATCCATCTTCTTTTAATTCTATGGTTTCTCCTTTTAAAACTTTGCGTTTGTCTAAATTGGTGTACAGGTAAACCGAATCATACGATCCCCTGGTGGTATGGCTTTTAATATAATCGTTATGAATACGTGTTTTTGTAATATACCTGCCATACTCAAGGCGTGGATTGTAAACCACCCTGAACCGGGGCGTGCCGGTTTTATATTTTATATATCTTATGATATCGGGAGGATTGTAATGGCTGCCGGATTCGGAAATATAACGGGGCATAAAATCAACAATTTCAAAGGCATTTGAATCATTCCAAACCTTGGTAACCAGGATGTTCGTGCGGCGGATATACGACTGTGAATAATTATAACCCGGTTCGGCTATTATTTCGAAACTGCCCCCTGCTTCATCATCAAGAATTTTGGCAAAAATAGAAGGTGAATCGAATTTAGGCAGGCACAACCAGTCAATTGACCCTGTCTGTGAAATTAGCGCTGCACTGCGGCAATTTCCTATTACCCCGTAGTTAAGGTTTTGCATGTTTTTTCTCCTTTTTTACAAAAATAGGTGTATTTACCGGTTGTTAAAAGTAAATTTGCTTACAGGGCTTTTTTATTCATTCTTCAAATTATTATTATGCAGAGAATCATCATTGTTTCAAACAGGTTACCTATCAATATTTCTATTTTCAATGGACAGATTAATGTGGAACCAAGTGTCGGCGGACTGGCTACAGGCATGAGCTCGGTGCATAAATTTTATGAGACTGTTTGGATTGGCTGGCCCGGTCTGGATTTCGATACCCTCGATTTTACACTGCTCGACGATATCAACCGGAAACTGGAGGAAAACAACTGTATTCCTGTGTACCTGAATGAAAATGAGATGGAAAACTATTATTTCGGGTTCAGCAATAAAACTATCTGGCCTTTATACCATTATTTTACCCAGTATGTTGAGTATGAAGATGTTTTCTGGCATGCCTATGTGGACGTAAACAAGCGGTTTGCAGAAAAAGTACTTGATTTTATAAAAGATGATGACATCATCTGGGTTCATGATTACCATCTGCAATTACTTCCTAAAATGATAAAGGATGCACGGCCCGATATGCTTATCGGTTTTTTCCTTCACATACCTTTTCCATCTTTCGAGCTGTTCAGAAGCCTGCCCTGGCGCAGGGAAATCATCGAGGGAATGCTGGGGGCCGATTTACTGGGTTTCCATACCTATGATTATGAACGCCATTTTATCAGCTCTGTGCGACGGTTGCTTGGATATGATATCAACCTTAACCAGATTAGTTTTGAAAACCGGATTGTGAAAGTTGATTCGTTCCCTATGGGTATTGATTATGAGCGATACAACAAGGCCGCAACTAAGCTTAAAGACAAACATGAAAAGGATAAAACGCAGATGGCAAAGGAGATTGAAAGCTTAATTGCCCTGATACCCGATATTAAATTAATCCTTTCTATTGACAGGCTCGATTATACCAAAGGTATTGCCAACCGGCTCAGGGCGTATGAATATTTTCTGGAACAATTTCCGCAGTTTCATAAAAAAGTTACCTTAATCATGCTTTGCGTGCCTTCGAGATCGAACGTGGAACAATACCAGGCCATGAAAAGTGAAGTAGATGAACTGGTAGGAAGGATTAACGGCAAATATGCTTCAATCAACTGGACACCCGTGTTGTATTTCTATCGTTCGCTTCCTTTTGAGAGCCTTATTGAGCTTTATACCTACTCAGACATAGCCCTTATTACGCCTATCCGCGACGGGATGAACCTGGTGGCAAAGGAGTACCTGGCAACAAGGATCAATGGCAGGGGGGTATTGATACTTAGTGAGATGGCAGGGGCAGCCAAGGAGATGGGAGAAGCCATTACCATCAATCCGAATAACTACGGTGAGATAGCCGATGCGCTAAATGCGGCGATACTTATGCCTGACAAAGAACAGGAAGAGCGGATTGCAGTTTTACAAAACCGGCTGAGCAGGTACAATATTGAAAAATGGACCAAAGATTTTTTAAGCAGCCTCACCAATACCATAGTTGCCAGAAACAGGTATGCTACCAAAAAACTGGTTGCTGATGAAGAACTTAAAATGTTAAATGCTTATTCAAAAGCAAAAAAACGGATATTGTTTCTTGATTATGACGGTACCTTAGTCGGATTCCAGAAAAAGCCCGAATTAGCCAGCCCCGATGAAGAGCTCTACCAACTGCTTGACCAGCTTGCCATGAAAAAAGATACCGAGGTTGTTTTGATAAGCGGAAGGGATAAGGAAACTTTTACAGAATGGTTTGCCAAAAAAAATTATTCGCTGATAACCGAACACGGCGTATGGATTAAAGAACCACGATCTGACTGGGATTTGGTGGAGAAGGTAAACAATGAATGGAAAGAGCTTATACGGCCCCTGATAGAGTTTTATGTTGACCGCACACCCGGTAGTTTTGTCGAAGAGAAGAACTTTTCGCTTGTATGGCATTTCAGGAAATGTGACCCCGACCTCGGAAACCTGCGTGCAATAGAATTGAAAGATGAACTTACCAGCCTGATTGCCAACAGGAACATAGAGATACTTGAGGGTAACAAGGTGATAGAGATTAAAAACAGCGGTATCAATAAGGGCAGGGCGGCCTCGAAAAAGATTACGGGTGAGGATTATGATTTTATACTTGGCATCGGCGACGACTGGACCGATGAATACCTTTTTAATGAATTGCCCGGTGCGGCTTTTACAATCAAAGTGGGTATGGTAAATACGCTGGCGAGGTATAATCTCGAATCGTTTAACGATGTGAGAAAATTACTAAGAAAGCTTACAGAGATTGATGTTTAAGAGTTACAATCCTGTGGTGCCGGTATCGGGGAGGGTTGGCTGATGCGTAAAAACTACATCCGCATTGGCCGTATGGGCAACTTCGAAAATTAGTTGCACGAGCTCCCTGGTTTTTACCTGCGAAGAAGTGTTGCCTCCGATAAAGAGTTTTTCTGCATTAATGTTCCATACTCCATGTTGCATGATAAAAAGTATATCGTTTAATAAAACAATAACCGAGTCAATGGTGATGTTAGGATTATAAAAATCAAAATGCTCCGGAGGTTCGAGTGAAATGGTTATCTTAGGGTTCAAGCATGAAGCTTTCTGAAGGCATTGGTTTGTAAACTGCTGAAATTCTTTTTTACAGGGGCCACAAAATAGTTTGAAATGAAAAATGCAATTTTCAACTCCATTTATATCTGTAGAATGTTTTATGTCCCCGCCTGAATTATAATTTACCAGGCCCCTTAAAATACTGTTTAGATGGCTTTCGGTAAAACTGTCGGGGAAAAGAAACTGTAAACTTCTGCCTATTAAAGAAATGCTTTCCTCTGGCAAGAAATTTTGTCGTGTCATTTTGTTTTTCAATTTATCAGAGCTTACCGGTTTTCCGGGTATCATTTATCTGCAAATAAACAGCCAGTTACCCTAAAAAACAAAAAAATTATATTTCAAGGGCCAGCGCGGCTTTTTCGGGCAGCGCCCTGAAAATTGTTTTGGCTTCATCGCCCTGAATACTAATTTTTATCCATGGCGTATAACCGGGTGTTTTGAAGGTAAAAATGTCTGAAGCAGTCTTGGCAAAATATCTTATTCTGTCACCGGTTCGCAATGCAAATGACTTAAATCTTTGCATACCGGCGGGTTTTTCTTCCTGTTCAATTAACAGAAACAGAGGTTTATCAAACCTGTAAGAAACCCTTACATATTTTTCGCGGGGGAGTTCAGGTACCGATTTCTGGTTATTTGCCTCGGTGGTGTCTTTTGGTGCATGTTTTACAACTATGGGTACCTTCACGATACTCGATCTGTAATTATCAGAAATAAAAGGAGTTGATAAATATTTATAAAGCTGGGGCCTGCCTGCTTTACCAAACAACCTGCTGGTCTTGTAGCGCGAAATTCTGGCAGTATGAATGGTCACTCCCTGCATCTGGAGTGAAATGGTGCTGTCGGGCAGGCTGATGCATAGGCTGATAGAGTCAAATGCTGCAAGCAGCAGCTTTGATTTGATGGCAGCGCCCGATTTAATGATACTGTCTGTGCGGGTATCAACCAGTGCCAGGTCAAAATGCTCTTTTTCATCCGGTTTGAACATTTCTTCAAACGATTTTAGCGATTTATAAGGGGCCATCAACGAGAATACCATGTATAATAAAAAGAAAACGGTGAATAAAGCCATGACAATCCGGTAAATCCTGAACTTAATAAATTTCATGTGTATTTTTTGCCATATCCCGGCAGTGGTATGATCATTCATTTTTTGTTATTATTATTTCTGTTAATAGATATACACTTTTGATCCTATATCAAGTGTATTGTATACTGCCTTAAGGTCTTCGTCGCCCATGCGTATGCACCCGTGGGTTACCGGAAGGCCTAAAAAGCGCTGGTAAAGCGTGCCATGTATCAGATAACCGTGTCCCAGGCTAAGGGCATAATCACCCAAAACGCCATATTCATATCTCTCGTTTGCATTTTTTGATGGTACCGGCAAACCTTCTTCAACAAATGCCCAGTCGGGCTTAATCCAAACAGGCGAGGTAACTTTACCCTGTATCCTGAAAACACCCCGGGGTGTTTTGAATACCCATTTTCGTTCGTCTGCAGCTTTAAGCATAATGTAACTACCGGTAGAACAAATTCCTTCCCTTATAAGCTTATTACCCCTGTATAAAGAAAACTCGTTGATTGTTGAGTTCACAACAAGATACGGTTGCCAGGGTGTTTTCCAGTTCAGCTTTCTCTGAAGGTTCTGGTTTTCCCTTTCAATCTTCCTGATTTTTACTTTAATTTCTTTTTCAGTGAGTTCAATTTTCATTTTTTGTTTTTGCTCTGGTTTTAAAGCAATGGCCATTTCTTGCAGAAGAGGGATAAATACAAGAAAAACCAGGATTACACATAATGCGATACCTGATACCTTTACGGTTTGCTTAAAAAGCCCGAAGAAATAAATAAACTGCTCATTTTCAAAAAATTTACGATATTGAACTTTTAATTTTGCCAGCAGGCCTTTAATAAGTTTCAGTGTATGGTTTTTGAAAGTGTCAATAAGCTCTTTTATTTCCATATCATTCAAGGTTAAACAATTCTGTGAGTTTTTTAGTTGATCCGACGATCACAACGGGTGTTCCAACCGAAACCATCCTGAACACATTGTCCATATTCCTGTTTTTTAGGGCAATGCAACCATTGGTCCAGTGAAAACCTTTACCGCCATCGCCATGTATTTCAATCAGGCCCCCGATATCTGAATTTACAGGCAATGAGCCGTTTTGAATTTCATCGCTGAACCTTTTCCTGTCTTCCTCATTGGGATAATTGATCAGTAATGCTTTATAGTACTTCGTTTGTTTTGGTCCAAGCTTTTTTATTACCTGATATTTTCCTTCGGGTGTGGCATTATCACCTTTATGGCGTTTATCGCCTATCCACCTGGGGCCAAGCTCTGCTTCGAAGGTATATTTTAATTTTCCTGAAAAATAAACCTGGCAATTTCTGGCAAATTTATCTACAATAATCACGTAATTCTTTCTTCTTGCTGATGTTTTCAAGGCATCATCAACCAGTTTTACCCAGTTATCATACTGATCAAAGTAAGAAACCAGGTATTCTTTTGCTTTACTGGTAGCTTCACGGCAAATTTTTGATGCCTGCTGCAATTTTTCAAATGCCCTGCTAAGCTCGTTATTCACGAATGCAGACCTGCCTTCGAGATAAAATAATTTCCCCCGGGTATATTTTTCGGTTAACTCTGCAGGCACAGGGATAATACTGAAAATGGTATCGTACCTTGAAATATGTTCTTCAATTGTTTTGAACTCATTTCTTAACAGGCTGTCAAGATTGTTGCCAATGGTGACAGCTTTTTTAGAAAGTGCTTCAGCTGATACAATTATGGTATCGGCCATATTTTTTATTTCAGCATAATTTCTTTTAAGTAAAAACTTTTCATTCTCACATTTCCATTTGATCATTGCTGAATCATAGGTTTCAATAAGCCTTGCATATTCAGCAGGCAGATATTTATTGGTTTTTTTATACCTTGATGCCGCGATGGCTTCTCTTGCCCCGGCAATAGATGTATAGGGAGGTTTAGGTGAAAAGCAGGTTAAGATTAATGCTAAACAAAGAATTAAAAAGAATAATCCGGATGCAATATAAATAAATGTATAGTTGTATTTTATCCTCATGCGTGCAAAACTATAAAAAACCCCGGGGTTATCGTCCCGGGGAATCTTTTCTTCGATTTTAGCGATATAGGGGAATCGTCTGACTATTTACTTTCTTGTGTATTTGGCAATGGCGTCTTTTAATTCGGTGTTGATTGAAACAGCTTTTTCTTTGGCAGCCATAATTTTTTCTTTGGCAGTCATAAATTCACCGCTATCGAATAAGGTAGTTGCTTCAGCAACACTTGTTTCAATTACACCAAGTTCGCTTTGCATGGCTTCAAGGGCTGCTTTGCCTTCTTTGCCTTTGGGTGCTTTGGTGATCAGGTCTTTGTTCTCAGCGACCATAGTAGTAACTTCACCTAATGCAGACTGAACTTCCTGTTTTACCTGTTCTTTAACAGTTGCAGCTTTTTTTGTAGCTTCTGCTGCCAGCATTTTAACTTCCTGCAGTTGTTTTACCGGTTCTGCAAAATTCTTAAACATTTTTGATTTTTGCTGTTCGATTTTTTCTATTGCCGATTTTAAAGAATCCTCAATTGCCACAAACTCTTCAGCAATATATACATTTGCACCTGCCATTTTTGCCGAATCAATTGCTGCAGTTGCTGCATCAATGTCAGCCTGGGGGAGTTTGCCACATCCCGAAAGCATCACCGCGAGACCTAAAGCCAATAAACCTAATCCAAAGATTTTTTTCATAATTTTTTTCCTCCTAAAAGTTTAATTATTATTTTTTGTTTTGTTGTTTTCTGATTTTTGCCATCCAGAAAATTGCTAAAGAAATGTTTTCAAAATCTGATATTATGACGTGAACTTTTCACAAAGTCACCTGATAAAGGGAAAATTTATTTTTCTGTAAGTAGATGATATTAAGCAAACAAGAGAAATGTCAGCAGCAAGCCAAATGCTGTTGGAAACCGGGAAATTCATAAAGAAAAAACCCACATTTGCATAAAAAATTAAATCTGACATCAGGTACATATAGTATTTTTGATTATTTCTATAACGAACCGGGATACAATATATTTTGTAATTTTGAACCATTTATTTTTTGCTCTGAAATTTATGTCATACCACGATTATTCCGGTTTAAAAGACGAGGAAATCGTCAGCCTTATTACCCAGGATAAGCAAACCGGGCTTTTCCAGGTATTATATGACAGGTATCACGCCAAAGTAGCCGACAAATGTTACAGTATCTTAAAGGATAAAAATAAGGCACGTGAATTTATGCAGGATATTTTTTCAAAGGTGTATGAAAAGCTCGGCAGTTTCAGGGGAATTTCCTCATTTTCTTCCTGGCTCTATGCTATTACGTATAATCATTGTATTGAATACCTGAGGTCGAAAAAAAAGCTGCATTACCCGCAATGGAACCAGAACACCTTGCTCCCGGAGATTATTGATGAGCAGGAAGAAGATTTCACCGATCTTAAGTATGAGCGGCTGCTTAAAATTATTGATATCATTCATCCCGAGGAAAAAGTGCTTTTGCTTATGAAATATAAAGACAATCTGTCGCTGAAGCTGATTCAATCAACACTGAAAATCAGCGGGAGCGCTGCCAAAATGCGGCTCAAAAGGGCAAAGGCACGGGTTATGTACCTATATAGCCAGCTTTATAAAGATTTATAGTGTGACTTAAAAACAGTAAATGCGTCTTAAGAATGAAATTTGAATTTGTTATGGCTGAGGATTTTTTCAAATCGTTATTAACCGGTAATTTTATTGACCCGCCCGAACTGGTGAATAAAGAACTTTACATGAAATTTCCCCATGCCATAAATGTAGAATGGATGAAAGATGGCGCAGGGTTTGAGGCGGTTTTTTACGAACATGAAACAGAGAAAATTGCGCGTTTTTCAGCCGAAGGTGATTGGTTTGAGACTTATACAAACCTTGAAATATCTGCGCTCGATGAACCGGTTGGAAAATCTTCAGAAAATTATGGTGAGATTATGAATGCCATCAGGATTGATTCCAGAGAGGGAACTAAATTTGAATTGATTGTTCGTGACAACAATTTGAAAAGATATCTCCTGATAATCATGCCCGATGGTGCTGTTAAAAGCCATGAGCTTATCACCTGAAAACTATGGGTTAAGCAGCAGGGTGATTATTTTTGAAGAAAAATTTTGTTGATCTTTTCTATTAACAATGAAGAGCTGACAGGTTTGGCAATATAATCTGAGCATCCGGCCTCAATAGATTTTTGCCGGTCGGTTTCAGAAGCAAAAGCTGTTTGTGCTATTACCGGGATTTCAGGTGACAACTGTTTTATTTTTCGGGTAGCTTCAAAGCCATCCATCTTGGGTAGTTTAATATCCATCAGAATTAAGTCTATATCGCTGTTATTACGAAATAGTTCAATGGCTTCAATACCTGTCCGGGCATGATAAATTTTCTTTACGCTACCCTCAAACAGGTTTTCAAAAAACTGGTAGGAAATTTCATCATCTTCAACCACAAGAATGGTCATGTCCTGTAAACCAAGCTGCTGTTCATTACCGGCAATATTGACGTTTTTTGGTGTCTGCGTTGATGAATTTTTGTATGGTATTGTAAAAGTGAACAAAGATCCCTGTCCTTTTTGAGATTCGACCCATATTTCACCACCCATCATTTCTGTAAATGCCTTCGAGATGGAGAGCCCCAGACCGGACCCTTCGTAGTTTCTCGAAAGGTCCATATCCTCCTGCACAAAACGATCAAAAATAGCTTTCTGCATTTTTGATGATATTCCTTTTCCGCTGTCTTTAACATAAAAGTGTATGAAACCGTTTTGCAGGTAACAACCTAATTCTATAAATCCTTTGCTGGTAAATTTTTTCGCATTGTTGATGAGGTTGGTAATGATTGCATAAATTTTATTTTTATCAGAAAAAACAAACCCTTCTTCTCCTTTAAGTGTGTTTTTAACTATAAATTCAAGCCCCAGGTTTTCAATTTCTGTCCTGTACAGTGTCGTGAGTTCTTCAAAAAGTTCGTAAATACTTAAGTTATGCTCTTCAACCCTGATTATCCCCGATTCAATCCTCGAAATGTCAATAAGGTCTTCGATAGTATCTAACAGGCGCTTGCTGCTTCGCTCAATAATATCGAGAAAAGAAAGCTTTTCCTTATAAGACAGGTCCTTCTTTTTGAGCAGCGAGGTAAAACCCATGATCCCGTTCATTGGGGTGCGTATTTCATGACTTATATTTGTAAGGAAGGCTGTTTTAAGCCTGTCGCTCTCTTCGGCTTTTTCTTTGGCTTCCTCAAGTTCAGCATTAATTTGCTGGATACGTTCGAGGCTTTCGTTCAGCTCTTCGTTAATGGCCATGTATTCTTCGTTGCTTTGTTTAAGCTTATATTCAAGCTGTTTTTGCCGTGTAAAATCAATGACATATGCAATGATACCGGTTTTGCCGCCCCGCTGGTCCCTTAGCAATGAAAGTGATACACTTGCATAAAACAATCCGCCGGATTTTTTCTTCATCTTTATCTCGAACTGGCAGTTTCCCGGTTCATGGATACAATTTTGAAGATATTCATTTAATACCTGGCTGTGTTCCATTGGTACCAGTAAAGAAATGTGTTTACCGGTCATCTCATCCATGTTGTAACCATGCAGGTGTTCTGCACCTTTATTGCACCATGTAATATTCCCGTCCAGGCCGGTGGTAATGATTGAATCGTGAACCTGGTCAACAATTTGTGCCTGCCGCCTGATTATGTTTTCCGATTCTTTAATGAATGTTATGTCCTGAATCGTACCAAAAATCTCGGTCATCTCCTCATCATCGGAAAATTTACCACGCCCGATATTTCTGACCCATTTTTCACTTCTGCTTTTCTGATCGGTTATTTTATAAATGATATCAAAACGGGTATTGTATTTAAGGTTTTTATATGAATAATACTGTAAAACCTCTTCCCTGAAATCCTGGTTAATAATTTTTTTCCACCCTTCATTATTTCTTTTATAGTTTTTGTCTATACCGAAAATGTCATCCAAGCCATTACTGCACGCCCAGTCACCCGATTTTACATAATAAGTGTAATGGCCCATCCCTGCCACCTGTTGTGCCTCACCAAGCTGCCATCTTGTATGTATCCTTATGATCTCTCCTTTTAAGAAATAAGCAATAAGCAAAAAGAATAAAGGGAAAAGGAGCATTACAGGGAGCCAGATATCGCTGATAACCTTAAATGCCCCGGGCCACGGCAACAGTAGCTGGCTTAGGAGCATAATAATATGCGAAACCACTCCAATGACCAGGAGCATTGCAGTGCCGATTTCACGAGGATTGTTTTTATAAAGTTTTCTGAAGAAAACTCCTGTAAGGGTGCAGAATACAATGGTTGCAACACCGGCATACACCCCCGCACCGCCTATTGAGATTCTGAAAGCACTGGCAATCACAAGTGCAATGGTGCCGGGCACAAGTCCGCCGAAAAGACCTGCCAGTGTGAGTACTACCGATCTGCCATCGTATATTATCCCTGGCTCATGTATAAACGGCATGTTCATTGCAGCAATTGCTATGCCGCCGAATAAAACACCTGTAAGCCATTTGCGCAAGGTTGCATTTAGTTTCTGATAACTGGTTAAAAGACCATAGAGCATGATTAACGTAACAAGCAGGGTAGCATTCTGGAATAACTGGTTTAACATGGCAGATTAATTATTTTCCTTATGGCACGATGAAAAGGTTTGTTAAGCCAATTTAATGAAAAATACTTATAAGTTAAAATGGTTTGTCTTTTTTTTCAGATTTAATAAAGTAAAAGCAAAAATGAAAAAAGGCGCGTTATTGAAGCGTTTGCTGTTTTATATAAGTTTGAATAGTGAAATAATATCGAGCGAAAAACCATCCAAAATCATATCAATTGTTATACTGAAGAAATGAAGAACTTATTTCACAGCTTGTCCCTTAAACACGGGAACCGAAGGGAGTAACTTTTCTCACGACCGAAGGGAGTAATCTTTATTTTTGAAATGCAGATGTTTATTACATGAGATCGTCTGGCTGGTTTGGCAGACAGGCCTGCCTGGATGCATCAGGCTGACAAGGGTGTCAACTAATTATTAAATAGTGGTTTATCACTATCGAGGTCTTAACATGACAAAGAAGACTTGACTTGACACAAGTTAGGTACATGTGTAAAAGCAATGATCAGAAAAATGATCGTGTGAAGGCTTAATAGAAGAAAACTAAAAACTTTGATATTTGATCTTTTTATTAGTTACCTAACAATTCTTTCACCTTCGAGGCAATCATTTTACCATCGGCTTTACCGGCAAGTTCTTTGGTGGCAACGCCCATTACTTTGCCCATATCCTGGGGTGTTTTGGCCCCCGTACGGGCTATTATTTCTTTCAGGGCAGTTACAAGTTCTCCCTCATCCATTTGTTTTGGCAGGTAGGCAGAAATAACTTCGGCTTCAAAAATTTCTTTTTGATATAGGTCATCGCGGTTCTGCGATTTATAAATATCGGCAGATTCTTTTCGCTGCTTCACTAATTTCTGGATTATTTTCAGCTCTTCATCATCTGACAGCACCGATGAAGCCCCTTTGTCCGATTTTGCAATCAGGAATGCTGTTTTCACTGCCCTTATGGCTTCAAGTTTGTCTTTTTCCTGTGCTTTCATGGCAGATTTAAGATCGTCGTTAATCTTGTCAAACAGGCTCATTGATTTTAAATTTTAAGTATGGTTAAAGATACTGTTTTTTCATTTATCAATCTACTTTGTCATGCAGATAGGGATTGTTCTTACTGAGTTTTATCCCCGTTTCTTCATCTGTTAACGAATATTTCGAAATATTCGACTGTTCCGACGGTTTTGTCATATCGAGGTTGAGTTTTTTTCTTACATATGCCGGTTCGTTTTCCAACTCGTCAATATAGTTATTTGTTTCAACACTGTTGAATTTCAATTCTTTCAACCTTTCATGGGTTTTGCGGATATTTTTTACCCTTTCGGCAGCTTTTTTAGGGTCCACATGGCTTTTCGACCTGGCAATCTGTATAATCTGTTCTTCTTCCCTGTCTGTTTTTATATCAAACTCTATAATACGTTGGGCTGCATCGCTTTGATACTCCTGGTTTGAATCGATGTCCCTTACTACGAAACCTTGTTCTTCTTTGGGTGCCGGTGTTGCAATGTTGTCGTTAAGCGATACCCTGTCGAGTTGCCGGCGTTTTACATAGAGGTCGGGAATGCTGTTGGCGCCAAAACCTGTGGCAATGATTGTAACACTCAGGTAGTTCCCAAGGCTTTCGTCCACACCGTTACCCCAGATAAGGTCTGCTTCAGAGCCGGCACAATCCTGTACATAATCTGTAATCTGGCCAATTTCGTCCATGGTTACTTCGTCTACACCCGAAGTAATGTTGATAAGGATATTTTTTGCCCCTTTGATATCGTTATCGTTGAGCAGGGGTGATTTCAAGGCCTCCTGCACAGCAGTAACCGCCCTGTTTTCGCCGCTGGCTTTCGCCGAACCCATAATCGCGACGCCGCTGTCGGTCATTACCGTTTCCACATCTGCAAAATCTACATTGATGTACCCGTGAACCGTAATGATTTCGGCAATACCCCTGGCGGCAATTGCCAGTATGTCGTCTGCTCTCGAGAATGCTTCAGATACTCTCAGGTCGCCATAAATGCTGCGTATTTTTTCATTATTGATCACCAGCAGCGAGTCTACATGCTTTTCAATTTCAGCGATGCCTTCGAGCGCCTGGTTTACCCTTCTCTGGCCTTCGTTTCTGAAAGGAATGGTTACAATAGCCACCGTAAGCAGACCCATTTCTTTGGCAGCTTTGGCGATTACAGGGGCAGCCCCTGTGCCGGTTCCACCTCCCATGCCCGCGGTTATAAATACCATTTTGGTATTCCCCGATAAAGCCTCTGTTACATTATTAATGTTTTCAATGGCTGCCTGGCGGCCGATCTCGGGTTTGTTCCCGGCTCCCCTTCCTTCGGTTAGCGATTCGCCAAGCTGTATTTTCACCGGTACCGGACTATTGGCCAGGGCCTGTGCATCGGTGTTGCACACCACAAAGTCCACATCTTTAATGCCCTGTTTGAACATGTGGTTTACAGCGTTGCTGCCCCCACCGCCTACACCAAGCACTTTGATGATTGAACGGCTGCCAACAGGCAGATCGAAGTTTATGATTTCGTCCATATCGTTGTTTTTAACTGATTCTTAATTATGTACATCTTTTTTCCTAAAAGTATTTTTTTGAAAACTACTACATCCTTGCGTCGTTTTCTTCAAAAATATCGGTAATGGTTTTTTTGATTGAATCAAAAATACCACCATTGCGCTGACGTATCTTTTCTGTTTTTTGCTCCTCTTTTTCTACCGGTTCTTCAACGTTTTCAACTTCTTCCTGCTTTTTGTTTTTCATCATTTCGTCACCTTTCAGCAGCAACCCGATACTTGTTGAATACATCGGCTGGTTGATATCCTCGCGGGTTTCACTGGCAAGGTGTTCGCCCGGGTATCCAATGCGCACATCGAGGCCTGACCTGAATTTTACCAGTTGAGGAAGATGTTTCAACAGCGATCCGCCGCCGGTTAGCACAATGCCGGCGCTTAGTTTATCCATGCAGTCGGAATTTTCAATTTCGAAAAGTACGGCATCAATAATCTCTTCCATACGCGATTGAATAATGTAAGCAAGGCTTTTAAAAGATATTTCTTTTGGCTCCCGGCCTGCAATACCGGGTATTGTTACTACTTTATCCTCGGGCGCCAGGTCACCAAGCGCCGAACCAAACTGTGTCTTAAGGGCTTCTGCCTGCCTGGTAAGAATAGAGCAACCTTCTTTGATATCTGAAGTGACAACGTTACCCCCAAACGGAATGATTGCTGTATGCCTGATAATGTCATCATGAAAGACCGCGATATCGGTGGTGCCACCGCCTATGTCAACAAGCGCAACACCGGCTTCGATTTCATCTTCGGTAAGCACCGACATGGCCGATGCCAGTGGTTCAAGAATCAGGTTGCTAACCCTTAGCCCGCAACGGTTTACACATTTTTCTATGTTACGCGCAGATGCAATCTGCCCTACAACAATGTGAAAATTGGCCTCAAGCCTTTTTCCAGACATCCCGATAGGGTTTTTTACGCCCGTTTCGTTGTCTACAATAAAATTCTGCGGAAGCACATGAATGATCTCCTCTCCAACATCAATCGGAATTTTGTACATATCACTTATCAGCGCGTCAATATCCTGTTTGGTGATCTCATTCTCGTAAGAATCACGGTTGATGTAGCCCCTGTTTCTTACACTTTTAATGTGCTGTCCGGCTATTCCTACAAACACTTCACCCAGTATAAGCCCTGTTTGCCTCTGAACATCATCAATTGTATATTTAATTGCATTTACTGTTTCTTCGATGTTCAGCACCACGCCCCGTTTAATACCTTTCGACGGTGTTTTGCTCATGCCCAGGATTTCGAGCCTGCCGTTTTCATTTTTCCTGCCGATGATTGTCACAATTTTAGTTGTACCGATATCTACAGCAGCCAGAATTTTGTTTTTTTGCCTCATAGAATTATCTTTTTGTGCATATTATTTGATTCTTGAATTTCAGGTTGATGAACAAATAATCGTTCCAGCCCGATTTATTAAAACCCTCGAGATATAGTGTCTTCAGGTTCGTGAACTTCTCTTCCATATCGTTAATCCTTCCAAACAGGATGATATGCGCACCTACCCGTGGTATCAGTTCAAATTCGTTATGGTCATTTACATACACCTGCTCAATCTGTGAACTCCAGAAAACACTGCTGTTGATATAATTAACAAGCCTGAGCAAATGATATATGGTTTGTCTTGAATTGGGAATATTATCCGGGTTTTTTTCAAAAATGTTTTTCGTTTTTTGCAGGGCAAACGGTTCAGAAATTTTGCCATTGGCGACCAGTACCCGGGGTGCAAATTGTTTCGATGGATAGAAAATATATCCTTCTTTATCAAGGTAGTAGGTCTTGTTGTTCCGGTTGGTAATCCTAACAACTGGTTCACGATGTGTTACACAGATATTTAATTTACCATCTTCGGTGAGGTAACATTGTGCCGATGCAACGGCGCTGTGTTGAAGCAATATCTTTTCAATCTCTTTCAGGTTGATGTCTTTAACCGGTTTGCCCAGCACGTTTTTCTTGTTGGTGATAATATCTGTAATCTCGGCCGGGGAAAAGAACCCTGTAGATACCGGATCATTAAGGATTACGTTCATCTCATTGCATAACAATTCTTTTCTTGTATCGGCTATGGTACCCGACATCACCACAAGGTAAAGAAGCAATATGCTCGAATATGCTATATTTTTCAGTCTTTTCATGTATCTATTCCATACCTGTTTATAAACATCTGCCTGATAACCCCGGTGTAATTATCAATATCGCCTGCACCAAGTGTTACCAGCACCTCAAGGTCTTTTTTCCCGAGCGTGTCAAGTAGTTGCTCTTTGGTTATCAGTATTTTATCTGCATGTTTAATTTTACTTAAAATAATACCTGAATCCACATTTTCTATTGGCAACTCACGTGCAGGGTAAATGTCGAGCAGGATTACGTCATCAACTTTATCGAGGCTTTCAGCAAATCCGGATGCTAAGTCGCGTGTTCTCGAATAAAGGTGGGGCTGAAATACGGCAGTGACTTTTTTACCCGGAAAAAGTTGTTTGACAGAATGAATGGTGGCTTCGATCTCTTTTGGATGATGGGCATAATCATCAATATATACCGCTTTATCCGACTGAAAAATTATGTCGAAGCGCCTTTTGATGCCTTTAAACAAAGGTAACGACTCTTTGATGCTGTGCCTGCTGACCCCTGCAAGAATGGCCACTGCCACCGCTGCCACTGCATTTTCAACATTAACGATACCGGGATGAGAAACGGAAAGGTTTTTAATGATTTCGACCGGTGTTACAACATCGAAATGGTATTTGCCCTGTTCAAGCCTGATATTTTCGGCATAATAATCGGCATCTCCGTGAAGTGCATAGGTAAACACCCCGATATCGGCATTTTGGACCTTTAATCCGAGACCTTGTTTTACGAGCAATTTACCATCGCACTGAATAAGTTCGGTAAAAGCTTCAAACGATTTGACAACTTCATCATGGGAGCCATAAATATCAAGATGATCGGCATCGGTAGCTGTAATTACTGCAATTTCGGGCCGCAAGAAAAGAAAAGACCGGTCGAATTCATCAGCTTCGACGACAACAAATTCACTGGAAGGCGATTTTACAAAATTGCTGTTGAAATTTTTCGAGATGCCGCCAAGAAATGCATTGCAACCAAAATCAGAATTGTGCATCAGCCATGCAACCATTGAACTAATGGTTGTTTTTCCGTGTGTGCCTGCCACGCAGAGGGCTTTTTTATCCCTCGATATCAACCCGAGCACTTCGGCGCGTTTGTGGATATTAAATTTATTTTGCCTGAAGTAGGTAAACTCGTTATGATCTTCAGGAATAGCTGGTGTCCTTATCACAAGGGTGTCATGGGGATTAAGGAATCCGGCAGGTATAAGCTTTATATCGTCTTCATAATGTATTTTAATGCCCGATTGCGAAAGTTCCTCTGTTAGAGGGGTACAGGTACGGTCGTACCCGGCTGTTTTTTTTCCTTCTGATGCAAAGTACCTTGCCAGGGCGCTCATGCCTATGCCGCCGATGCCAAGAAAATATATTTTATGTATTTGTTTAAGGTTCACTTGCTATAAAAATTTATAAATTTCATCTGCAATTTTTTCAGTGGCGTTTTCAAGCGCCATTTTTTTAATATTGTTGCCCAATTCCTGCATTTTCGGTTTATTTTTAATTAGTTCCAGCGCTTCGTTCACCAGCCTTACCCCTGCTTCGCTATCGGCAATCATCATGCCGGCGCCGTTCCCGGCTACAGCCATTGCATTTTTTGTCTGGTGGTCTTCTGCCACATTGGGCGAAGGGACAAGTATTACCGGTTTGCCGACAATACATAATTCAGATATGGTACAGGCCCCGGCCCTGCTAATAATTACATCGGCAACCGAATATGCCAGGTCCATCCTGTTGATGAAATCGAACAGTTTAATATTTTGAAAAGCAGCATCTTTGACAGAAACAAGGGAGTCTTCATAGTATATTTTGCCGGTCTGCCAGATTACTTCAACTGAATTATTTTCAGCAAGAAAGTGAAGATTATTCCTGATTGCATGGTTGATCGTCCTGGCACCGAGACTCCCGCCCAAAACAAGCAAAACTTTTTTACCAGGGTCTATTTTGAAGTACTCCAAAGCCCGGGGATTTTTGTTCAGGGTAAGGGTAAGGTCTTTTCTTACAGGGTTTCCGGTTACAACAATTTTATGGGGCGGAAAGTATTTTTCCATTCCATGATATGCCACGCAGATTTTTGCAGCCCTTTTTGCCAGCAGGCGGTTTGTAACCCCGGCATAAGAATTTTGTTCCTGAAGGATGGTCGGGATGCCTTTTCTGCCTGCGGCCCTGAGCAGCGGTCCGCTGGCGTAGCCACCCACACCCACTGCAATATCAGGTTTAAAATCACTGATTATGTCTTTAGCCTTTTTTGCGCTTTGCATTAACCTGAGGATTGTACCTATGTTGGCAAAAATGTTTTTACGGTTGAAACCGCGCACGGGCAGGCCGATTATTTTATATCCTGCTGCCGGTATTTTTTCCATCTCCATTCTGCCTGTGGCGCCAACAAACAAAATTTCATTACCGGCATCACGGCGTTTTAGTTCATCGGCAATTGCCAGTGCAGGAAAGATATGTCCTCCTGTTCCGCCCCCGCTAATTATTATTTTGTTGTTCTTCTTCATTTACTTTTTCTGTTGATTCTCCAGGCTGATCAATCCCCCTGCTTACACTAAGAAGCATACCGAGCGAAACACAGGTAAAAAGCACCGATGTGCCGCCCATACTGATCATCGGCAACGGCTGACCGGTAACCGGAAAAATATTTACTGCCACGGCCATGTTGATCATGGCCTGCATGACAATTAACACCGTGATGCCCATGGCCAGAAATGCCGGAAACGTTCGCGTACTTTTTCTTACAATTACCCCGGCCCTGAACAGCAGGTATAGGTATAGAAACATCACAACCACACCACCTAATAACCCGTATTCCTCGATGATTATTGCGTAGATGAAATCGGAATAGGGATGGGGGAGGTAGTTGCGCTGTATGCTTTTACCAGGCCTGAGTTTTACAATTCCCCCTGAAACAATGGCTATCTTCGACTGGTTGACCTGGTAATTGTCGCCGTTTTCCTTATCGGTAAAACTTTCAATCCTGTTCCTCCATGTTTCCCAGCGTCCTTCCCAGTTTGAATTAAGCGCGATTATGATCAGCAGTGCCACACCTGAAATAACGAGTGCACCGAATGTGGCGAGATATTTAATTTTTACTCGGCCGATAAACATCAATACATAACAGGCAGCAAACAGCATCATCGCCGTGGATAGGTTGGCAGGCATAATGAGTCCGCAGATCAATACAATGGGGCCAATCATCCATAAAAATGAACTGAAGTTACTGTTTTTTTCATCCTGGTTAAGCGAAAGCATGCGGGCAATGTACATTATCAACGCAAGTTTGGCAATATCGAATGTCTGTATGGTAATGCCGATACCGGGGATTTTTAACGACCTGGTTGCTTCGTTGATATTGGCGCCAAAAGCCAGCGTAAGAATAAGAATAGGAACCGAAATTAAAAGCAATATCTGTGAGAAGCGTGAAAAAAACTTATAGGGCACAAGGTGTATAAGAAATACTATTAAAAGGCCCACCAGTACCACGGTGGTGTGTTTTATAAAGTAATAGCTGGTATTTCCTCCCTGGTAGCGCCATGCCAGCATACCTGTTGAACTGTATACAGCCAGCACAGAGAAGATAGTAAGGGCAATCAGCACTGCCCAGATAACGGGGTCCCCTTTAAGATATTTCTTAATTGTTGCAATCATTTAATTATAATTCCCTTACAAAATTTTTAAATTGCCTGCCACGGTCTTCATAATTCTCAAACAGGTCGAAGCTTGCACAGGCAGGAGATAGTAAAACAGTGTCGCCATCGGAGCCCAGGAAATATGCCGATTGTACGGCTTCTTTCATGGTTTTGGCATCTACAATTTCCGGAATTACCCCGTCAAATGCCTTATGCAGCTTGGTGTTATCAACACCCAGGCATACCAGGGCCTTTACTTTTTTCTTCACCAGGTCCATAAGTTCATTGTAATCATTGCCTTTATCAACACCGCCTGCAATCCATATCACAGGAGAAGTCATTGATTCAAGCGCATACCATGTTGAATTGATATTGGTGGCCTTTGAATCGTTGATAAACTCAATGCCATGAACTTTCATAAGCCTTTCAAGACGATGTTCCACTCCTTTGAAATCCATCAGGCTTTCACGTATGGTTTCTTTTCGTATCTGCAGTACACTGCCTGCAATACCTGCAGCCATCGAGTTATAGATGTTATGTTTGCCTTTTAACGAGAGGTCGGCAAGTGACATGGAGAACTCGCTGTTTTCAACTTCTATTTTCAACTGGTCGTTATCAATGTAAGCACCCTCCTGTCTTTTTTCTTTTATGGTAAAGCCAAGTTGTTTGGCCCTCATCACAATGCGCTCAAGCTCACGGATCGTGATTTCATCGTCGGAACAATATATAAAATAGTCGTCTTCTGAGAGGTTTTGTGTGATCCTCATTTTCGAATCAACATAGTTTTGCAGGCTGTAATTGTACCTGTCGAGATGATCGGGGGTGATGTTCAGCAGGATGGCAATATCGGCCTTGAACTCAAACATACCGTCGAGCTGAAAACTGCTGATTTCAAGCACATAATAATCGTAATTTTCGGTGGCTACCTGTAAAGCAAAGCTTCTTCCTATGTTGCCGGCAAGCCCTGCATTTAACCCAGCCTTGCGTAGCATATGGTGTATCAGCGAAGTGGTTGTGGTCTTTCCGTTACTGCCGGTAATACATATTTTCTTTGCATTGGTAAA
>JAFGPL010000062.1 GCA_016936215.1 Bacteroidales bacterium
CCTTGACCGAACGGAAAAAACAAAAAAGGTCCAGGCGGACACCTGAACCAGTTTTTTGTTTTTTAACAAGCTTGGACCAGTTGGGGGTTGCGCCGCCTGCCCCAAGCATTGTAGCTATACTCTTCTGCCACGGTGCCATTCTGCCGGGTAAGCAGCATAATGCTGCCTAAGTAGTCTTTGCTTACATAGTACATTTCTCCTGTTCCGTTGCTTATAATGTAAACTGCTGCAAGGCCATCGCCACCGGAAATATAGTGAATTTTTTAAACTAATTACACACTGCTCAATTTTATCAATTCAGGCACAGCCTGTAAAGATATATTCGACTAAGGCAAGAAGTTTTTGCCGAACTCCTTTGTTTTTTATTTCCATACAACCTTATGCGAATGAGGGTATTTTTTGTCTATGGATAAGTAATTGTCCAATCCATTGCCACTAGTTCTTCTTTTGTTAAATCATAACGCCGAAGTACCAAGTATTCTTCTCTTATTGTACTCCACGGCACTTCTTCAACAGTGCTTTTATTAAAAAGAAACAGCATAAGAACTTTGTCTTCTGCTTGTTCAAGAACAGCAATAAATGCTCCCTTTTCCTCTTTTATTGAATCAGGTAATATTAGATTTAGTTCCATTGCATTTTCATCGGGGAATACATTTGTTAATGGTATTGAAGTGTCATTCTCACTTCTAAATACGAAATAGAAAAGTAATGAATCAAAAGTATTATTGATGATTTTTAAGGTTGCATCAGGGCCCGGATCATCATTATCCGGACAAGCATTTGCAATTATAATTATTAATATTGAAGTAATAAATAGATAGCTTTTTTTCATTTTATTAAAGTTTAAAAGAAAAATAATAGACCTGAAAGATATAAATATAAAAAAGGATCTGACCAATGGAACTGGACTCTTTGAGGGTGCCCATAAAGACTATAGTTGCGTTGATTCGTCCTTGGATTAATATAAGGACTAATTGTAAGTGGATTTATAAATGATTCCCTGTCAAAAAAGTTAGGGCTGTTTGCAACATAATTTTCTAATTCAGTGCCAAAATGTTTATCAAAATAATTAACAGCATGTCTGCTTGCCTGTGCCTCGAACCACCTGTATCTATGTTTTTCGCCAGAAGCAAAAAATTCGCTTTCTAAACTTGGTATGGCAATAAGCGGTAAATAAAATATCCCCCACCTTTTGCTCTGGATATAATGACCGTATTCATGGACAAATAAATGATCACTGAAGACAGGGTTAAAACCCATTGGACCTGTTATATAAGAACCGATAGTATATGCGCCACCTTCAATTGTGGTTTCAAATACAGTTGTACCACGAAAGTAATTAACATCCAATACATCCCCGAAATTATTAATTCCATGTGAAAAAGCAAACCCAACAATTGTTTGGGGTAATTGCCATGTAAACCTTGATATCAATTCCCATGCCTGGCCTCCAAAATTCTTAGAATCATCAGTTTTGAATAACCCAAATGTTATATCTACCGAGTTTTTAACATCCTGCCATCCCCTTCTAAAGCCTTCACCAACCCAAGTATGTTCCTTTGTTCCATGCCCTGTTGCTTCTCTTATAAAACCTTTTATAAATCCAAGTAAAAACAATCTAAAAAACTCTCCATTTGGATCAAAATATTTCAACGGATTATTCACGCAGTACGCATACCTGTTATAACTCTGTGTAAAATCGGGTGACTGCACATAGTTATCCGGGCTTAAGAACCTTCCCAGTATTGGGTCATAAACCCTGCCATTCATGTTTATCAGTGCAAATTCATCCAGGTGTTCGTGTCCTGTATAACCGCGGTAAAGGATGGCCGGGGCAGAAACATTATAATCTTCCCAGTTGTTAGGATTGCGCCTTCTGCCCCCTGCCTTCGCCAATGCTGGCCTGTCGGCAAAAAAGGCTTCGGCAGGCAGGCATGCGTTGTAGCTGTATTCTTCCGCAACAGTGCCATTCTGCCGGGTAAGCAGCAATATATTGCCCAGGTAATCTTTGCTTGCATAGTACATTTCGCCAGTTCCGTTGCTTATGATATAAACAGCCGCAAGGCCATCGCCACCGGAAATATAGTGAATTTTTTTGGTTTGGGAATAACTGTTATTTGAATGTTATATTAAAAGGGCTTAAGCCCTGATGTTATAGATGCTCACACCCCCCCGGTCTAAAGGCCGGGGCAATTACTTTGACCAAATTGTCTTTGAATTATTCTCGGATCATACTTTTTTTATTTTGATTATTGTCAAACCTCAGTACTAATCCTTCCTTCGGTATAACTTTCCAAAAGTTTCGAACTTTTGGAAAGTTTATAACAGACAGACACCTGAACAAGTTTTTTGTTTTTTATAAGCACCACTCACTTTACAAAATAAACCCTAAATTCAGTTTCGGATTTCTTGTCAAGCCAGTGTTTATATCCAAGGCTCAGCGATTTATCAATTAAAGGGGCAGGGATAAAAGGCGCAATGACTTCAAGAATTTCATCATCCTTTAAGGTTTTGACCGCTGCCAGTACTTCATGTACGGGCTGTTCACCCCGGTTTAGCATTTCACGTATATCTATGCTGTTCACAACAGCTTCCTTTTTATACCACTCAGGCTGTGTGGTTGTGAACTTTGTACCGCTGTCCTCAAATTTTTCAATGTTCCCCTGCCCTACCTTTATACGCAGCGTGTTAACGAGATCCTCTACATTAAGTCCCCCGATAATGGCTGCCTGTGAGATATTGGTTATCCGGGCGATTGTTTTTCTTAAAACCGGGTTTTTTAGTTTTTTAAACTCGGGCGCTGAACTGATAAGTGTTTCTTCCAACTCCGGGTATGCCTGCAGCAAATCGTATATTTTTGTCTTTGGTGTTATAATCAGTTTGTCCATACGGTTAATCCTTTTTTCCGGTATATGACAGTATCCGCTTTTCACCCTCCAGCTTCCGCAATTCTGTCAGATCCTGTGAGACTTCAAGCGTACCCAGGTATTCACCTTTTTCATCACGCAAGGCGAAATACTCAATATGAATGAATTTTCCGTGCATCTGTATCCAGAAAGGGGCATGTGAGGCCCTGCCCGATTTAAAATCATCGAGGATTTTCTCAATGATATGCACACTGCCAGGGGGATGACACAACCTTACATCGCGGTTGATGATGGAGCGGCTGCGTGCAAAAATACGGTGGCTTCCCTGGGTAAAATATTTCACCTTATCGTTCTTATCCACAAAGGTCATATCTGCCGGCACCGTATTCAGAATAGCCATAATCTCTGCTGCAGTAAAGCTGCCGGAAGGCAACTGAATGGTACCGTCAATGCCGGTGGCAGATTGTGAGGTTTCCTTTTCAAATACTCCTTCCGGTTTCCATTCTACCTGCGGGTCATAAAGTGTAAAGCCAAATTCGAGGGTCTGCCGGTGCACCTGCCACCAGTCGTCAACTGTAAGCACATCCATGCTCATTGGGAAAAGTATCTCCTCCTCCTTTTTGGTCATGTCGGCCAATGCTTTAAGAACCGGCCTGAAAACCAGGTCAAGGGCATCTTCAAGGTCGCCTTTCCGTAGTTCATCGTTACGGAGTATCTCGATACAACCTTTTAGTTGTTCACGTATCTCATCATGTTTTCCCCACATCACTTTTGGAGGGCCCGTTGTATCATTCTTTTCCAAGAAAGGAAAAACAAGGTACTCCTTGCGTTTGTAATGTTTATCAACGTCCATCAGCTCGTTAAAGCAGGCAAGCAATACATTAGTATGGCTTTTAAAATCTTTATCGCTTACCGATTTCATGTTATCAAGAAGCATTTCGGTTTTATTCACCACCTTCAGCAACTCCTTGTTTTCCTGGATAAACACATCTACCGGATGTCCCTTTGGAATTGCTTTGGCCGCACTTGTGTCGATATGGCCGTCAAGCACTTCACCATGAATATCACATAATTTTAAAACTTCGGTTTCGGGCAGGCCTTCCATAATCAGTTCCTGTTCCACCTCAACCACTTCGCCATAAGGAATATTCTGCAGTGTTTTAATAAGTTCTGCGCGCACCTGATGTGGATTTTCACCCTGGTGAAGTTTCAATATCAGCTCCTTCAGCTTTGCTTTCCTGAATGTTGAGTTGTTTATTAATTCACTCATATTATTCCTCGTATTTAATAACTTCTACCGGGCAACTTTCCACGGCTTCTTTTATACAATCTTCGTTGGCGGCAAAATCGGCGCCATTTTTCACTATAGCTTCATCATCCATTTCAAATACATCGGGGCAAAGGTCTGAACATAGTCCGCATGCCGTGCACCCTTCTTCGATCCAAACTTTTTTAATTGCCATAATATGA
>JAFGPL010000063.1 GCA_016936215.1 Bacteroidales bacterium
ATAATTTTTTATAATTAAGCATTCTTTCCACGTCTTTTACGGCAAAATTGTCTTCCTCCAGGATGTCCGATAATTTTTCATTTTCATACCTAGCAGAAATCTAATAAATTTTCTGCCCGGTTTTAATTGGAGCAAATATAAGAATGTATGAAGATAGCCTTATTTGCGAAACGCATACCCCTCATAATCAGCATCAGGGATGCTATTGCTTTTGCTTTAATATTGCCGGCACATCGTTGCGTAGCAAATACAAAGGTAGTTAATTAAGTTTACCTTCATTCCCTGTTACTTGGAATGCCTATCCTCTTTCCGCAATTTCCTGCAATTTATCTTTATTGACTATTTTAATCTTTTTCCCCTCAAGCTTCAAAAGTCCTTCTTTCTCAAATTCTTTAATAAATTTAACAGCACTTTCGATTGTAATGGATGCAAAATCTGCAATTTCCTGCCGGGTTAAATATTGAAAAACATCTTCTTTAAGGAATTCTTCCGAAGATAAATATAATAAGGTCGAAGCCAGTTTACCCCTCATTTGCTTATAGGATGTATTTTGTATTATTTCAAGGTATCGTCCTTCATTCCTGCAATTCCTGGATGTGATACGCATGGCAAAATCAGCATTTTTTATTAATAATTGTTTCAATGCTGCTTTTTCAATCATGCAGATTGTTGAATCTTTTAATGCTATGGCCGAACAGTTGTATATATTGTCCCCGAATACAGATGAAAAAGCCATGAAATCACCCTGTTTTGTTAAACGGATATTTAGTTGTTTTGTACTGCCTGTTTGCAGAAAAACCCTGACAAGGCCATCAACAACATATAGAATATACGGTGCAAAGGCACCTTGTTTAAATATAGTCTCGCCTTTTAAATAAGTTATCTGTGTTTTCCTGCTGTTTATAAATTCCAGTTCATCGGGATATAAATACTGAAAACACGTTGATGATTTTTTACATTCTCTACAATTATTTTTGCTATCGGTTTCCAAGTTTTAAAGTATCAAACATGTATGCAAAAATACATAAAATGCCAGTAAATGTTAAGCTTTACTTATAAACTTACCCTCAGTTATTGGTATTTGCATTATATTAACTGGAATTTTATAAGAAAAAAGTTATAATAATTAAAACAAAACTACTGATTTTCCAAACCGGCTTTTATTTATGCAAAAATTACTGCTGGTATCTTTGCAGCAAATAATTGAACATTAAATGAAAAAGGTAGCAATTCCGGTTGTTGGAGGTCAGCTAAGCGAATATTTTGGCCAGTGTGATCATTACGAAATATTCGAAATTGATAACGGTAACGCGATAAGCGAAGAGATACAAATACCTCCAAAGAAGTATGTAACAAAATTACCGGAGTGGGTTTCAGCCGAAGGAATAACAGATATTATTGTTTACAAGATCGATAAACGAATTATCACTTTGTTAACTCCTTTAAGAATTAATCTATTCGTGGGGATCCCTGTAAATACACCGCGTAATCTTATCGAGGATTATTTAAATGGTAAACTTAAATCGGATGAAGGAATTATTTCGGAAATAATGGCCTGACATGAGAAATCAAACTCAAAAAACCGGTGCAGAAGCAATTTTGCTTTCCCCTTTTAATGAAAACAGAAAAAGAATTATCGGCATCCCTGAAGGAGCTGTCCATAAACGAATATGTGATGGAATAAATTAATGTTTAACAATAAAAATAAATTTTGGTATGAAATTGTTGGAAACCGCTGTCCATGAGATAGAAACGGCAGAAGAACTTGAAATAATAATTAATGAAAACGAAAATGTAATGGTCAGTTGCGGAAGGATGGGACCTATGTGTGTTCCGGTTTATGACATTATGGAAGAACTTGAACAGGAACGCCCTGATGTTAAATTTCACACCATGGGATTCGATACCCGTGAAGCTTCTCCCATACGTAATAATCCTATGTGCATGGGATTCATGGGTTTGCCCTTTAACGTTTACTATAAAAATGGAAGATTGGTTAAAGCAACAAGCAGTATCCAGGACAGGGAGCAGATAACATCAATACTGGATGAATATTTTGGCAAATAATAAAGACAGGTACTGCCCCGGTAATTATCACTCTATGGGTATTTTAAGACTATTATGGAGGTGATTTTTGATTTAATTATTCTGGGAGCCGGGGCTGCTGGACTTACTGCAGGGATCTATTCCTCAAGAGCCAGGTTGAGTACTCTGATACTAAATGAAGGAGTCATTGGCGGGCAGATGGTATTAACCGATGAAATTGCTAATTACCCCGGGGTGGAAATAACAAAAGGTTTTGCTTTAGCCGGGATAATGAAAAAACAGGCAAAGGATTTTGGTTGCAAGATAATATCCAATATTAAGATAAAAGAATACCGGCTTGATGGTGCACTAAAAACAATTGTGCTGGCAGATAACCGTAAGTTTCTGGCAAAAGCGGTTATACTGGCTCCGGGCGGGAAACCCCGAACATTAAATATCCCGGGCGAGAATCGTTTTAAAGGAACAGGCATATCCTATTGCGCTACCTGTGATGGCGATTTTTTTACCGGGAAGGAAGTGATTGTGGTCGGAGGAGGTAATTCTGCTCTCGAGGAGGCAGTATCGCTTACAAACTATGCCTCAAAGGTCACAATTGTACATCAGTTTAATCATTTTCAGGCTTTTGAACATGCTGTACAGGAAGCTGAAAAA
>JAFGPL010000064.1 GCA_016936215.1 Bacteroidales bacterium
AATTCCCTGGTTTGTAAAATGTGAATCGGCCAGTGTAATTGATAACATAGGCGGCTGGTGTTGCACAATGCCGATATAAGATACCGTGATAAAATTTGGGACACCGTTTACCAAAGCGCCTGCAATAACAGTGGGCATGGGGTATAAATAAGGATATTGGCCAAGTTTGATTTTTTCCATTTATCCGCCTTTGTCAGCTTTTGGGGTTTGGTTCGATTTTTAACGAAAGTTCCTTCAATTGCTCTTGCGAAATAACAGATGGGGTATCTATCATCATGTCCCTTCCGGTATTATTTTTCGGAAATGCGATAACATCTCTTATCGAATCAAGGCCTGCAAAGATAGAAACCAGCCTGTCGAGGCCAAAAGCTATGCCGCCATGCGGTGGTGCGCCGTATCTGAAAGCATTCATCAGGAAGCCGAACTGACGCTCAGCCTCTTCGGCAGTAAACCCGAGAACTTTGAACATGGTTTGCTGTAACTCTTTGTTGTGGATTCTTATTGAACCGCCTCCTATTTCCACCCCGTTAATTACCAGGTCGTAGGCATTTGCCCTCACTTCGCCGGGGTTGGTGTCAAGTTTATCTGTATCCTCGGGTTTGGGTGAAGTAAAGGGGTGGTGCTTGGCATAAAACCTTTGGGTTTCCTCGTCCCATTCAAGAAGTGGAAAGTCAACTACCCACAATGGTTTATAAATATTTTTATCGCGCAACCCGAGCCTGTTACCCATTTCAAGCCTTAACTCGTTGAGCGCATTCAGCGTATGATATTTTTCACCCGAAAGTATCAGCAGCAGGTCCCCTTTTTCGGCATGGCACTGGCCGGCCCATCTCAGAAGATCTTCTGCAGCATAAAATTTGTCTACCGATGATTTAATGGTTCCGTCATCCTGCAGTTTCACGTATATCAAACCTTTGGCCCCTATCTGTGGTTTTTTAACAAATTCTGTAAGTTCGTCAAGCTGTTTGCGCGAGTATTCCCCGCACCCTTTGGCGCAAATACCCCCTATATAACCGGCATTGTCGAAAATAGTAAATCCTTTTCCTTTTGCAGTGGCAGTAAGTTCGGTAATTTTCATTCCGAACCGAAGGTCGGGTTTATCGCAACCATAATGTTCCAAAGCTTCCTGGTATGGCATCCGTTCAAATATACCTGGAAATTCAATACCTTTAACTGTTTTAAACAGATGCCTTATAAGCCCTTCAAAGGTGTTCAGGATATCGTCTTGGGTAACAAAAGACATTTCGCAGTCTATCTGGGTAAACTCAGGTTGGCGGTCTGCCCTCAGGTCCTCGTCCCTGAAGCATTTTACAATCTGGAAATACTTATCGTAACCGGCTACCATTAAAATCTGTTTGAAGGTCTGTGGCGATTGCGGCAGCGCATAAAACTCACCTGGGTTCATGCGCGAAGGCACCACAAAGTCGCGGGCACCTTCGGGGGTGGATTTGATAAGTACCGGTGTTTCAATTTCCAGGAATCCTTGGTTGTCAAGGTATTTCCTGGTTTCCTGCGACATGCGGTGACGCAGTATGATGTTGTTTTTCAAGGGTTCGCGCCGAAGGTCGAGGTAACGGTATTTCATCCTCAGCTCATCACCTCCGTCGGTATCGGAAATTATAGTAAAAGGTGGTATTTCAGAGGCATTAAGTATGTTTAGCTCTGTAACAATAATTTCTATTTCACCGGTGGGGATGTTCAGGTTTTTGTTGCTCCTTTCAGCTACTTTTCCTTTCACCTGTATTACATATTCCCGGTTCAGGCTTCGTGCTTTCAGGCATAAATCTTTGTTGGTTTCCATATCGAAAACCAGTTGGGTAATGCCATACCTGTCACGAAGGTCAATGAATGTCATGCCTCCAAGTTCCCTTGAACGCTGCACCCAGCCGCTTAGCACAACCTCTTTATTAACATCGCTTATCCTTAGTTCGCCACAACTATTTGTCCTGTACATACCGCTCCCTTACTTTATTGGTTTTTGTTTTGCGAAAATAGAAAGAAATTGCAAATTTACCTTTTTATGCAATAATAAATCGGGTATACAATAACGGTTATGAATGTAATTGTTTTTTCTGATGAATACTTTATGAAAGAGGCGTTGAAAGAGGCCGGAAAAGCCCTTTTAAGAGATGAAGTGCCTGTTGGGGCGGTGATTGTTTATAAGAACCAGGTAATTGCCCGTGCACATAATCTTACAGAAACGCTCAACGATGTTACGGCACATGCTGAAATGCAGGCAATTACTGCTGCCGCGAATGCTATTGGGGGAAAATATCTCAACGAATGTACCCTTTATGTTACCCTTGAACCCTGCATCATGTGTGCAGGGGCAACCTACTGGGCACAGCTTGGCAAAATGGTATATGGTGCAGATGACGAAGTACGCGGGTTTACACGTATAAGGCAGAAGATTTTACACCCAAAGACCCTGGTTGTTTCAGGCATTCTGGCTGAACAATCGGGTCGTATGCTGAAGGATTTCTTCAAGATGAAAAGAGAACGTGAGGCGGGGGGGTGATTATAATTCAGGCTTATTGATATTTGATGCTTTAAAGAAGCATTTCTTTTGTTCAACGGTATTTATAAATTTGCTTTATATTAAAATTGTAAACAATGATTATAGATATAAGAAAAACAGTTTTGCGCAGAAATGTCAGGAGTTTTTTCACTACGATCATCTTTCTGGTGGCCATTGCCATGTTTCTTGTATCCGATCTGTTGTCATACGAGATAATGGGCGTGAAAAAATACAATTATGCCATAGCGCTTGCTGCAGTTTATATCGGGCTGGTATTCTATAATGCGTTCAGAAACTATCATTACATTTATTACAACGATGAAGGCGAGAAGATAATTCTTCGTTTTTTTTCGCTTGGTTATTTTACCCGGAAAAAAAGTTCAATTGAACTGAGAAGGAAAGATTTTGCGGGCTTCATGGTAGAAAAGGAATTTTTCGGGTTACGTGAAAACCTTGTCATTTTTCAAAAGACAGCAAACAGGGCTGCCAAATATCCTCCGGTTAGCCTTACAGCCCTTACAAAAGACGAAAAAAGCAAAATGCTGGGATCGCTGAAAAGTTTTACTGTAATGTTAGACCAGGTATGACAATTAAAGAATTACTTTTTTGGAAATTTTCAGGTTTTATCCGAAAAGGGGAGGGTTTATATTGAAGCTAAAGAACAATATCGGTAGGCAAGTATTTGTTTTCCTTATTTTTTTGGTTTGGGAAACCAGTGTCATAGCAGCCGAACCGGCATACAATATCCGGAAAGTTACATCGGTCAGTGCCGTGAATGCTTCAGGTGACAATCAATATAACGTTGTTAACAAATGGCTGTCCTTACCGCTAACTGTGCAGGTTATTGATGAAGATGAAAACCCGGTTACCGGTATAACGGTTTATTTCAGTTTTATTGAAAACCCTGGCGGAGCAAAGGGCTACCGGTTAAGTGAGACAAAGGTACTCACCGACCCGGCCGGTATTGCCAGTACCAGTGTATTACTGGGATCGAAGGATGGCGAATATGAAGTTGCTGCAAGTATAAACGGCAATTCAGGGGCAGACCTTGTTGTATTTAATCTTTTTGCGCGAAAACCTTCGTGGTTTGCGATCATAATTTTCAGCCTTGCCGGCGGACTGGGTTTGTTTCTCTATGGAATGTTGCTGATGAGTAACGGATTGCAGAAGTCGGCAGGGGATAAAATGCGCACCATTCTGAGCAAACTAACCTATAACCGTTTCATTGCCATGCTGGTGGGCGCTTTTGTAACAACAGTAATACAAAGCAGCAGCGCCACGCTTGTTATGCTGGTGAGTTTTGTAAATTCAAAGTTATTGAAATTCAGGCAGTCTATCGGTATTTTTCTGGGTGCCGCCATAGGGTCTACCATTACTGCCCAGATAATTGCATTTAATATTGCCGGTTATTCGCTGTTATTTGTAGGTATCGGTTTTTTTGCCATGATTTTTTTTAAGAAACCCGGGTTAAAAAACATTGGAGAATCGGTATTTGGTTTTGGTGTATTATTTTTCGGCATGCACATTATGTCTGAAGCCATGGCGCCTTTAAGGTTTTATGAGCCATTTGTAAACCTGCTGTTAAAGCTTGAAAACCCAATTGCCGGAATTATTGCCGGGGCCCTTCTCACCGCACTTGTACAAAGCAGTGCAGCATTTATAGGAATATTGATAATTCTTGCAGGCCAGGGCCTTTTGACTTTGCAGGCTTCTGTTCCGCTTATCATCGGGGCAAATCTCGGGACTGCCATTACGGCTTTGCTTGCAAGTATAGAAACAAGCCGTGAGTCGAAGCAGGTTGCCGTGGCTTTCACCATCTTCAAAGCTGCGGGTGCATTGATACTTATCTGGTGGATACCTTCGTTTGTTCAGTTGGTAGAGAAAATTCCGGTGCTGTTTTCGAAAGGGCATGGTACTTCAGCCGGTCAGGCTGCAATGTTACCGAGGCAGATTGCCAACGCCCATACCATCTATAATCTTATTCTTGCAGGTGTTTTCCTGCCCGTTATCAATCTGTATGATAAATTTATAAACCATATTTTTCCTTTAAGGGAAGAACCTGAGAGTGTATTAAATACCCTGTACCTTGACGAAAGCATGATCAGGACCCCGGCGCTTGCTCTTAACCTTGCAAAGCAGGAAGTCATCAGGCTAATGGACATTGTGAAAGATATGACAGGGCTGATCATTCAACCATTCCTCGAACGCAAGATTCAGATAATCAAGAATATTGAAGAACTTGAAACGCAGGTAAATTTTCTGCGTGACAGGATTAACGAATACATCCTGAAAATTACCAGGCAGCAGATTTCAACGGCAAGCATTGAAGAAGCTTTTCAGATGATGTACGCGGTAAAGGAATTTGAACAGATAGGCGATATCGTGGCTTCAAACCTTAAGGAAAAGGCCATAAGCTGGTGCAGGCAAAATTATGCTTTTTCAGGGCAAGGGAAGAAGGAATTATCGGAATACCACCGTATGACCCTGGGGCAGGTTCAGCGTGCCATTGACCTTTACAGGAATATGAGCCTTAAGCAGGCCAGGGAGGTGAAGGAAGGCTATAAAGAATACAGGCAGTATACCTTTGAACTTGAAAAACAGCATTTTGAGCGGTTAAAAGGGCAGGTGGAAGAATCTATCCTGAGCAGTAAGACACACCTCGAACTAATGACGATGTTTAAGGCGATTGGCAGTCATGCAACAAATACGGCCAGAATAGTGCTTCAGAAGAAGAATAAATAATATTTAACAGATGACACAGGTAAACCCCCGTATAGAACCAAGCTGGAAAGAAATCCTTAAAGATGAATTTAACTCAGATTATTTTGCCCTTTTGAAAGAGTTCCTGGTTGAAGAAAAATCAAAATCTGAGGTTTATCCTCCGGGCAATCTGATATTCAATGCTTTTAACCTGACTCCCTTTGATAAGGTCAGGATCGTGCTGCTTGGTCAGGACCCTTATCATGGCAGGGGGCAGGCGCATGGATTATGTTTCTCGGTGCCCGACGGGGTGGCGCCGCCGCCTTCGCTGGTTAATATTTTTAAAGAGCTGAACAGCGACCTGGGCATTCCGGTACCTGTGTCAGGTAATCTTGAAAAATGGGCCAGGCAGGGGATCCTTCTGCTGAATGCCACCCTTACTGTTCGTGCCAACCAGGCAGGTTCACACCAGGGAAAAGGGTGGGAGCTTTTTACCGACTCCGTGATTAAAAAGGTTTCCGACCTGAAGGCAGGTATTATTTTCATTCTATGGGGGAGATATGCCCAGGCGAAAGAATCGCTTATTGATACAAAGAAACATTACATACTCAAAGCCGCGCATCCGTCACCATTTTCGGCATATAATGGTTTTTTCGGTTGCAGGCATTTTTCAAAAACCAATGAACTGCTTACCAGGCATGCCTTTGAACCCATTGACTGGAGAATCATATAGGGTGGGCGCTATCCTATTTTCCGTAGTTTTGTTAATATTTCCATATTATTGATGGCTATTTCTTTTCCGGAGATTTTTACTATACCATCGTGCTGAAATTCTTTAAGCAACCTGACTACATTTTCTACCGAGGTCCCGGTGAGCAGGGCTATATCCCTGCGGGTAACATGATGGTAGATATCAGTAATTTTTCTTTTTATTTGTTCCAGGTAAATAAGCGTGTCAGCCAGCCTGCCATGTAATTGTTTGGTGCCGATCACCATTAATTTTGAATGCAGTTGCATTATATAACCTGAATAGTGTTCAAGTATTTTTTCCCTGAAACGTATATTTTTGTTTATAACCGACCGAAAATCAGACACCTGGAAAATACTGATGGTTGAAGGTTTAAGCGAATAGGCAGTATAGCTGTGAAGGCTATTTGAAAAAAGGTCTGAAATGCCAATGATATCACCGTCACCCGCGATGTGAATACAGATGTTCCTGTACCTTTCTCCTTCAAGTATCAGGCTTATAATGCCTTTTTTTATATAAACTATGTTTGAAATAAAGGTGTTTTGTTTGATAATGTTTTCACCCTTAGCAACAGTGAGGGTTGTTTTCCTGTTAGTAAGAAACCTTTTTTCTTCTGTCGTAAGCATTGCCATAAAAGGCTCATCTGGAGGGCGGTGTGGGGTATTTATCATGTTGTGCGAAAGTAAAAAATATTCAACGGATTAAATTACCATAATTCTAAAAATAACCAAATAAAGTTATCATCCCTCTGTACATAACTTTCATATAACCCTGGTATCATACATCACAATGACCGAATCCATTATTTTTTATTGTTTCAATCACCGTTTAGATTAACCTATTAATTTTCAGCAAATACCAATCACCGAGAAAAGATTAATTTTGCCACTGTGCCGTTTTTGTCCTTGTTTTCTATTTCGATCTGGGCTGAAAGAAGGTCAGAAATCATTTTCGCGGTCGCAAGGCCGATGCCGAAACCGTAATACTCTTCGTTTATATTATCTGCCGTAAAAAGGCCAAAAATCTGGTTACGGGCTTTATCTGAGAGCCCGGGGCCATTGTCTGATATTTCGATGATCATCTTTTCATCCCGTATTTCGGTCTTTATCTTTACTTCTCCGTTATCAGGGGAGAATTTAACGGCATTGTCAATTAATATCCCGATGCATGCCTTTAGTAGTTTTTCATCTGCCATTAAATGGATATCTGCGGGGATCCCGGCAGCAACGATTCTTACGTTTCTGCCCTGCAGGTCTGTATCGCGGATTGTGTCGTTTACGCACTCTGATAAAGACACTTGTTGCATTGAGAGCTGATAATTCTCTGTTTTTATTTCTGTAAATAGTAACGAGAGTTCTGATACCTTGATAAGTCTTTTCAACAGCATTTCGATAGATTGAAGGTATTCTTTCTCTTCTTGGTCATGGAGCACCGGAGAGAGCAATCTTACAAATCCGCTGATACCCTGCAGCGGGGTGCGCAGTTCATGGTTAATATGCCTGATGAATTCGTTTTTCAGCTTATCGAGTTTTGAAAGTTCGAGATAAGCTTTTGAAAGGTTGTGGTTGGCAGCCGTTAGTTCGTTGTTTAGTTCCTGGAGTTGGGCAGTACGTTCAGCTACTTTTTGCCCGAGGGCTTGGTTTAGTTCTTTCAGTTCTTTCGATTTTCTCTTAAGTTCAAGATGGGTGTTAACCCTTGATATCAGCTCGGAGGTATTGAAAGGTTTTGAGATATAGTCCACTGCACCGGCCTGAAAACCTTTTAAAATGTCTTCATGATCATCCCGCGCTGTGAGAAAAATGATGGGAATTTCTGAGGTATGGGTTTCAGATTTCAATATTTTACAAACTTCATAGCCATCCATCACCGGCATGGCAATATCAAGCAGTATCAGGTCAGGAATCCTTTCAAGCGCGATATCAATTGCATCACGGCCGTTTGTTGCCACCAGAATACTGAACCCCTCATTGTTTAATATATCGCTGATGTAGTTCAGGTTGCCCGGAATATCATCAACAATAAGTATCTCGGATTTTTTTATGCTATTGGTCAAAACTTTTTAACTTTTATTATTTTCTAAAGTTCGTAATTTTTTTTGTTTATCACTTAATCAAATTTGTTTGAAGCATTTTTTTTGGCCTTTAGAAAATAAATGGCTGGTTTTTAACAAAAAATATCATTTTTATGATAAAAATGAAGTAACTTAATAAACAGTTTATAGTATAAGAATTTCATAATATGGTTTTATGAGTTATTAACTGTTAATTTTTATTTATATGGAAGATATGATTTGCCCAAACACGCCCAAATGTCCCATTTTTCACGGAATCTTAAAAGGCACCGAATACACCGAAACATACAAAAGGTTATATTGCGAAGCCGGGGAAGCGGGCAGGAACCGTTGTAAGCGTTACCTTGTAGCCAAGGCCGTGGGTAAATGTCCCGAAAATATACTCCCAAATTCCACCAAGACTGTTGAAGAGATCATTCAGATGATGAGGGACAAAGGAGAATTTTAACAACTTCATCCTGCATCTATTCAAGCATAAGCCTGTACTATTTTCAAATCTTATTTCAATGTCGTTTAATTAAGAGAATGATCTTACTATTCTTATTCTCAAGGTTTCTCAAAGCTTAATTAAACGACATTGAATCTTATTTTTTTTTAAAAAGAGGATTTAATTAGTTTTTGTCCATAAAGTCGTGTGGCTGTTCTTTAAAGTTTGCAGACGAGCGCAACGAAGTATGCGGACTTTAAAGACAGACACTAATTAGCGGGGGTTGTGGCGGAAGCATGTGACAATATGGTCATCCACAATGCCGACCGCCTGCATGAAAGCATAACAAATGGTAGACCCGGTAAAGGTAAATCCCCTCTTTCTCATATCCCGGCTCATTTCATCAGATTCAGGTGAGTTGGCTGGTGCGTCTTTATATGTGTTCCAGTTATTAACGATTGTCTTACCATTAACAAACCTCCAAAGGTAATTGCTGAAACTGCCGTATTCTTCAATGATTTTTAAAACCAGCCGGGCATTGTTAACAGCAGCTTCAATTTTTAATCTGTTGCGGATAATCCCCTCATTTTTTAATAATTCTGATATTTTTTTATCTGAATATCCTGCAACTTTTTGAATGTTGAATTGGTCAAATGCCTGACGGAAGGCTTCACGTTTCTTAAGGATAGTCAACCAGCTTAAGCCTGCCTGAAAACCATCGAGAACGAAATTCTCAAAGAGCCTGGTATCGTCATGCTGCGGCACTCCCCACTCCCTATCATGGTATTCGGTTAATAACGGGTTTCCCACAGCCCATTCACATCTGATTATCTGATCGGATGAACTCATTCCGGGTAATGAATCAAAAGATAGTAATACTACTCGATAACTATTGCTGTTCCACTGGCGGTGACCATAAGCATACTACTGCTTTGTCCAATGGTTTCGTAGTCAAGGTCAATACCAATTACGGCATTCGCACCTAACCGGCGTGCATGTTCCTCCATTTCGGCCAGGGCATTGTCTTTTGCCTCACGTAAAACCTGCTCATACGAACCTGAACGACCTCCTACAATATCGCGAATACCGGCAAAAATATCTTTGAAAAGATTTGCCCCGATGATGGCTTCCCCGGTTACGAGGCCTGTGTATTTGATGATTTTATGGCCTTCTAAAGTATTTGTTGTTGTTAGTAACATAATGGTGGTAATTATTGTTAATGAGAATTAAACACTATAAAAATACAAAAATCTTTATTAATTAATGATATCAGGCACGGGGTTAAATTTTTATATGGCCTATGAAGCAGTTCTAATTTGCCTGAATTCTATGAAAATGAGTATAATACAGGCAAGATATGGCAATGCAGATATGAATACAAGGTTTTCTAAAAGAGAAATATTGGCAATATACCCTATTGATCCCAGTAGTCCTGATATTCCATATAGTATTGAAAATGTTTTTATCCATGAGTTCAAACCCCGGCGGTTGAAAATTCCTGAAAAAGCAAGAAACGCGAACGATAAAAATGTATAACCCAAATTGTCCGCGGCATATGAAAAAGACGAAGGGTCTTGCATAAAAAACATTTCGACAGGATTAATATCAGCCAAAGCAATATTTCTGCCCACCATTCTTAGCTGAATGTAGTAGTTAAGTCCTGAGCATACCATATATCCGGTTCCGAACAGGATACCGGCAAGCCCGAAAATCTTCTTTTCACTGTCAGCATAATAATAAAGCGCTGCGAAAAGCGGAATGTTTGCCAGAACGAGCAGAATGCCCGGGATAACCGGGATCATCTGTGAAACTTTATAATACTTTACAAATTCTTCTGCCGATTTATATTCCCCAGATGGAAAAAATATAACTGTAAGGCCAAAAGCCAAAGTTAAAATAATGACTGATAAGGAAGCATAAAGCCCCGTTTTTCTGATGATAGTGTCCATATACCTGGTCTGTTTTTATCAAAAATAAGGATATTCTTGTTAAAGGTTAAAAATCATGTTTATCTTTTGTTTAAAGGTGTGGATAAATTATTATATAAATATGATACCCGCCTGATAAAAATCCTGAATTTTACATAATTAATGTCTCTAAGAAAACTCTTGTTATTCAGAAGTGGCTTCTAAGAAAGCGTCAAGAACAAGGCATGCAAGTCTTGAAAGT
>JAFGPL010000065.1 GCA_016936215.1 Bacteroidales bacterium
ATTTCAGAGATTATGTATAAAATCGGCATCAATAGCAGCAGCTATTTCAGGCAGTGTTTCAAAGATGAATTTGGCATGAACCCCAGTGAATACCTGCAGAAACTGAAAAAAGAATAAAAGAGGAACGGGAATTAACCAATTTTTTTCGCGTTGGTGAATTCGTGACCTTTTTTGACGGATTACAGAATGTATTTCTTTTTTACAGGAAGTATTTTAGCGATGTTGATATGAATATAATTTTATATCAACCTTTTTTAACCTTAAACCTATGACAAAGATTATTGCTAACCTGTTTACAAGGTTGTGTTGTAATTTGATTTTTCCTGTCCTTTCTCTAAAGCATTTCCGGAGATTAGCTTTTATTATACTACTATTTCAGACCTGCACTGTTTTTTCCTTACAAGCTATCTTAACAGAAACCCTGGACAGCCTGGCAAATGAGAACAGGGTGATATCAGAACCTATCGAGCTTCATCTGACATCTGCCGATAATCCTTTTATAAACAGCACTGTTTCTCTTAATCATACAGATGCATGGTTATTTTTAGATAATTATAAACCTTCTGTTGTAATTGACAGCTTTACTTCCAATATTCTTATTAATGGTGCACAAATTAATAACGGGGTTAACTGCCGTGTGGCAATTTATTCGCATGGTTCCGTTGTGATGCCCCATGGAATAAATTTTAAGCCGCTCACCATTTATACTAATAAAAACTATACCGGGGATTCTCTTCAATTGATGGTACATACCTATTATAATAACCTTGGCGAACTGGACAATGCCGTTTTATCTTTTAAACTAAAGCGCGGATACATGGCAACCTTCGCAGACAAGGCAAACGGAACCGGGTATAGCAGGGTTTTTATTGCCCACAATGAAGATATGATGATAGGTACAATGCCGGAGGAATTATACGGGACCGTATCCTTTATCAGGGTTTTTAAATATCAGTGGGTGAATAAAAAGGGCAAAGCAGGCTGGGACCCTCACGATATTAATGCCACAAGTTATTACGACTGGAATATCGGGGGCAATTCTTCAACCGATGTGGAATATGTCACCATTCGGCAAAATGCAGGCTGGCCCTCATGGGATGCCATCAATACAAAACAGGATGTTTCACATTTACTGGGCTTTAATGAACCCGACCGCCCAGACCAGGCAAATATGACCTTTCAGGAAATGATTGATATATGGCCAGACATGCTGAAATCGGGGCTCAGGATTGGCTCTCCCGCGTGGTCAAACCCCTGGGGAGGAAATGGCGGTACCCTTTTTGATTTTATCAGTAAATGTGATGAACTGAACTACCGCATTGATTTTGTCGCCCTGCATTGTTACTGGGGAGGTAAAACACCCGTTAACTGGTACAACGATCTGAAATATATACATGATGTTACCAAACGCCCTTTATGGATAACCGAATGGAACAACGGCGCAAATTGGACAACCGAATGGTGGCCCGATAGTGACAGGTCTTATACAGATGCAAATGCGCAAAAGCAATTGAACGATTTAAAAGGAATATTACAGGTGCTTGATACGGCAAGTTTTATCGAGCGATACTTCATTTATGACTGGGTGCAGGATTGTCGTGCTATGGTTCTGGGTGATACATTAACCCTTGCCGGTAAATATTACGCTGCAAATCCTTCAGAAATTGCCTATAACAATAAGAAAGAAGTAATACCTCACTGGAATTATTCCCCGCCAACGCTGTCATATCTGTACCTCAACTTATCAAACAAGGTAAGATTAGACTGGACTAATCCCAACGGGGACCTTTGTAAAGGTTATACACTTTTAAAACGTATAAACAACGGAAACTATGACACCTTATCTGCCGGAGATGATGTTAATGTAAACTATTTTGTTGACCCGGTAAATTCAGAAACTTCCGGTACAAGCACATACAAGTTAATCCTTCATGATACCAGGGGTGAAAACCTTACTTCAAATGAGGTATCCTTTCACCAGTTTTCAGGCCAGGATTCAATTAAAGTCGGCAGGTTCATGGTAAACAACACCGACTGGGCCACTGCACTTTTTACTGATAAATACACTGATGCCCCCCTGGTGTTTTTGGGAATACCCTCCTATAATAATCCTTTCCCGATGACACAGCGGGTAAGTAATATTAAGAACAATACCTTTAAGTTTCATTTTGAACACTGGGAATACCTGAACAATCCAAAACTCACAGGTATAGACCTGCTGGCGGCAATTACCCTGCCACCGGGGAATTATGATTTCAGGGGGTTACAGGCTGAAGTGAAGTCGGTTGGTAATATTTCGCGTGACTGGACAACAATAACATTTGATAAACCATTTACAACTGAACCGGTAGTTTTTTGCACGGTTGTTTCAAGTTCAAGCTCAACCCCGGTAATGGTCGCAGTCAGAAATATAACCACATCTGGCTGTGAAATCTGCCTGAAGCCTGAAGAAGCCATTACAGGTTTTATATTTCCCGAAACGATAAATTACCTGGCTATTGAAACCGGGCATGCGGTGATAATGGATAAGAGAATTACAGTTGGAAAATCAACCGAAGGAAACGGGCTTAAATCTAACCCGGTTGTAATGGCATTTGATTCAACCTATCGCGAGCCGGTTATTTTTGCAGGATTGCTTTCATCAAATGATAATTTTGCTTCCACCCTGCGGCACAAGGCTTTGGAAGATTCTAAATTTGAACTTTATAAGCAACGGGAATTGTCTTATTCTTTAACCCCGGCCAATGAAGACCAATTTGGCTGGCTGATTATTGATATATCAGAAGATCAGTATATTACATCAAGCCCAGAAATCATGTTGAATTCAATATCTATATATCCGAACCCGGTAAAAGATGTTGTTTATTTAAACTTTGAAGTACCTACAGATATTGAAATTACTGATATTACAGGGCATATCCTGCTTAAAAGAACGGTTTTGAAATCTGCAGACCTGGGCTTTTTGCCCCGCGGAATTTTTTTACTCAAAGCCGATGGCTGGTTACCTGTTAAATTCATAAAAAATTAGTTTCAGATAGTTAAAACTTAAAACTGATGAAAAAGAGCATTTTGAAACGAGTTATACCGCCTGTTCTTACGCTATGTGTCATCCTTACAGGAAGTTTATGGACTATTTCCTGTAAAGATGATTATCTGTATGACGATTCGGAACCGGAATGGCTGGGTGCAAGTATTTACGATTACCTTAAAGAAAATGGAAATTATGAGTATTACACCCGCCTTATCGAAGATGCAGATTATACCCCAATATTATCAAAAACCGGCAGCAAGACCCTTTTTGTAGCTGACGACGATGCTTTCGGGCGCTTTTTTGAAAGTAATTTCTGGGGAATTTCCAGTTATGAAAATTTAAGCCTGGCACAGAAGAAAATAATCCTTAAATTTTCGATGATAGATAATGCCTTTCTTATCGAAAACTTTGCCAATTTTTATAACGGCAGTTTGCAGACAGGAACGGCGTTAAGGCGTCACACATCTGTCTCGGTACTTGACACCATACCTTTTGAATCGGGTGAAATGCTGCCAAAAGGCCCACTCTGGGATATATACCGCGAAAAGGGTATCTACTTATTAAAAGACGCTACCCTCTGGCCGACGGTCCATTTCCTGCAAACCCCGCTGCAGGAAGCAGGGATAAGCAATAGTGATTTTAATTTAATCACCAGCGTTGAACGCAACGATAACGATGTTCATATTTTCAATATCAAGGTTATTGAAAAGGACATAACCTGCAAAAACGGTTACATCCACGTTCTGGAAGATGTTTTGATACCCCCGTCAAACATTGCCCAACACCTGCGAGAAAATCCCAATACGAAAATATTTGCGGAATTGCTTGAAAGGTTCTGCGCACCTTATTATAATGAGGAACAAACAGAAGATTACAATAAAATTCACCCAGACCAGCCTATTGATACCATCTTTGAGAAAAGGTTCTTTACAGAATTAACCCCCCGGTACCCTGACGGGACTCTAATTAAGAGCGAGTTATTGCTGCCTTTCGACCCGGGGATGAACCTTTATGGTAGTTTTACTGACATGGCTGCAATTCTCTGCCCGACCGACGATGCCATGCATAACTATTTTGAGTCGGGAAGCGGAAGTATCCTAAAAGAACGTTACGGAACCTGGGAAAATGTCCCCGACGACATTGCAATGCTCCTTTTAAAAAGACATTTAAGAGAATCCTTCCTGGCAACTACACCGGGCCGGTTTGATGAAATGAGCGATAGCGAAAATTCACCATTACCCGTTACCAGAAGCGATATTAAAGGCTCTTATGTGGGACTGAACGGTGTTGTTTATTATACATCAACCGTTTACCCCCCCGATGATTATGTATCGGTATACGGGCCTTTGCTTTTCAGCGAAAGGACTAAAGTCTTCAACTGGGCAGTGCGTCAAAACGACTTCCGTTTATACTTAAACTCCCTTCTAAGCAGGTACAGCTTTTTCGTACCTACCGATGACTTTTTTAATAATTATATTGACCCGGTAGCGTATGCCAAAGACGTGAAAGCAGTTCTAAAATACTGGTACAACACCAAAGAATCAACAGTTAACGCTACTGTATACCAATACAATGCAGTAACGGGCGAAGTAGGCGACTCGGTTAATGTGATTACGAACACTGTTTTTTTGAAGGAAAGATTGCTTGATTTTCTCGACTCCCATATTGTTATCGGTGATGTTGAGTTGGGCTCGAACTACTATTTTACCAAAAATGGCAATCTTTTAAAAATTGAAGGACAGGGAAATGATTTAAAAGTTCAGGGCGGCCATGACATTGAAAAAGGCATTAAAATAAATGTTGTTGAAAACGGCGTTTACGACCAGGCAAACGGAAAAACATATTTTATTGACAAACCTATTCAAACACCTTTACGCTCTGTATATAGAATATTAAGCGAAACTCCTGGTTTCAGCGATTTTTATGCACTCTTAAACGGGTTTACGGGTTCTTCCACCGAGATATTTGTTAAGAAAACCAATTATTATGGTATTGATTTCAACCTTAAGTTTTTCAACACATTTAACTATACTGTTTATGTCCCTACAAACCAGGCAATTCAGGATGCTATTACTGCCGGACTGATTAAAGATTGGGATATGATCAATGCCATAACCGATGGAACAGAAAAAGAAGCCGAGATTAAAAAATTAGAACGTTTTTTAAGATACCATTTCCAGGATAATTCAGTAATCATAGGAGGAGAGCCGGTTAATGCGCTGTATCAAACGGCCACGATTAAAACCGATGAAGAGGAAACTCAGTTCAGGACTTATAAAGATAAATACTACAGGCTTAAAATTACCGGCGACGGAACTAACCTTAGTCTTTCAACCGAAGACTACGGTTCAGCAAACGTAATTAAAGATAACGGATTGTATAATATCATGGCACGTGACTATATCTTTAACAACAATCCACAGGCATTTATGGAAATAGATGGCACCGGTATCGGGGCAGATTTTTCATCTTCTTCTATTACCACATCTTCCACAGCTGTAATTCATCAAATTGATAACGTATTGAGATTTGAATAAAAAGACTTGCAATATGAAAATAAAAATAATAGGTACAATACTTCTCCTGAATTTGTTCATACCTTGTTTTGTGTCCGGCCAGGCTTCCGGGGCAGGTAAAGTGGTACAGGGTACTGTTTCATCATCAACCGACGGAGAAACCCTTGCCGGCGCCACTGTTGTTGAAACTGACAATACAAACAGGATTATTAATGCAACCATAACCGATGTTAACGGGCATTATGTAATAAAAATAAAAAGCCCTAATAACAAATTGATTTTCAGCTTTATAGGATATGTATCCCAAACCATGGAAATTGGTGCGAACAGCACCATTAATATGGTTTTAAAAGAAGATGTCCAGAAAATTGAAGAAGTGGTGGTAAGGGCCGAAAGAAAACACTCAGACGGAACATTTTCCATTCCCCAGCGCGAAGTTTCAACAGCAGTTCAGACCATTGATACCAAATCGCTCGAGGGTATTCAGATTACCTCTATTGATGATGCCATACAGGGAAGGATAGCAGGATTCGATATCGTGGCCAATTCAGGCGACCCGGGTTCAGGAACCTCCATGAGGATCAGGGGGGCAACTTCTATTAATGCCAATACCCGTCCATTGATTGTTGTTAATGGCATACCATATGAAGTAGAAATTGACCCTTCATTTGACTTTGCAAGCGCCAATCAGGAGCAATATGCAAACATGTTAAGTATAAACCCCGATGATATTGAAGAAATAACGGTTTTAAAAGATGCCGCGGCCACATCGGTATGGGGATCAAAAGGGGCCAACGGGGTATTGATGATCAAAACCAAAAAAGGTGCAGTAGGAAAAACCCGTGTGCAGTATTCATACAGGCTTACCGGGGCTATCCAGCCCGAAGGCATGAAAATGTTAAACGGCGATGATTATACAATGCTTATCAAACAGGCATTCTTTAACCCGGAACTAAACGAAAGCGCTGCCAATGTGAGCGAGTTCCTTTACGACCGGAATTTTTCAGAGTTTGAAAACTTCAACAACAATACCGATTGGGTTAAGGAAGTTACCCAGGCAGGCTTTAAACACGACAATTATCTCACAGTATCAGGCGGCGGTGAAAAAGCAATGTTCAGGGTTTCCGGCGGATACTTAACCGAAACCGGAACAGTGATCGGGCAAAAACTTAACAGGCTTTCCTCACGTGCCAGCCTTGAATATGCCGTGTCTGACAGGATTAAGTTTATTACCGAATTGTCTTACACTTTTACCGACAATTACAGGAACTGGAGGGCTGAAAAAAGCAATGACCGGAACCTGCCCGATGAACTTAGCATCCTTACCATAGCTTACCGCAAAATGCCCAATGTAAGCGTTTTTCAGCAAGACCTTGAAGGGAACAACAGCGATGTTTACTATAACATCTCACGGACATCAAGCCTGCATAGCGACCAGCGCGATTTAAGAAACCCTGTGGCTTTGGCAAGGCTTGCTAATGATAATCTGAAGAATTACAGGATACTACCCACTTTCAGGTTGCAATACGACCTGCTTAACCCCGAAACCCAGATGCTGCGTTACAGCATGTATGTTTCGTTTGATGTAAACAACGACAAAGTATCCAAGTTTTTACCCCACGATGTTTCGAATGCAATTTGGAATGAACTTAATGTAAACAAAGCAAATAGCTGGGATTCTGAAAGTATGACCGTGATGGCCGACAACAATATCACCTGGCAGCCAAAATTTACCAATACCGATCACGACCTATTGCTCTACGGCTCGTATCAGTTGCGTACCGGCAATAACTCAAGCATGGGCATCGAGACAACCAACCTGCCTTCGGGGGAAATTGTAGATGCTTCTACCTATGGTTATCTGAACGGTTTTTCCACCGGTCGTTATGCCTACCGCTCGAATGCCTTACTGGCAAGGGGGCATTATTCCTACAAAGGCCGGTATATTCTCGGGTTTACCTTTCGCAGGGACGGGAGCACCAAATTCGGCAATGAAAATAAATACGGCAATTTCCCCGGGCTTTCGCTCAAATGGATCATTTCTGATGAACCTTTTATGAATTTTTCCCGCAACTGGTTAAGCATGCTTGCATTTCGCCCGAGCTGGGGTATCAGCGGAAACCAGCCGCGCGATGAATACCTGCACTTCAGCAGGTATGGTGATTACGGAAGTTACATGGACCTTCCGGCAACTCGACCTACAACCCTTCGCCTCTCGGGTTTAAAGTGGGAAACAACAACCTCGCTGAACTTTGGGGTTGACCTGGGTTTTTTCAACAATAGTATCGTTTGCGACATCAACTTCTACAATAAACATACAGAAGACCTGCTGTTTTATGATCTTAAAATACCAAGCTCATCAGGATTTTCTAAAGTTTCGGTGCAAAATGTGGGTACCATGGACAACAATGGATGGGAATTTAATTTATTTACCAATAATGCCATCAGGGTCAACGACTTCAGAATGGACTTTAATTTCAACCTGTCAAATTACGTGAATACCATCGTAGACCTCAGGGATGATGTACTTGAGGTTTACAATGCCGACTTCAATTATACAAACGGCAGCTATCTTACATATATACAGGAAGGCAACTCGTTTGGTTCAATTTACGGATTCAAGTACAAAGGGGTATATCAATACGACAAATATATCCCCGGTGTGCAGGAAAATGCACCTGTTGTAAGGGATGCTAACGGAAACGTGATCACTGATGAGGACGGCGACCCGTTGCCTGTGTATTTTGCATATGATAAAATTAATGAATACCAGTTTCACGGGGGGGATGCTATCTACGAAGACATTAACCATGACGGGAATATTGATGAACTCGACATCGTTTACCTTGGAAACGCCAACCCTAAAGTAAACGGGGGGTTTGGTTCCAATATCAGGTATAAGGGTTTTGGGTGTACGGTATTTTTTAATTTCAGGTATGGCAATAAAATAGTGAATGCCGCCCGCATGTATGCCGAGAACATGTACACGCTCAACAACCAAAGTGTATCGGTAAACTGGCGATGGCGCAAAGATGGCGACGAGACTGAAATGCCGCGCGCGTTATATAATTACGGGTACAACTGGCTGGGCAGCGACCGTTACGTTGAAGACGGCTCATTTGTAAGGTTTAAATATCTTACTTTCAACTATTCATTGCCAAAAGCAAAACTGGAAAAGCTTAAACTTCAACAGTTGAGCTTTTACTTAACAATCAACAATCTTTTTGTCTGGACAAAATATACCGGGGTAGACCCCGAAATTGGTTATGACAACAGGGGCCTGAGCATGGATTATTCCAGTACCCCTCGCTCAAAGGACTGTACTTTAGGTATTTCAATAACATTTTAACAAAAATGATACCGATGAGAAAAATAATTTCAATATTGAAAATAACCGGTATAATGGTTATGGCCTGGGGCTGCACCGACTGGCTCGATATAAGACCTGAAAACGAAATAGTGCTTGATGACTACTGGCAAAACGAGAACCAGGCAACCCAGGTAATGGCTGCATGCTACCGTTCTTTTACCGAAGCAGATGCGGTAAGACGGATGATGGTTTGGGGCGAATTGCGATCTGACAATGTTACCTATGGCAGTAACATTTCAGAAGAACTGAACAAAATACTTAACGTGGATATTTCTATTGCAAATGGTTATTGTCACTGGGGTGCGCTTTATACAATTATCAACTACTGTAACAATTTTTTACATTATGCCCCCGGTGTGGTCGAAAAAGATCCGAATTTTACCAGGTCGAAACTCCAATCACTTGAAGCAGAAGTTTTAACCCTAAGGGCCCTGGCATATTTTTACCTTGTACGCACCTTTAAGGAAGTTCCGTGGGTTAAAGAACCGAGCATTGACGATTTGCAGGATTATAACGTACCAAAATCTTCTGAAGACTCCATTCTAAATAACCTGGTTATAGATTTAAAAAAAGCATTACAAAATGCCCGCGACAACTTCGAAGTAGCCGGGTATAATAAAGGCAGGATTACCCGAAATGCTGTAAGGGCATTGCTGGCAGATATTTACCTCTGGCAGGAGGAGTATGAAAAATGCGTGGAGATGTGCGACCAGATTATTACCGACACAAAACAACCACTCGTGCTGGTAAATGGAAAAGATGTTATCAAAGAGGTCTTTTACCAGGGGAATTCTACCGAAAGTATTTTTGAACTTCAGTTTGATGATAAAAAGATGGTAAACTATGCCGTGAAAGAGTTTTATGGCAGCGCGGAAGATTTTTTGGGCCAGTGGAGTTTCCCCGATGTATTGGTAAGCGGTAATGCCAGTCCTTTCAATTATCAGACTGCTTCAGGTATCGAAAGCGAGGATGACCCCCGGGAAAAAGACTTCCTCTTTAGCCAGGGTGATAAACATTACGTGTTTAAATATGCCGGCAGTGAACGACAGGAAAATACGTCTACAGGCAACAACAATTATTATTATCGTACCACTACCCCTAACTGGATAGTATATCGTTTGCCAGATATCCTGCTGATGAAAGCCGAAGCATTAATCCAGCTCGAAACAGATTTTGCCGAGGCTTTGCGCCTGATAAACCTAACTTACCTGCGATCAAATTACAAACTGGTAAACGGTGAGCTAAAACCCGAAACTTACAATACCAAATACGAACTTGAAAAGCTGCTTCTGCGCGAAAGGCAACGTGAGCTGATGTTCGAAGGCAAAAGATGGTTTGACTTAATGCGCCTGGCCCGCAGGGCCGATTCTCCTGCACCCCTGCTGAGTTATGTCACCAAAAAATTTACCGGCGATGCAAACCTCCAATCATCCAAAATGTCGGTGATGGATGCACTCTATATGCCTATTCACGAAAACGAATTAAAAGCTAATTCCGAATTGGTTCAAAATCCGTTTTACCAATTGGAGTCAGATAATAACAAATAATCGTATAAATAAAGCCATGAAGATGAAAAATAAAATATATCCGGTACCGGTTAAAATTAACCTGAAAAAAAGGTTGATATTAACAGGTAAATTGTTTGCATTGTTCCTGGTGTTATTGTTTTCGTCGTGCGACAGCGATGAAATTGAACAGGATTCTTATTATACCTTTAAGGGGGAAACAATGGGCGATTATATTATTAACCGCCCCGAATTGTATTCAGAATTTGCCCAAATGCTTGAAATAACAGGTGTAATGGGATTATTAAAGACGTATGGCAATTATACCTGTTTTCTTCCCGATAACGAAGCAATGCAGAATTTTTACCAGGCGAGGGGGAAAAACTCATTGAATGAATTTAATACAGATTCATTGAAAAAAATTGTTTACGACCATATTATAAAAGATATGGAAGTAACCTCGGACTTGTTTGTCAATGGGTTTCTTCCATACCTGACCATGAGCGGCAGGTTTGTTAAAATAAACCTTGCAACCGTCGAAAACCAGCTTATGTACATGGTAAATAATGATTCAAAAATAATTACCAGGGATATTGAGGTACACAACGGGGTGATTCATTCTTTAGATTTAGTGCTGTTGCCAACAGAAAATACGATTGTTGAAGCCATTGCTAAAGAAGATAAATTTTCGCTCTTTTATGATGCTTTAATGGCTACCGGTCTTGACCAAAAGCTTCAACTCGTTAAAGATTATGATTATTCGCCCGGCAGCTTGATAGAAGAAGACGGAACATACTTTAATTCATGTATAATTCGCGTACCAAAAGAACGAAAGTACGGATATACTGTTCTGATGGAAAGTAATGCTACATTCGAAGAAAAAGGGATAAAAAACTTAGAAGACCTGAAAACTTATGCACGAAGCATTTACGATCAGATTTACCCGCAAGATGCCGGTATTACTGACATTACTGTTAGCACAAACAGTTTAAACCGGTTTATAGCTTACCACCTGATTAATAAAAAGATATCAAGTAAATTTTTTATTGAAAAATTTGACAACACCGGACGCTATTACGATAGCAAGGGACAGACCCACTCGGTAAAAACTGTTGACATGTTTGAGTATATCGAAACCATGTGCCCGAACACTTTGCTCGAGGTACGCACGCTTCGGACAACCAATGAATACAACGTATTCAACATGATACCCGAAACGGGTGAAGCCATTCGCCTTACAGATGATTTCGATAACGACGCGGTGAATGGTGTTTTTCACGAAATAGACGGTATACTGGCTTACTCGGCCGACGTTGACCGGATGCTATCAAGTAAACGTTTAAGAATGGATGCCTCCAGCTTTTTCCCCGAACTTACCAATAATAACATTCGTGTAGGCCATGTTTCACCTGCTGTTCAATCAGAAGAATGGCATTTTCCTCCCAATTATATCGAAAGGCTAAAAACAGGCCCTACCACGAAATTCGGTTATATCAATGCAGACGACCGGTTCCAGGACTACCAGGGCGATGAGGTTTTCTTACAGGAAGCACTGTACGATTTCGAGATGATAACCCCGCCTGTTCCTGCAGGCACATACGAAGTAAGGTTTGGTTACCAGCCCACCCCTTTCAGGGGCGCTGCACAGTTATACTGGGATGGCCAACCGGTAGGCATACCATTGGATTTGCGTATAAAAGCCGACGATCCTAAAATCGGTTTTGTGCAACCCGGAATTGACCTGAACGACCCCGAAGGTTTTGAAAACGATAAAATGCTGCGTAACCGCGGTTACATGAAAGCACCAGCCTCTTTCAGGGTAATAGATGAAATATGGTATACCGGCATTGGCCGTGACAGTAAAGATGCCATCCGACGGATTTTAGGAATATTTACTTTCACCGAAGCATCTAATCATACATTTAAAATTAAGGCTGTTCGCAGAGGCCAGTTTATGTTTGATTATCTTGAATTTGTTCCTGTTGAAGTCCTTGAATATGAAGATATTTATTAAAGAATGATAAAGCCGTCACACATGAAGCATATATCCTTTAAACCTTTCCTCCCCATGGCAGTATTAACCGGCATCATACTGCTGTCATCATGTACAAAAAAGTGGGAAGAACATTATAATGAAAAATCCTTTAACCTGCCCGACAATTCATTAAATGAATCAATAAGGGTGCAACCCGATTTACACTTTTTTTCTAGAATGTTGGACATTTCAGGTTATGACAGCATTCTTGATGCCTCCGTTTCATATACGGTTTGGGCCCCCGTGAACGATGCACTCAGCGGAATAGACACCACCAATATTGAATTGGTAAAACAAATTGTGGAAAACCATATTGCGCTGGGCACAATCACTACCTCGGGCATTATCAGCCGTTCAGTTCGCATGATTAATGGAAAATACATCAAATTTGCAAGAGAAAGCGAGGGCTTCAGTTTTGGTGACAATATGGTCGTCAATACAAATTTGCCGGCTATAAACGGATTGATTTATTTCATTGACGGTTATACGCCTTATCTGAATAACATCTGGGAGTACATAAGGGTTACACCAGGCCTCGACTCGTTGTGGTCTTATCTTAACAGCCAGAATAAATATGTTTTCGACCCTGAAAACATGGAAGAAATAGGCTATGATTCAACAGGCGCAGCTATTTATGATTCAAACCTGGTGATGACAAACCTCTTTATAAAAAGAGTAGGCGCCATTGACAATGAAGACAGCATTTATACCGCAATACTGGCAGATAACACTGCCTGGAATGAGGCTTATTCCAGGATAGACAAGTATTTCAATTTCCCCTCAATTGCAGGAGGTGACCAGCGGCAACGTGATTATACCGGGTACACCCTTACTAAAGATATTCTTTTCAAAAAACGGGTAACACAACCTCAAACCCTTGACTCTCTGGTTTCAACCACCGGTACTATTTTTCTTAACCCCGGCAGCCTTTTCAATACCTCCCCTGTGACTTTAAGTAACGGGTTAGCATATGTTACAGATCAATTGCCTTTTGCCGATACAATTTCCTTTTTTAAAGAAATAAAGGTAGAAGCCGAGAATACTGAAGGAAGAGACTTTTCGGGAAGTGCAGTTTTTCTCAGGACCAGTTACGGATCCGACCTGGATGTTTCGGATAACGAGTACATTCTTGTTGACCCTATATCTGAGCCCAGGGTAGTATTTTCAATACCCAATACGCTTTCGGCCAAATACAATATGTATTGTGTGTTTGTTCCTGCAGTAATCGTTGACCCTTTAAATACCACACCTACAAAAGCAAGGTTCAGGCTCAGGTACATCCGCAGATTGAGCGGAAGTACAGTTACCATAGATATAAATGCTCCTGATAATATTACCAATCCTCTTGAAATGACAAAAATGTTTATAGGCCAGTTCAACTTTGAGTTCGCAAACATCATTGATGAAGATTATGAAGATGTAATGGTAGAACTCGAAGTTATCAATGCTGTAACAGCGGCCGAAGAACAAGCCGGTACATACAGCAGGACAATGCGGATTGACTGTATCATTTTTGAACCCGTATCAGAGTAAGGCACAAAAAATACTTGAGATGAAAATGAAAAGAGATATAAACCCAAAAGAAACCGTTGAGATGAACCTTCTTCAAAAACACCTTTTCTCAATACTGATGGCCTGGTTATTAATTTCCTGTTCATTTGCACATGCCAAATCTGATTCAGTAACAGTTGATTCATCAAGGTATATCAATGGCATTATACGCGATGCAAAAACAAAAGAGCCTATCGCGGCAGCACAGATACAGTCGCTAAACTACATGACTGCAGCTACAACCGATGATAATGGCTCATTTAACTTAAAGATAAATTCTTCAAGCGAAGTATTGCTGGTTAAAGCCTTTGATTATAATCCACGCGAAATTGCGGTACGGGGAAAAGAAAATATAGAGATCGAATTATATCCTGAAAGTTTTACAGATATTTACCCGCTAACAGAGGGTTTAACAGGATCTACACGTTCTGCCTGGTCTACAACTGCCATGAACGGTACAAGCGAAACCGGCAACCCGGTGTTTGTTGCACTTGATGAAGTAGTCCAGACCCGAATGGGAGGCGATGTACGTGCAATCAGCAGGTCTGGGATAAACGGCATAGGGTGCTCAATGTTTATCAGGGGATTTAACTCGCTAAACCTTAATGCACAGCCACTTTTTGTAGTTGATGGGGTAATCTGGAATAGCTTTACAGATATAAATTCACTGCACGATGGCTTCTTTAACAACACCCTTGCCGACATTGACCTGAACGATATAGAAAATATTACCATTATTAAAGATGGTACGTCACTCTATGGCAGTAAAGGCGGAAACGGGGTAATCATTGTTAAAACAAAAAGAGGCAGGGACATGGCGACAAAAATCGTTGTAAATGCTGTCGGGGGCATTACTGAGCAACCAGTCTCTTTGCCGGTGATGAACGGGGACCAGTTTCGCATTTACACCACCGACCTGCTTCAAACAATGAACCTTTCAAAAGAATCAATTGACGCGATGGAATTTCTTCAGGACGATCCTTCTGATCTGGGATATCCACAGTATCATAATGCAACCGATTGGGATAATGAGGTTTACAGGCAGGGCGTACATCAAAGCTATAATATTAGTGTAAACGGGGGTGATAAAAGAGCATTATATGCCTTTAGTATAGGTTATACTGGCATTAATAGCGTTGTGAAGAAAACAGATATGCAAAGACTTAATACTCGTTTCAATGCTGATTTTTCACTTTCTGACAAGATCAACATGGGACTGAATATCGGTTTTTCCAATATTGACCGGAACTTATTGGATGACGGGGTTAATTTTTACACCTCCCCTGCATACCTGGCAATGATCAAAGCTCCATTCCTGAACCCGTATACCTATACAATGTTTGGTACTTTAACCACCGACCCTGAAGACAGCGATATTTTCGACGTGAGCAATCCTACAGCCATCATTAAAAACGCCCTCAACCTGAATAAACATTACAGGTTAAACCTGGGCATTAAACCTGTTTTTCAACTATCGCCTTCATTGTCTGTAAGCAACCACTTTGAATATATACTCTTTAAGGTTAAAGAAACCTATTATAGTCCGATGACAGGTGTGGCAGACAGGAATATTCCCGGTTTCGGCCTTTCTGAGAATATGTTCCGCAGCCAGCACATCAGGAACAATTGTTTGTTTAATGATGCACGCGTTCAGTATAAACGCCAGTTTGGCAACAACCACAGGGTAAATGCAATAATTGGCTTTAGATATGTTAACGATATTTATGAATCGGATTTTGCCGAAGGGCATAACTCCGGTTCCGACCAAAAACGTAATTTACTTGACCAACTCGTATACAAAAAAACTGATGGGGAAAACCGTGAGATAAAATCGGTAGCGAATTATGCAAATATGGATTACAGCTTTGACAACCGCTATTTTCTTACCGCAACAGTATCTGTTGATGGGTCTTCACATTTTGGAAACGAAACCCAGGGAGGGTTTCAACTGTTCAACCATAGCTGGGGTATATTTCCTTCGGTAAGCGGGGCATGGCTTGTTTCCTCCGAAGAATTCCTCGCCGGCACAACGATTATTGACCGTTTAAAACTTCGCGCAGCATACAGCCTGTCTGGTAATGATGCAATTGAACCATATGCCGGCAATACATATTTCAGTTCCATCCGCTTTATGGACAGGGCAAATGGCATAATCCTCTCTAGTATTGGCAACAATGAGATACAATGGGAAACTACAGCAAAAATGAGTTTTGGGACTGATGCCAACCTCTTCAACGATCGTCTGTCGGTTTCTGCCGACTTGTTTTTCAACCAGACCAAAGACCTGCTTACCCTGAAATCCCTTCCCGATATCACCGGTATTGAATATTTCTGGAAAAACGACGGGAAATTATCGAACAAGGGATTTGAAGTTTCAGCCAATATAAAAGTATTGAACTTTAATAAACTGAAATGGGAAATTGACGCCAGTACCGGCCATTACAGAAACAAAATTGAGTCACTGCCGGACGGAAGCTTTACTACATCTTTATATGGTGCAGAAATTCTTACCTCGGTTGGAAATCCTGCCGGTGTATTCTATGGTTATAAAACCAATGGCGTATTCGCAACTGAAGTAGATGCAAAGCTTGCAAACCTGAGAATGTTTGAAAATGGAAACGAAAACTTTTTCAATGCCGGCGATATTCAATTCATTGACCATGTGGCAGATGGTATTATTGATGAGAAAGACAAACAAATAATAGGCGACCCAAACCCTGATTTTTATGGATCTTTCAATAACAGAGTTACATTCGGGAATTTCACGGTTGACGCCTTTTTTACTTTTTCTTACGGCAACGAAATATACAATTACCTGCGCTCTGAACTTGAATCGGGGGGAAGAGGGAAATATATTATCAACCAGACAACAGCCATGCTAAACCGGTGGGGATATCAAGGACATGTAACCAACCAGCCCAGGGCAGTGTATGGCGACCCTATGGGCAATTCACGCTTTTCAGACCGATGGATTGAAGATGGATCGTATTTAAGGTTGAAATCTTTATCAGTGAATTACCAGGTGCCATTAAAGAAAAGATATATCCAGGGCCTGAATATTTGGGCCTCTGCAACCAATCTTTTTACACTAACCAATTATCTTGGCCGCGACCCAGAGGTTTCGGCCAGCAATGCGGTTTTATACCAGGGAATTGATACGGGATTGATACCGGCCAGCAGGGGCTATTTCTTTGGAATTAAACTAAACCTCTAACCTAAGGATATGATATTAACCTACTTGTATAAACAGAACCGGTTTATTTAAATTTTGAACAAATGATGAAATCAATAAAACTATACATTGCGCTGCTTATTGTTGCTGTTTTAACCTCAGGATGCGAATCAATGCTCGATGCAGACTCCGACAGACGTTTATTCTACAGTGAACTGCAACCCGACACACCAAACGATGCCAATTATTCTTTAACCGGAATATTCTCGCAACTTGAAAAACTCGCCTACCGGTATGTATTGTTGGGTGAACTGAGGGGTGACCTGATGGACGTAACAGCTTATGCAAATAACGATTTACAGGAAATATACAACTTTAATATCTCACCAGATAACCCATACAACAATACTAAAGATTATTATGCAGTGATAAATAATTGTAACTGCCTGATAAACACTATTGATACCTCAATCGTGATGGGTGCGGAAAAAGTGATGTATAAGGCCTATGCCGCTGCAAAGGCTATACGCGCATGGACTTATTTGCAACTGGTTCTAAATTATGGAGAAGTTAAATATTTCGGGCAGCCCGTTATAAATCTTAAAGATACGGGCAATTATGTGAAATATTCACTTCGTGAACTGCTGCCTGTCTTGATCGGGGACCTCGAACCCTGGAAAAATATTGAAGAGCCGGAAAGTTTTTCACTGGGAATTGACTTATCAAGTGACAAACTCTATTTCCCGGTGAGGTTTGTATTGGGCGATCTGTATTTGTGGAACGGTAATTATGAACAGGCTGCTATTGAATATCATGCACTAATTGATGAAAACTCTTATTTGATAGATCAGTATTCCAAGTCTACATGGACAATAGTTAATGGCGTATTTGTTGAACGTAAATCAGAGGATCAGTACTGGGTGAATTTGTTTAATCTTTCATCCCGTGAACAAATTACCCTTATTGCAGGCTCAACCGAATATGGCCAGGGGTCTGAACTAGACAGCATTAGCTTGTACAGGTACGAGATTGCCCCTTCTGAAATTGCCGTAAGTAACTGGGATAATCAATTATATTACCACAGCGCAACGGTTTATAACCCGGGCGACCTGCGCGGGGACTACGGTTCGTATCTGAGTTCTGATTACACATATGAGGATCTTAGAGTGAATTACAAAATAATATTTAAGTATTTTCTGATGTCAAGGAATACATCAAAGGCTGTTGCAATATACCGTAACGGATTGTTGTACCTTCGGTATGCCGAAGCCGTTAACCGTGCCGGAAAACCCAACCTGGCCTTTGCCGTTTTAAAACACGGGATGAATTCGGAAACCCTGGCCGTTGACACTATTGTGCCGAGAAATGAAAAATATGCCGTTTATACAGATACAACAGGTACTTTTTTCAACTATGTTAATTTTGAAAAAACAGAATTCGATGAAAATATAGGCGTGCATGCACGTGGTTGCGGAGATGTTGACCTTGCAGCAGACTTTATTATACTTCCTCAAAGTTCACTGTTGGATTCAATAATATATGTTGAGGATAAAATTATAGAGGAACTGGCATTGGAAACCGCCTTCGAGGGTAACCGTTTTCATGACCTGATGCGGATAGCCATCCGTCGCAATAACCCTGTATATCTGGCAGACAGGGTTTCAGAAAAATATCCTTATGACAAAGAAACCATTCGTTCTAAATTATTGAACGAAAGTAACTGGTATCTAATGCCAAAATAAAATGTAATCTTTCGTTTTTTTTCATAGTTTGATGAATTAGTTTAAAAAGCATGGTTTGGCCATGCTTTTTTTATGGTACATGAAATGAAATTAGTCAGGGGAATATTGATTAAGTTGTATAACTCTTTTGTAAAATCTGCTATGCTATAACCTACTGAACCGCTTTAAGGAATAAATGATTTAGAATTGGCAATATTAGTTTACTCAATACTCACGAAAAGGCACCTTGTATGCAAACATCTCATTCTTAACCTTTTCAATATGCCCCCTCAGTTCCTGACTACCCGGTACATCATATCTGATAAATAAGCACAACCCCCGATGGGGAAGTAAATGGCTTTTTTATACGGAATGCTCTTGGGCTATTCCAAACTTCTTGTCATTTAATCAGCCTGAACCTTTCAAACAGGACTAAAAAAAATCTCCCCCCGGAAAAGGGGGGAGACATTAAACATTATGAAACCCAAACTATGATCTGTTTTTTTAGTTAGTCCTAATCACTTTAAATGTCCTGGTTGCGTCATCGAAATGTATTTGCACGATATACATCCCCCTGTTAAGGCTGGCCATGATATTGTGCTCATATGTTTTACCACTATGTTCATAAACCAGTTTTCCGGCAAGGTCATACATGTAAATTGCGTTTATTACGGCTGATGATTCAATCCTGAGATATTCTTTAAAAACAGTAGGATAAACCTTAACAGCATACAATTCTTCTGCTGGTTTTATATAATCAATGATCGCTACCTCAAAGGTAACAGTGTAGGTTATACTGGTTGCCCCGTCTGCTGCAGTGACAACTATTTTTGTAGTGTCTTGCAACGTAGCCGCAGGGTTAACAACTGCCGAAGCATTAGGATATTTGGTTGTGGCAGTTATTTCAGGAACCGTTGTGGTGCCTGCAGGCAGTATAGCCTTATAATTTAAGGTGTAGGAAGCAAAACCTGAAATTGTTGTTCCTCCTACCAAAAGATCAGACAACGTGGCATCTGAAGTTGAATCTTCTATCGGGAAATTTGAAGCATGCAATGCAACTGTTGCCGGATCCATTTTTCCGCTATAGATATTATGTTCAAGTACCTGACCCATCCATGTCTTGTCGCCCGTATAGCCCGATTTGCACAAATATGCATACTTCGTGCTCAGGTTGTAAATTTTATTTACATCCGACACAACTGCACGTCCAGATTCCACACCATCCAGATATAATATCACAGTGTCATAGGTAAGCACGCTCACAAGGTGATGAGGAAGCCCGTCGTCAAGAACATTTGTTCCTGTTACACCAGATTCTGTACTCCATGGATCTGAGGAATTTTTGCAGCTTAAAGCAGCGCGCGATTTCAAAGATGTAAACCAGTAATCGTTACCATAGCTTCCGGTGGTATTTCCGAAATAGGCTACCATGGTATTCACATCATTGGTAATACCATCATCATCTTTAAGATATGTCTCAACAGTTATAGACGGATAAGTATTAATTGCAATCTTGTCGCCGGGGAAATATATATGCTGCCCGTTAGCAGAAGCGGTGTAAATACCGTCTTTTATCACACCTCCCACAACAGTGCCATGAGCGTTGCTCACTACATCCTGTGCAGTGCCATTGGCAAAAGTATAGGAATGCTCAAGTGTAAGCTGATCACTTTCAACAACATAATGAATCCTGTAGTCGGTTGAGTATTCAGGATTGGTTGCAGTAACCTTCACGATTATGGTACCTTTTCCGTCTGATACATCAATTGCACCTGTACCTGTCACAGTTGAGCCGGCATCATGAGCCACCGCCCCGATGGTTACCGATGTTGTACCCAATGGCAAAACAACATAGTAATCTTTGATATAAAGCGCAAATGCAGGGCCCAAATTACCGGGAGTTATGGTAAGTTCAGAAAGATAAGTATCGTAGGGCACTAACTCATCAGCGGGCAAAATATTCCAGATGGCCAGTTGATTATTCTCATATTTATCTCCGAATATCCAACTGCCTAAGTTTCCGTCATTCGATCCCAGGAATTTCTGTTCTGTAGCTGATTTTGACACAGATTCAATCCTGAACCTTCCCGGTTCAAACTCAATAAGTACAAACCTGCAACTATCCAAATCCTGAGTAAGTACATCGGTCATTAACATATCCCAGGTACTGGATGGACTGAGTGTAAGATAATTGAGATTTTTGTTTTTAAGAAAATATTTACCTGCAGCGCCACTTTCAACTATCTCGTAAAGCTGGGTAAGCGAATCCTTCATGGGCACAGCAAGCCTGATAACATTGTAAACATCCTGACTTTCTTCTACAACAAAACCAGATGCCTCCTGTACAATATAATAATACTGCCCGGTGGCAACTTTTGATGCATAGAGGTCAATATTGTATTTTTTTGTATTCAACCCATCCTGTGAAGTCACTGTAATGGTTGTAGAACCTATCCCGTCTGTAAGGGCAATGTCTCCATCACCTGTAACAGATGCACCGGTATAGCTTTTATTTGCTGTTACTGTAACCGAAGTGGTACCGTAAGGCACAATGGCTAAGTATTCTGTTGTATCGGGATGAAAATCTTCCAAAAATGATCCTGCTGATAAATCAATAGATGACAGGTTGGCTGATTCTTCCCCGGGATTAACAAATATGGATACCTGGTATGATCTTTCAGTTGAACCGTCCAAAGCTGTTACGACAATCTCGAAATCAATACCATCGTCAATGGGAAAAGTAACAATACCGTCTGTTATTTCATTTCCCAATCCGTCAAACATTGCGACTGTAGCGCCTTCAATAGCAGGCGTTGCACTGAATGTAACAGAAGTAATACCATATTCTACATTAACTTCATAAACAGTAACATCCGGATCGAATGAAGGGGTGAGTTCGCTATTGTTTGTTGTTAAACCAGACAGTTTGGCATTAAAATAATCATCGCCCATAAAAGTTGTATAGTGACTCTGAATGGTAGGTTCATCAAGGGTCCCTTCATAAATATTAAATTCATCAATTGTACCCTGCCAGGTAGGGTCGCCGGTGTAACCTCCTTTGCACAACATTGCTTGTGCAGTGCTAATATTTGCAATTGAATTATCTCCTGAAACGTCAGCAGTACCGCTAAGCACACCGTTAATATACCAGCTTATGGTAGTACTTGTTAATACACATACCACATGGTGTTTATGGCCAACACCTACCGGAGTGCCTGTTACACCCTGTTCTGCAGACCATGGCGTAGTTAGGTTATTACATGAAATAGCTGCGCGGCTTTCGGTCCAGCGATCGGGGGTTATAAAAAGATAATTCACACCATAATTGTTCCCTGTACCGGTTTCGGTATCGCCAAAATAAGCGAGCATTGAAGCCCAGGTAACATCTACATCGGCACGGATATAACCCTCTAAAGTAATTGCCGAATAGGTATTAATCTTAATAGAATCAGCAGGTAGCTGAATGTATTGGCCGTTGGCCGAAGCAGTATATAATCCGTCTGCTATTGCACCGCCAATAACTGTTCCATCTGCATTTCCCACAACATCTTTTGCTGTGCCGTCTTCAAAAGTATAGGAATGCTTTAAAGTAGCGGCCTGGCCAAAAACTGCAGATGAGCTTATAAAACACATGAGCACGATGGCCATCCAAAATTTAAAAAGTAGATACTTTTGTTTCATATTCAATAGGTTTTAGTTAATGTTTAAATTAAAAATTATCACTACAATGTATTTATATTATAATATTTAATATGTTCACATATTCACCTTTTAGCAGTAACAAATTCGTCAACCGGAATTTAATCACCACAAGATTTTATTATACAAGGTGTACATATGCAATAACAACCTGCGGTATTTGAATTTCAAAAACATTTGTAATAAAAAAAAACTATAACTAAACCCCTAAAAAAGAGGCTGTGTAAAAAGTTTTCTTCTAACACGATTTGTCATGTTGAGCGATAGCGAACTAAGCGCAACGATCTCATGAAATAAACATCTAATATTCAAAAATATAGTTTACTCCCTTTGGTCGTGAAAACTGTTCTTCACTATCATTCTGAATGACTATAGAAGTGACTTTTTACACAGCCTCTTTAAGTAGTGTTTGTCCATAAAGTCGTGTGTCTGTTCTTTAAAGTTTGCAGACGAGGCGCGTGAAGCCCGAAAAAAGGGAGTTTACCATGCGTAAATGACCTTTTTGAGGACGAGTGCAACGAAGTATGCGGACTTTAAAGAACAGACACTAAGTAAGATCCTGGTTTTCTATTTATAGAGCGGGCCGTAACTGTTACATGCCCTGTAATCGGCGCCTTCTTTATCCATTCCGAAAGCGCTCCATACGCTTGGCCTGAAAATACTTTCCTCCGGCACATTGTGCATACATACCGGTACCCTTAGCATGGCTGCAAGTGTGATGATATGTGATCCAATATGGCCATAGCTGATTGCCCCGTGATTTGCCCCCCAGTTGGCCATTACCGAGTATACATCTTTAAATGCACCTTTACCGGTAAGCCTGGGCACAAACCATGTGGTAGGCCAGGTCATATCGGTGCGTTCGTCGAGTACTTTATGAACATCGGCAGATATGTCTACGGTGTAACCTTCTGCAATCTGTAAAACCGGCCCCTGGCCTTTTATCCAGTTTATGCGCGACATGGTTACCGGCATGCCACCCCGGGTAAGAAACCTGGTAGAGTAACCGCCACCCCTGAAATAGCCCAGTGAGGCAGGGCACCATTCTGTAGCATCAAGACATTTTTGTACCTCTTCGCTGGTTATCTCCCAAAATGGTTTCATCACAGGATTACCCTGTACATCGTACTGTCTTCCTGTTCCATCCAGCGCTGCAGGGCCGGAATTGATAAGATGGATGATACCGTGTTCTGCCTGGCCTGTGAGTGTTTTGCCCGTTACACGTTTTACCGCTTCGGGGCTCCAGTAGGTACGTACATCGGCAAATATCTGTGCCGTGCCGGTAAGCAGGTGTCCGAACAACATGGCCACACCATTTAGCGAATCGTTTTCGGTGGCAACGATATAAGGCTGGCGGATACCGGTCCAGTCGAATGATGAATTTAGTATGGCTTCGAGAAAGTCCCCGTTCGGAAAATGGTCAGTCCATTGGCGCTGCCCCTGGAACCCCGCGGCAATAGCGTTATGTCCCAGGGCCTCCTCACCGAACCCCATTTCTGCCAGCCATGGATTGCCTACCATGAGGTCTCGGGCGATTAATGCCATTTTCACCACAAACTCCCAGTCGTGATCTTTCTGCTGGCGTGATTTCTGTTTCTGCTGCGGATTGGGATCGGGGCCTTCTTTGCAGTTTTTCTTTACCCATGCCAGTGCCCTTTCATATTCATCTTTATCATAAATACCTTCTTCCATACGTCTTATAAACTCGGTGGAATCTATATATTCATTACGCATGCCAAGGTAATTCTGAAAAAACTCTTCTACGATCACCGAACCGGCAATACCCATCGAAACGCTTCCCATCGAAAGATAAGATTTACCGCGCATGGTAGCCACTGCAAGGCCTGCCCTTGCAAATGCCAGAAGTTTCTCCTGTACATCGGGAGGAATGGAGGTATCGCCGGCGTCCTGTACGTCCCTGCCATAAATGCCAAAAGCAGGAAGGCCTTTCTGATTATGCCCTGCAAGGGCCGCAGCAAGATACACCGCTCCTGGTCTTTCGGTACCGTTAAAACCCCATATTGCCTTTGGAATAAAAGGGTCCATGTCTATGGTTTCGGTACCGTAACACCAGCAGGGAGTAACGGTGAGCGAAACCCCCACCCCTTCTTTCCTGAATTTTTCTGCTGCCCGGGCAGCTTCGGCAACACCACCGATACAGGTATCGGCAATAACACACTCCACTGCACTCCCGTCAGCATGCCTGAGGTTACCTGATAAAAACCTTGCGGCATTTTTTGCCATATTCATTACCTGGTCTTCGAGCGATTCCCTCACTCCGCCAAGGCGGCCGTCTATGGTAGGCCTGATGCCAATTTTTGGCAGATCACCTTTTAATCTGTTCATATTAAATTTAATTACAATGAGTTACGTAATATAAGTTTTGTTCCGATTATCTCCTGCATTTTTTCACGTTTCACGATAAATTCTGCCGCTTTCGCACCCATCATCCTGAAATCGGTAGAGATAGCTGTAATGCCTTCTTCAACAACCTCATAAAGCGGGGTATCGTTATAGGCTATAATCCCGGTATCCTTGCCGATTTTTAATTTCTGTCCCCTTGCAAATTTTAAAATCTGTATTAAGTCTTTCTGCCTGAATACTAAGTATGCCTCACCAACACCAACAGAATCGGTGGTGATATCCTTAACAAACCTGTAATTTATATTCTCTTCACGACAGAATTTTTTGAAAAAATCCCATGTCGTATCCGGATGGTAGCACCCTTCGGGACATACATAGTTAAAACGCCTGTATTTTTTAATGGAAGCAGCCGCTTGCCTGAAACAATGGTAAGGTTGTTCACCAAAGTCCTGGCACACGTATGATAACTTTGCGTCTTTGAGTTTTCCCCAGTCGAGGATTAACAATCTGCCCGGGTCAATTTTACGCAGTATCCCGCTAATTTTTTCATTGTTGAAATTCATTACCACAAACATATTGTAACGGCCAATGCTGTCGAGCAGCACTGTTTCAAATACCCTGGGATTGTAATGATGAAAGCCGAGATCAACCTTATAACCCGACGGAAGGTTTTTTATAATGGAATTATAAAGATCATCTTTAAAAGGACTGAACGAGTCGAGGAAAATAAATACTTTTTTATTCGGATCGGTTACATAATAGCCTTTAGCCGGGGTTGAACCTATAAGCCCCCTTTGCTTAAGCTGGCTGTATGCCTTGAAAACCGTATCGCGCGAAACCCCGAACCTGCTGCTTACCATATTGACCGAGGGTAACGGATCGCCAATACTGTATATCCCCTGGTTAATGGATTGGGAAATTGAATCAATTAACCGGCTAAGTTTTGTTTTACCTTGAATATCAATACTTTCAATAAACATATTTGAATCTGTACTGTGCTGTACTGTGCTGATTCAAATATATGAAATTTATTTCTGATAAAAACAGGCGCTTAATTTTTTATCATTGTCAGCAGCATTTTGAATTTTTCAACTGCATTTACCGCATGAGGGATATTGGCCGGCATAATGATGCACTGGCCTGCTTTTAAACTGAAAGGTTGTTTGTTGATAATGATTTCCGCATCACCGTCAACCACCTGTACCATTGCATCGAACGGGGCTGAATGTTCACTAAGCGCCTGGCCTTTGTCAAATGCAAAAAGCGTAAGGTTTCCCCCTGCCTGTTTGGCAATTGTTTTGCTAACAATGGCCCCGGCAGCATAATCTATCATTTCGGCAGCGACAAATACTTTTGATTTTTCTATTGTTTCCATAATTCTAATTATTAAACGATTACAAAATATTAATATGAAATACTAAATCCACTCCTCGTTAAGAATGTTTCCTTCAAGCCCTGTAATGATAAGCTTAACAGGCACTTTTCGCTGTGCGCGCGAGGAAGCCGTTTTTACCATCTGAAGCAATCCCATGCAGCAAGGCACCTGCATGATCATCACGGTAAGGGTATTCACTTTGGCTTCATCAATCATGAGCCTTATTTTTTCTATGTACACTTCGGTATTCGAATCGAGTTTCGGACAGGCAATCGCAAGGCTTTTCCCCTTTAGATGCCTGCTGTGAAAATCGCCCATTGAAAAAGCTGTACAATCTGCAGCAATTAACACATCTGTATTCCTGAAATAAGGCGCATTAGGGTTTATAAGGTGCATCTGCACCGGCCATTGCCTGAGTTCCGACTGCTGCACGAAAGGGGCGGGATCAAAGGCTGTCGCTTTGGGTTCGAACGTAACAGGCCGTGAGCCGGGACATCCGCCCTCGTGATGATGGTTTTGCGGACCATGATGCCCATGTACCTCAGCAATAACCTCCCTGTGATCGAAATCAAGTTCTTCGGAATGTTCATTGAGAAACTTCACCGCTTCCTTTAAAAAACCTGTTTCGCTATGTTCTTTCAGATGTTTCATATGGGCAATTACTGTGTTTTTTCCTTTCTGCACCATTATTGCCATCACTTTGGTTTCGTTATATGGTTCCGCTTCCCGTTTTTCAATTGTAATAGCCCCCTGCGGACATTGGCCGATACACGCGCCAAGCCCGTCGCACATCAGGTCGCTGATAAGCCGTGCTTTCCCGTCAATCACCTGCAGCGCCCCTTCGTGACAGCCGGGAACACAAAGACCACAACCATCGCACAACTCCTCATCTATTTTTACAACATCTCTTATCATAATTTTGTTTTAAAGATTAATTTTGAAACAAAACTACCGCAAGGCATCTTTACGTGCTGTAACATATGTTACAATAATGTAATTATGGACAAAATTTTCGAAATATTATCGGGCAGCGCTATCTTTCAGGGCATAGACCCCAGGCAACTGGAACTGCTCTTTGATGACAAACTCTATCGTATAAAAAACCTTGCCCGGGATGAATATGCTGTTCATGCAAACGATCTGTGCAATAACCTGATCTTTATCATCGAAGGCTCTGTAAGGGGCGAAATGACCGATTTCTCAGGCAAGGTGATAAAAATTGAAGATATTGGCGCACCACGCCCGGTGGCCCCGGCATTTGTGTTCGGTAAAAAAAACAGTTACCCGGTGGATATTATCGCCAATGAACCAACCCGGTTGCTTATTTTGCCTAAAGACTCGCTTATCAGGTTATTACAGCAAGATGCACTGATACTTAAAAATTTTCTGGATGCAATCTCCAACAGGGCGCAATTCCTTTCAGAAAAAATAAGGTTTTTAAGCTTTAAGACCATCAAAGGGAAAATTGCCCACTATCTCATAAAGCTTGCGGGTAAAGAAAACCAAAAGGTTTTTATACCTGAAACACAAAGCCAGATGGCTGATTTTTTCGGCGTAACAAGACCCTCGCTTGCAAGGGCACTGGGCGAAATGGAGCGGGACGGTATTCTCGGGTTCAATAAAAAAGAGGTGGTGATAAAGGATATTCAAAAGCTCAGGGAATTTATTAATTAAATGGAATGATAAAAAAAACGACCTTCGTTATCGTCTGTATAAGTCTGTATTTCTGCAATCTATCATGGACACAGGATTCAGTATATGCAAAAAAAATAGTTCAACTGCTTGCATCACCCAATTTTCATGGCAGGGGTTATGTTGATAATGGTCTCGAAATCTCAGCAGATTTTATAGAAAAAGAAATCGGAACAATTGGTCTGCAACCGTTTTTTGAAGGTTACAGGCAACAATTCCTCATGCCGGTCAACACCTTTCCGGGAAAGGTGTCGTTATGCCTTGACACTGCCTGTCTTCAGCCGGGAACCGACTTTCTTGCCGATCCTGCATCTCCCGGCCTGTCGGGTTCATACCAGGTAATTAAAATACAAAAAAAGGTTTTGAAGAACCCCGGCAAACTGAAAAAAAAGCTGGTCGGGGCAAAGGATAAGTTTATTTGTATAGAACACCGCGAAACAGGCACACACAACAATACAGAAAAAGAGAATGTCAATGGATTGGTAAACATGCTTCAGTATGATCCACGATTGGAAAATGCAGGCGTGATTGAACTTACCGATAGCAGGTTATATTGGAACACTGCAACCTTCCTGGCGCCCAGACCTTCTTTTCTGGTAAAAAAAGGTGCAATTAACGGTTGCCCTGATTCGGTAATAATTGATGTTGAAAACCGGTTCATCAGCGAATATCATGGTTCAAATTTAGCCGCATTTATAATTGGAGAGGCAGCTCCTGACTCATTTCTTGTGTTCACTGCCCATTACGATCATCTCGGACAGATGGGCAATGCATGCTATTTTCCCGGCGCTAACGATAATGCAGCAGGAGTGGCTTTATTACTTGACCTGGCAAGGTATTACACAAGGAACAAACCCCGTTATTCAACCGCCTTTATTGCATTTGCCGGGGAAGAAGCCGGGCTTATTGGTTCAAAGTATTTTGTTGAAAATTCCCCGATAGACCTTAAAAAAATTAAATTTCTGATAAACCTCGACCTTGTTGGTAACGGGGATGAAGGCATTACTGTTGTAAATGGTTCGGTTCACACTTCTGCTTTTAATAAAATAACCGAAATAAACGGCCCAGCAGGATATTTCCCAATTGTTAAACCCAGGGGCGAAGCATGTAACAGTGACCACTGCCCTTTTCATGAGGCAGAAGTGCCATGTTTCTTTATTTATACAATGGGTGGGACCAATGCTTATCATGACATTAACGACACCTATCAGTCACTCAGGTTCAACAAATATAATGCCTTGTTCAATCTTCTTACTGCATTTGTGGATTCATTTTAAAACGGTCATTACTTTTCTTAACCCGGATGTATTGGATCAGACTTCACGTAATTATTTCTGTTAAAGAAATTAAGACCGGGTACAATAATTAAACCTGTACAAGTTTGTTTTTCATGGCAAATGAGATCAGGGCTGCTGTACTTTTGCACCCGGTTTTTGCCAGCAGGTTCGATTTATGGCCGATAACAGTTCTTTCGCAAATGAAAAGCTTTTCGGCAATATCTGTGTTCGAGAGCCCTTCGCAAATAAACTGCAGCACCTCCTTTTCCCTTTTGGTGAAAGGAATACCCGGCTTATTTGAAGCTGGTTCAGCAGTTAATTTTTTGGTAAAAAAGTTAAAAAGCTCGTCCGAATAGTAGGTATTGCCTGCCAAAACAGTTTTCAGGGCTTTCTCAAGAATGCTTTTTGTAATATTTTTTAAAAGAAATCCTTTTGCCCCTGCATCAAGCATGTCTTGTATGTAGTGGTCGTTGTTAAACATGGTAAGGGCAATTACTTTCACATGGGGATACATTTTTGAGATTCTTTTTGTGGTTTCAATACCGCTGATACCGGGCATTTCTATGTCCATCAGCACAATATCGGCCTGCGATGATTGCAGGATATCGAGTACCTCCTGACCCGATGACGCCTCACCTGCGATATAGACATCTTTCAGCCTGCTTAAAACGACCTTCAACCCTTTGCGAAAAATCTCGTGATCGTCGGCGATGATTATTTTTGCACCCCTGTTCATAGGCCATGTATTAATGTTTAAAATTATGAATTTATTTTAGACAGCCAATGTATGAAAACAACATAATCCTGAAATCAGGTGCTGCTATTTTAATGGTACTTCGATGTGAACGCTGAACCCTTTGCCTTCCTGGCTTAAGATTTTTATCTGACCGTCAACAGAATTTACCCTAGTAATGATGTTGTTAATGCCTTCGCCTTTTAGTTTTGCCCGGTTTGATTCATAGTCGAACCCTTTGCCGTCATCAGAATATTTAAGGACAAGCCCTGATGGCCTGAAAGAAAGCGACAATAGAGCATTATGGGCCTCAGCATGCTTAATGGTATTAATAAGTAATTCATTTACAATTCTGTAAATATTTATTTCGATATTCTTATTGAGTTCTGTTGGTTTACCCATTTTTTTAAATGAAATCTCAAGTTTTTGCGTTCGCGAAATACTTTTACAAAATTCCTCAATGGCTGAAACAAGTCCGTATTCGTGAATGACCCTGGGCGTAAGGTTGTTAGACATGGTGCGGATATCAGAAACGGCATTGTCAATAAGCTGGTTGACATAATTCACATAATCTTTTTTTTCACCTGCAGAAAGGTCTTCTGAATCCAGTTCATTAACATATAGTTTGATGGTTGATAAAAGCGGCCCCAATCCATCGTGCATATCTTCGGCAAATCTTTTTCGTTCTTTTTCTTCGGTGCTCATGATGGCAGTAAGCACTTTTCGTTCGGCCCTTTTTCTTTCTATTTCAGCACGCCGCAAAGAAAAAAACAGATCCCTTATCAGCCACACTCCAATGGCTATGATGATGGAAGTTGCAATCCCTATCCACCCTGTAAGGATGGAAAGTTCTTCGGCGTATATTGTATTGAGTATGGCCGAGAGCTCGATGAACCTTCTGAAAGCCATTAAAATAAAACCAAAGGAGATTAGCATCCAGGATAACCTTATCCTGGTGAAAGAGATAAATCTCAAAGCCAGAAGCGCAACAAAAAGCTGCAGTACAATTGAAATGATATACAAAACTTTGGTTACCATATTCAGGTAAGTTAAAATGTTAATTAGTGGCTCTAAGAAAACGCCAATTACTGCGTTATGCTCGTCTTTCAAGTCAGTCATTTACTTTAGTAAACTCTTGACTTTCAAGACTTGCATGCCTTGTTCTTGACGCTTTCTTAGAAGCCACTTCTGAATAACAAGAGTTTTCTTAGAGACATTAATTA
>JAFGPL010000066.1 GCA_016936215.1 Bacteroidales bacterium
ATAGTAGCATTTAAAGCTTTTTCACTTGCAGCTTTTGTCAAACCTGACTTGCTGGCAATAGCATCAATTAATTGTCCTTTGTTCATAATTCTATAAGTTTTATTAATACTCTGGTTAAAAATAGAAAATTGTATGAATTATTAAAAGTATTTCACTATGAAATAATTAACCAAAAACCTAAAGTTATTAACCGTTTCAGGGAATTATTGTTAATAAGTCACGGTTTGAAACCGTTGATAATACTGAAATCCGTACGGTTTATTCAAAAATATTTTATGTAAAATATTAAATATCAGTATAATAAAAAACATTATTTGAGAGATTGCTGTACATGAAGCCTTTATATAAAATAGAAATACGGCAGATGCATTTTTACCGTTTTTTTACTTTTTAGGCAAAAAATCATTCAATTTAAGCCTGCTATACGCTTTTTTGAATTTTTTATTGAATAATTTTAGCCACCTGCAATTACTGCCTTATGAAACTGGTTCAAACACACGATGGGTCATTTACAATTTACTCAAACCGGATGGGTGAATGTTTTCATTCAATCAATGGTGCCGTTACCGAGTCAATGCATGTTTTTATTAACGCGGGTTTTAAATATTCAGGGGAAGGACCGGTTAACATACTTGAGGCAGGGTTTGGCACAGGTTTGAACACTTGGCTTACATTGCTTGAGAGCCTCAAATCTGGCAGGAGCGTAAAGTATTATACAATAGAATTATTCCCTGTAGATTCTCAACTGCTTAAAGATCTTAATTATCATAATTTTTCTGTTACCCGGGGGCAGGATAAAGACTTATTTTATTCCCTGCATAATTGCGATTGGGGAAAGGATATAAAAATCACAGAAAATTTCGTCCTCCATAAGATTAATGAAGATATTAAATCCACAATATTCCCCCAAGACATAGGGGTCGTCTATTATGACGCATTTTCACCAGCCACACAGCCTGAGCTTTGGAGCTTTGATATCTTTGAAAGATTGCATCAAAAAATGCAGCCTGGCGCATTACTCACAACTTATTGCGTAAAGGGGGAGATTAAACGCATACTCAGATCGGTGGGGTTTAAAATTGAGAAACTGCCTGGCCCGCCCGGTAAAAGGGAGATATTAAGGGCCCAAAAAAGCTGTTGATTTTTGTTTAAGGAAAGGTATATTAAATATGAACAATTACAGCATAGGGAGTGTTAATAAATGAATTGAAAAGAACTGTTTTCTTTTCTGTTAAATTAACTCAATTATTGTATTTTTACTAAATCTGAATCAATATGAAAGAATTAAAAAAAGGAGATAAAGCACCTCTTTTCGAGGGAGTTGACCAGGATGGCAAAGTCATAAGACTTGAAGATTTAAAGGGCAGTAACGTTATACTGTATTTTTATCCTAAAGATGACACCCCGGGTTGTACCGCCGAAGCATGTAACCTTCGCGACAATTATGAAAAATGGATTTCCAGGGGGTATCAAATTATTGGCATAAGTCCCGACAACGAAAAATCGCACAAAAAATTCAGGGAAAAATATCAATTGCCCTTCAGCCTCATTGCCGATACCGAAGCCAGTATATTGAAATCATACGGTGCTTGGGGAATGAAGCAGATGTACGGGAAATCTTATGAAGGGGTATTAAGGACTACCTTTATTATTAATAAAGAAGGAATCATTGAAGAGGTGATAAAAAAAGTAGATACAAAAGATCATACAACCCAGATTATTAACGAATTAAAACTCTGAAATACATAATAATAATTTATTGAGATGACAAAAGAACAACCAAACGACAACCTTCGGCAACAAAAACTCAAAGCGCTTGAGCTTACTTTAGGCAAGATAGAAAAAGACTATGGCAAAGGTGCCATTATGAAAATGGGCGACCATGCCATTGTGAATGTACCTTCCATTCCCTCGGGCTCCGTTGCGCTTGACCTGGCACTTGGTGTCGGGGGATATCCAAGGGGTAGGGTAATTGAAGTCTTCGGGCCTGAATCTTCAGGTAAGACTACACTCACGATTCACGCAATAGCCGAAGCTCAAAAAGCCGGCGGCATTGCAGCTTTTATTGATGCTGAGCATGCTTTCGACCGTTTTTATGCCCAAAAACTTGGGGTGGATGTTGAAAACCTTTTCATTTCGCAGCCCGATGATGGTGAGCAGGCACTTGAGATTACCGATCATCTTATTCGTTCCGGGGCTATTGATATAATTGTTATTGATTCGGTGGCTGCCCTTACACCCCGTGCTGAAATTGAAGGAGAAATGGGCGATTCGAAACTCGGGTTGCAGGCCCGGTTAATGTCACAGGCTTTGCGAAAATTAACTGCCAACATCAGCAAAACGAATACATGCTGCATTTTTATCAACCAGTTACGCGAGAAGATCGGGGTAATGTTTGGTAACCCTGAGACAACCACTGGGGGAAACGCCCTGAAGTTTTATGCATCGGTGCGTATTGATATACGAAAAATGAACCAGATAAAAGAAGGTGAAGAGGTGCTGGGAAACCGTACCAGGGTTAAAATTGTTAAAAACAAGCTGGCGCCGCCATTCAGAAAAGCAGAGTTCGATATTATGTACGGCGAAGGTATTTCAAAAATTGGAGAAATTATTGATCTGGGCGTGGAATGCAATATCGTTAAAAAAAGCGGGTCGTGGTTTAGCTATGGCGATACCAAACTGGGACAGGGCAGGGATGCTGTAAAAGCTTTACTGGCAGATAACCCTGAACTTTGTGATGAACTGGAAACAAAAATTAAGGATGTTTTAAAGCCGCCGCAATAGTATTCTGTAGAGTTCTAAGTATTGGTTACATAAATGAGGCTGTGTAAAAAGTCACTTCTTTTTCATTCTGAATCCCGACGAATCGGGATGAAGAACCTTTTCTCACAGCCTGTTCCGCAAATGCGGGAACCGAAGGGAGTAACTTTTCTCACGACTGAAAGGAGTAATCTATATTACAAAATATGAGATGTTTATTACATGAGCTCGTCTGCCTGGATGAACCAGTCAGACAGGCCTGCCTGGTTTGGCAGACAGGCTTCGCTAAGTTCGCTATTGCTCAACATGACAAATCGTGTTAAAAAAAGGCTTTTTACACAGCCTCATTTTATCCCAAATAGGGTTTCAGTAACTTACTTCTTGAAGTGTGACGAAGCCTGCGTATGGCTTTTTCTTTAATCTGCCTTACCCTTTCGCGGGTTAAACCAAATTGTTCACCTATCTCTTCGAGGGTTTTCTCCTGGCAGTTAATCCCAAAAAAGAACCGGATGATATCGCGTTCCCTTTCGGTTAGCGTGGCCAAAGCCCTTTCAATTTCTTTCATCAGCGATTCACCTATCAGTTTGTTGTCGGCTTTTGGCGAGTCACTGTTAATTAATATATCGAGCAGACTATTTTCTTCGCCTTCCTGAAACGGGGCATCAACAGAAACATGACGGCCTGAAACACGAAGCGTATCTGAAATCTTTTCCTTGGGAAGCTCAAGCGTGTCGGCGAGTTCTTCGGGAGTCGGGATTCTTTCGTACTGCTGTTCGAATTTATTAAAAGCTTTATTAATCTTATTCAGCGAACCTACCTGGTTTAGCGGCAGCCTTACTATTCTCGACTGCTCTGCCAAAGCCTGTAAAATAGACTGGCGTATCCACCAGACAGCATAAGAGATAAATTTGAAACCTCTTGTTTCATCAAATTTCTCAGCAGCTTTAATAAGGCCAAGGTTTCCTTCGTTGATTAAGTCAGGAAGGCTTAATCCCTGGTTCTGATATTGTTTTGCAACAGATACCACAAACCTAAGGTTTGCCCTTGTGAGTTTTTCAAGGGCAGTTTTATCACCCTTTTTTATCCTTTGAGCGAGTTCAACCTCTTCCTCTACGGTTATAAGTTCCTCTTTACCAATCTCTTGCAAATACTTATCAAGCGATGCGCTTTCTCTGTTGGTAATTGATTTTGTGATCTTAAGCTGTCTCATGTGTACCTTTCAAAAAATTTCTGCGAATTTAGACTATTTTTAAATATAATATCAAAATGAATTATTTTCTGTAAATAAAAAAGGCCTGCAAGTTGCAAGCCTTTAATTTATTTTTGAAAGGTATGCCGCTTTACAGTCCGAATGCATAATACGCCACTACACCATCAGGATAAATACCTTCAATGAAGACACCACCCCTTGTGCTGTCAATGATCTTCTTAAACGTCTCAATGGTTTCAACGGATTTGTTGTTGACTTTTGTAATAATGAACCCTTCCTTTATTCCTGCAGAACGAAGCTTGCCTGCTGAGAGTTCTGTAATCTTAACCCCATTGGCTAAGCCAAGTTCTTTCTTTTCATTACTACCTAATTCAACCAATTTTGCTCCAAGTACGGTTTCGTAGGTTCCCGGTTTTACAATTTTTGTATCTCCTTGCAGGTTACGTAAAGTTACATCAAATTGTTTCGTTTTACCTTTTCTTTTCGTCAATACAGTTATTTTATCCCCTGGCCTGTAACGGTTTACCTGTTCGGTGAGTTCTGCAGGACTCGATACATTTACATCATTAATCTTTAATATCAGGTCGCCGGCTTCGATACCGGCATCTTTGGCTGCGCCACCATCGCGCACTTCGGCTACATAAACCCCTTCTATTTTATCCAATCCTTGTTCTTTTATGAGGTCGGCTGTAACATCTGAAATTGTAACACCCAGGAAAGCTCTCTGAACTGAGCCGTATTCAATAAGGTCTGCAATAACTTTCTGAACAATACTTACCGGTATCGCAAATGATATGCCGGCATAACCTCCCGACGGTGATACAATGGCGGTATTAATCCCTACCAGTTCACCTCTTTTGTTGACCAATGCACCACCTGAATTTCCCCGGTTTACTGCAGCATCTGTCTGGATAAATGACTCTATCCTGTAATTATCCTGTATAATGCCAAGATTTTTACCTTTGGCGCTTACTATACCCGCTGTGACAGTTGATGCAATGTTAAAAGGATTACCGACAGCCAACACCCATTCTCCCACTTTAAGGTCGTCTGAATTTCCATACCTGATGTAAGGCAGGTCTTTGGCATTTACTTTTATTAATGCCAGATCGGTGCTTGGGTCGGCCCCGACAAGTTCGGCACTGAATTCTCTTTTGTCGTTGAGCGTAATTTTAATTTTCTGGGATTTCTCCACCACATGGTTATTTGTTACAATATATCCATCGTCTGAAACGATTACCCCCGAACCAAATCCGAGCACCGGTTCAGGTTCCTGGTAACGGTCTCCGTAAAAAAACTCGTAGATCGGATTGCGATAGGTCGTAGCAGTCATTTCTGTAGTAACATGCACCACTGTGTGAACCGACTGCTCTGCAGCATAGGTGAAGTCAAGCGTGGTTTCATTAAATTCTCCCGGCAGGTTTACATACCTGACAGGGGTTTCTACCCTTGCTGATAGAATTCTTTTCTCCTTATCAAAAAAAACTGAATATGAAAAAAGGGCTACCAAACCTCCGGCAATGGCAATCGCAAAAATTAAAATGATATGTTTTGCTTTCATAACTGTTTTGTTTATTTCATTTCAACAATTTGTAACTGTCAAATCTAACGCCAAAGTTAAAACAATGTTCTTTTAGCATTACTGAATTAACATTATTTAACCAATTTCAAGAGAAAGCATGACAAAATTTCATGTTTGATAGTAAAACTGTTTTTAATGTGAATAATTACAAAATATGTATATTTGAGAAAATTAAAACAAGCTTTCATGGAACCAAAACGTACATTCGACCTGCTTGAAGACTATCGTACAAAGTATGCTTATAAACAGGATGCAATTGTGGCAAAAGAAAAAGGGGAGTGGGCGAAATACAGCGCGGGTGATTACGTAAACCATTCAAATTATATTAGTTACGGACTTTTAGCCTTGGGGCTGAAAAAAGGGGATAAAATAGCCACCATTTCAAATAACAGGCCTGAATGGAATTTTATTGACATGGGAATGGCCCAGGCCGGTATTGTGCATGTGCCTATTTATCCTACAATTAGCAGTGAGGATTATGAATATATTCTCAACCATTCACGGCCAGCATTGGTAATTCTTTCAGATAAGTCGCTATGCGATAAAATATGTCCTGTGGCCAAGAAAGTTGATTCTGTAAAAGATGTATACAGTTTTAATGAAGTGGATGGGATTAAAAACTGGAGAGAAATAGTGGACCTTGGTATTAAAAGTGCAGGTAAATTTAAATCAGAACTCGAAAAAATCAAAAACAGTATCAAAGAGGAAGAACTTGCTACAATCATCTATACTTCTGGTACTACAGGTAATCCTAAAGGAGTTATGCTGTCGCACAAAAATATCATGAGTAATGTTCATTCAATTTCACAGGTTTTTGATTTTAACGATACCCACAGGATTTTAAGTTTTCTGCCAATAAGTCATGTTTTTGAGCGTACCATCAATTATTATTTTCAGCGGGTCGGCATCAGTATATTTTATGCCGAAAACATGGGAACAATTACCGATAACCTGAAAGATGTGAAACCCCATGTTTTTATTGCTGTTCCGAGGGTGCTTGAAAAAGTTTATGATAAAATCATTGGTAAAGGAAAAGACCTGAAAGGGATTAAAAAGCAGATATTTTTCTGGGCAGTGAAACTTGGAGCAAAATACAAATTCAATAACGGTAACAGTAAGTTTTATAACCTCAGGTTAAAATTAGCCAGGAAACTTATATTCAGCAAATGGAGTGAAGCCCTTGGCGGACAATTAGAGGTTGTTGTCGCAGGCGGTGCTGCCTTGCAGCCAAGGCTGGCTATTATATTTAATGCCGCGGGGATTCCTGTGGTAGAAGGATACGGCATGACCGAAGCTTCACCGGTGATCGCCACCAACCGGCCACCTGACAAGAATGAAGTCTGCGTAGGCACTGTTGGGCCTGCAATTCCCGGTGTGCATGTGAAAATCGCTGACGACGGCGAAATATTGTGTAAAGGCGATAATGTGATGATGGGCTATTATAATGAACCTGAACTAACCGCCGAAGTTATTGATGCTGACGGTTGGCTGCACACCGGTGATATCGGGGAACTGGTGAAAGGGAAATTTTTAAAAATCACCGACCGAAAGAAGGAGATGTTTAAACTTTCAAGTGGAAAATACATAGCCCCGCAACCCATCGAAAATAAGCTTAAAGAATCGTTTTTTATTGAACAGGCTATGGTGATCGGTGAAAATGAGAAATTTGCCAGCGCACTGATTTCCCCGAATTTCCCTTTTTTACATAACTGGTGTTCGCTGCATGATGTAAAATACCGCGATAACCCCGAACTTATTCAGCACCCAAAGGTTGTTGCACGATTTCAGCGTGAAGTGAATGAGATTAATAAACAAATCGGGGCAACAGAACAAATTAAACGTTTCAGGCTTATTAACGAAGAATGGACCCCGCAAACCGGGGAGTTATCACCCACTTTAAAACTAAAGCGCAAATACCTTACAAACAAATACAAAGAGGTGATTGACGAGATTTATTCAGTTCAGAAAAACGGTAACCTTTAATGCCGGTGTTTTTGCGCTTCAGCCTTGGTGTTCGTTGTAGTTTAGTTCAGATACTTCTTAAGCAGGTCTAATGCTTTAGTGGCGTCTATTGGTTTGCAAATGTATTCGTTACATCCTGCTTCAATGCATTTTTGCTTGTCATTTTCAAATGCATGGGCAGTTTGTGCGATGATGGGTATCGCCTGATTGAATCCCCTTATGATCCTGGTGGCCTCCAATCCATTAATGTTGGGCATTTTTATGTCCATCAGGATGAGGTCGGGCTTAGATACCCTGGTAATCTCAATGGCCTCATTGCCGTTTTTTGCCCATTCAATTCGAATTTTTGTGCCGTCAAGCAACTCTTTCAGGTACTCGAAATTCGATTCTTCATCTTCAGCTATAAGTATCATTTTGCCAGACCAGTTTAAGTTACTTGCGGATTCTTTTGTTGTTTCATGAAATGAAATGGTGGCTTTTACTTCTTTATAAGGTATTGTAAAACTAAATACCGATCCTTCGCCATATTTCGATTCTGCCCAGATTGTTCCGCCAAGCAGCCTCACAAGGTCTTTGCACAAAGAAAGTCCAATCCCGGCGCCACGAAAAACTACCCTGTAATTTTCATCTTCAATTTTCATAAACCGGTTAAATATTTCTTTCAGGTGCTTGTTTTTTATGCCAATACCTGTATCGCTAACAAAGAAATACAGCTTATCTTTAATCAAACGGTATCCAAATTTTATTTCACCGCGATGGGTGAACTTTACAGAATTGAACAATATGTTTCTGAGTACCTGCTCAAGCCGTACCTCATCGGTTTCTGTAACAAGGCTTTCTTCAGGTATTTCCAGCGACAGTTTTATCTGGTGTTTGTCCATGTCGTCAAGTACTTGCCTGAAATTGACATACAACTTATTCAGAAGCATAGAAAGGTTTGTATGCTTACTTGCCAGTTTTATTTGCTGTGAGTCAATTATTGAAATATCTATGATATCCTCGATCAGTTGCAGCAGGTATTTGCTGTTCTCGTTAAGTAATTTCAGGTAACGTTCCCTTTTTTCTTTGGCAAGTTCTTGTTTTTGCAAGAGTTGAGAGAACCCGATAATTGAGTTCATCGGTGTTCGTATTTCGTGCGAAAGATTGGCCAGGAAAGAAGATTTCAGCCTGTCGGAGTTTTCAGCTTTATTCTTTTCCCTGGTGTAGTTCAATTTGGCAAAAAAGATAATGACCCCTCCCACGACAAAAAACATAACCGTGCCAAAATAAAGATCGAATATGCGGGCAAACTCGGTGTCATAACCGGTTACCCAATCGGGATGATAATATTCCACCACATAAAGGGCTGTTATGTTAAGGGCTATCAGCGTCAGCAGCAAAAGCAGCGCTTTACCCTTCATTACAAACAGCACATATAAAAAGAATACAAAAAACAGGAAAATTACCGGTCCTTTCGATCCGGCATTGAAAAACCAGAACATGCTGAAGGCCACACATGCAATAATGATCGCGATTATTCTTGTTCTGTCGAGGTCACTTCCCCATCTTATTGCATAATAAATACCCAGAAAAACCATTGCAGAAATCCCGGTTGACAATGTAATCGGGGTATTTAATTTTAAAATGATGTTGATTACAGTAGCATATATTGAAACTAAAAATGTAATAAAGACTATCGCACTAAAGAAGCGTCTGTCAAATTCAGTTTCTTCGTATTTTCCAAGGAGAAGGTTTGAAATGGCTTGCCCCGTTTCTTTTAATTTTCTAAACTGCACTGCCTGATTTTTATAATGTTAATAGCCAATTCGATATTGAATAGATCAATAAAAATAGTTAAATTTAAATCTAATATCGCGAAAAAAATTAATAATTAGGCATTTAAGAGAGGGGAATATATGAAAAGCATTTACAATGATATATTTAACAGGAATATCGGCCTTATAACCCCTGAGAATCAGCAAAGGTTGAAAAATTCGAAAGTAGCGGTATTTGGGGTTGGCGGACTGGGAGGGGTCATTGCAGAAGTTCTTGTGCGAAGTGGTATTGGAAGCATAATCCTGGCAGACTGCGACAAGTTTGAAACATCTAACCTTAACCGGCAGGTTTTTGCTTATTCAGACACAATAGGAGACTACAAGGTAGATGTAGCCGAACTTTTTCTGAAAAAGATAAACCCGGAATTAAAGGTCAAAAAATACCTCCGGATTTCTTCTTCAAATATTTCCGAAATGATGGGTTCAACTGATGTTGCATTGCTGGCACTCGATGATGTTGTGCCTGTTATAGTCATCAGCAGGTACGCGCAGCAGCACAATGTGCCACTCGTTGAAGGATGGGCCTTGCCCTTTGGTAACGTAAGGGTTTTTACCGGGAATACCCCTTCGCTGGAACAGGTTTATCATCTCGATGACCTTGCTGACGACCCCGAAAGGATTTCCCCCGATGAACGCAAAGCGCTGAATCTAAAAATGTTATTTGAACTTAAAAAGATTAGCGGAATTGAAGGGTATTACCCTGAAGAGGCGATGCAGCGAATAAGCAGGGGACAGGTACCGTCTTTTGCCCCGATGGTTTGGTTCACCTCTGTACTAATGGGTTTTGAAGCTATTAAAATAATATTGAGCCTCGGCCAGATAGCTTATGCACCAGGATTTGCACTTTACGATCCCTTCAATCACAAACAATTACATAAATAGCACCATGAAAATAATCAACACACACGCACATGTTATCGAAACAGGAAAGGCTTTTGCACAAGAGGGTAATGACTATCTGAAATACATCAGGGGTATTACAGCTTTTGAGCAGGCAGACAAAGTACTGGATATGCTTTCGGCAGAGAACCTGCTCAGGCAAATGGACGAAGCAGGAATTGAACAATCGGTTGTTTTTGCCATGTACGCACCATTGCTGTTTGCTTCAAACGAATTTGTGGCTGAGTTGTGCCAAAAATATCACGGAAGGTTTACAGGATTTGCTTCTGTTGATATAAAAGCACCCGATGCAGCAGGTATGCTTGAGCATGCTGTTAAAAACCTGGGTTTAAAAGGCCTCAAGCTTCATCCGCCGCTTCAGAATTTTTTCCCCAACGACAGAAAACTCTGGCCTCTGTACCAAAAAGCACATGATCTCAATATCCCTGTTGTATTTCATGTCGGTACCACTCCTTTTGGCAGTCTGGTAAAACTCTCGCAGGCAAATCCTATTCTGATTGATGATGTTGCGAACGATTTTCCCGGCCTTAAAATCATACTTACCCACCTGGGTACCTTGTGGCATAACGAATCTTTTATGGTCGTTGAAAAGCACCCCAACCTTTATATTGACACAGCCGCCTATCCGTACGAGATTTCTGACCTGCTTACATTGAACCTGGTTAAGAGGGTAGGAGAGGACAAATTCATATTTGGTACCGATTTTCCTATGCCTTATGAAGGTAAGATGCACCGTCTTGCCGATTTTACCGAAATCTTCGGCAGACTGCAGATACCGGATTACCTGAAGGAAAAAATTTTTTCCGGGAATTTTCTTAAAATGATGCATGGATGATGAATATTAGAAAGGGTTTTACAAAGTTGAAACACAGGCAGCTTAAAAATTTCTTAACAAAGGCACATCCTGATAAATTTGTGAAGGACAAGGGAAAATGGGCCTTATCTGCATTTAAATCCGCAGCCTCCGGTATTCCGGCATATAAAGAATTATTATTAAAGTACGGGTTAAACCACAATGATGTTAGAACCCTGGATGATTTTCAGGAAAAGGTTCCGGTCATATCCAAGAAAGATTTTTTTGTGCCATTTGAAGCAAAAGCATGGTTTAAAAAGGGAAAATTTTCCCGGGTTAAAAACTTCATGGTAAGCTCTGGTTTTTCGGGCACTTTTGCATTTGGCGCCGATGCCGGTATAACCCGAAGAATAAAAAGGGGTGTGGACTTTACCCTCGATTACCTTTTTAATACTTCCGAAAAAAAAACATTCCTGATAAATTGTGTCCCGATGGGGGTACATGTGATCACATCACTTCCCCTGGCAGAAACCAGCGTAAGGGACGATATGGTTTTAGCCCTGGTAAAAAAAATATCTCCTGAATTTGACCAGACCATAATTGTTGGCGATCCGCATTTTTTAAAGAAATTCATTGAAAAAGGTGTCGAAAATGGTGTTGACTGGAAACAAGCTAACGTGAGCCTTATATGCGGACAGGACTGGTTTCCCGAGTCTTTTCGTGGGTACCTGGCCCATATTATGCAGATGGATATATACCATGACGGTTCCAGAAAAATAATTGCCACTATGGGAATGACCGAACTGGGGCTGAACATTTTTCATGAATCGTCAGATACCATAAAAATAAGGTACCAGATAAGTCAAAATGCAGGATTCAGGCACCATTTAACAGGCGATGAAAACCTGCCTGCACCATTGTTGTTCCATTATTATCCTATGCGCACATTTGTGGAGGAAAAAAAAGATGGACATGACGATACGTCGTTGCTTTTTACTGTTACCGACCGGCACTCCTTGATGCCTTTAATGCGCTACGATACAGGCGATTCAGGTAACTTATTATCCTATAAAAATTTGTCGGGTGCACTTGAATTGCACAACCTTCAATCACTTTCCCCGGAACTGAAACTTCCTCTTGCATTAATTCACGGGCGAAGAAATAATTATATTATTTATGGGGGCAAACGTGTATATGCATCGCAATTGAAAAATGGATTATACGAAGATTTTAACCTCGCCGGGAAAACAACAGGTTATATCAGGATCAGCATGGTAAATGGCAGCCCGCAAATCGAACTGCAGTTAAAACCAGGCTTCAAATCCAATAAATCATTGACATCAGCATTTGCATATGCACTTTTAAAATACGCGGGTGCGGATATCGGGGTTAAATGCTATGAATACCGTGAATTTCCATATAACATGGAATTAAGCTATGAGCACAAGTTTATAAATATCAGATAGGTTACAGCTTTGAATATACCCCGGGTTTTATATTACCGGAAAAACGGCCATAAATGCCGGAATAGTGGCTGATTGGGCAGACAAAATGAAAAAAATACTTGATAGGTTTGTAAAAATTTTGTAAATTTTAGAGCAATTTCGTTTCACACCTAATTTGAACCATTATGAGCAAACCACAAAAACATCAGCATAAAGAGCAGATCAAGAAGATACTTGTCCCTGTGGATTATTCTGAATGTTCTGAATTCGCGTGCCGCTATGCTTTAAAGCTTGCATGTGTGCTCGGCGCCGAAATAAAACTCCTGCACGCTTTTTATACCCCTGCCTTTGACCTGATAGAACTCTCAGGAACAGTGCAGATTCAAAGCCAGTTAAAAGATGAGGTTTCGGCCAATCTTGAGGCAACGGAAAAAGAAACAGCAGAAAAATTTATATCGGATTTAAGGAGATTTATCACAGGTTGCAAAAAGGAGGATATTTTAATTACTTACGACATTGCCCCCGGTATGCCCGAAGATGTGATTCTTAATTACAGCATGGAATATAAACCCGACCTTGTGCTGATGGGCACTCAGGGTAAAAGTAAGGCCAATACCATTATGGGCAGCGTTACCGAAACAATGATACGTAAATTGAAATGCCCGGTAATGGCTGTTCCAGAAAAATACTCGTTTGTCGGGGAAAAGAATGTTAAAAACCTGATGTATGTTACCGACTTCGACGAATCTGACTTCGTTTCCATTAAAAAACTTATGGACCTTACACAAATGCTCAATCTTAAAATATTTTGCGTGCATATTTCGCATGATGAGGGTGAATGGGACAAGATTAAATTGAACGGATTGAAAGAGTATTTCAGGAGTGTTTATGACAAACCAGATGTGGAATGCGGAAGGGTGGATTCAAAAAATATACTGAAAGAAATAGACATGTTTGTTCAAAAGAACCATATCAATATAATTTCTTTAACTACAAGGCAAAGAGGAATAATTGAAAAACTCTTTAAGTCAGATTTAACCGGGAAACTGTTTTACCATACAAGTATACCATTACTTGTATTTCACTCTTAAATCATATTGGCTTCCCAGATAAACCATGAGTAAGTCCAAAACCGTAGAAACCTTGTAAGTGAATATAAAAGGTATTTCTTAAACGAGTAACGTATCGAACCCACAAGCATGCTTACTCCCGAAAAAGGCAAAGGCGTGAAGGCTGCGACAATTATAAGGTATGGGCCATAGGTATGAAGGTGTTTTTCGGCTTTTCCAAGAAATTTTGCTTTCAGGTATTGAAAAAACAGGGTTCGTTGAAGATATAATCCAATAAAATATCCTGTAATTCCTGCCAGGTAAGATATTATAGCGAGAACCGTGATGATAACAGCATAATCTGAAACGCTGCCGTTTCTGAGGGCCCAGATAAAAAAAACTTCAGGAGGAACGATACCTACAATAACCTCAGATGCAAGAAAAACCAGGTAAACAACGGTTGGATTGTCGTATACCGGTTCAAGCCAGGTAAGGTAATTAGGACTTACAAATTTTTTGAACAGGATAAAAATAATGATAATGACGCAAAGCCAAATGAGGCCCCGCAGTAGGTTGCGCAAAAAAAATGAACTCTTTTTTAATTCAGTATCAGTCATAAATATGCTTAATTTCTCCAAAAATAGTTATTTTCAAATATTGACCTGTGATATTCTGTGTGAATATTTTTCCGGTGGGGCGATAAGCTCTGAAGTAAAAATGAAAACTGCAGTTTTTCAGGGATATTCAGAAAGTTTTTGTGTTCAGCATGATAAGTGCACAGTCGAACACGCATTCTATGTTGTTTTTAGAGGCTTTTAATCCCAACTCATAGTTTTCTGTACCCGGGTTAAAAACAATACGTTTAGGTTGAAGCTGAAAAATATAATCATAATATTCACGTTGGTTGGTTGGCGAAATGTACATTAATACCGTGTGTACATTTTTAATATCAGGTTTGCCGGTAATAATGGGCAGGTTTTCAATCTTTCCTTCTTTTCGGCCGAGAGGAATAACATGATAACCCCGCTTGAGCAAACTTCTTACTGCTTTATTGGAATATCTGTCAGGATTAGGGCTTGCTCCAATAACGACGACATTTTCCATAGCCGCTTGTTTAGGTTATATTTTTCTGGCAGGGCTTTTTTTCTTTTTCCCGATAAGCGCAACTGCATATGCGGCAATACCTTTCTCATTGCCGATAAACCCAAGTTTTTCGGTAGTAGTAGCTTTGAGTGAAACATTCCCGGGGTCGGTATCAATAACATGCGAAAGGATACGCTGCATTTCGGGTATGTATTCTTTAATTTTCGGTTTCTGCAGGCATACTGTACAGTCTATATTGCCTATTTCAAATCCTTGTTCTTTAAGCAGGTTAACGGTTTTCTTTAAAAGCACCTTGCTGTCTATACCTTTGAATTCATCAGAGGTATCGGGAAAATGAAAGCCTATGTCCCTTAGATTTGCGGCACCCAAAAGCGCATCGCATATGGCATGTATCAAAACATCTCCGTCTGAATGCCCTACAGGGCCTTTTTTATGGGGAATGATAATTCCGCCGAGGACTAATTTATTGCCTGTTTTTAACTGGTGTACGTCATAACCGAAACCTACTCTTATATCCATACTCTATCTAAACTCTCTGAATTTGTCAAAATCAAGGCCCAGGGTAAACCTCATGGTATTGGCAAGCGGGTTGGCCCTGCCTGAGGTTGGTATAAGGTATGAAAAATCAAGCGAGAATACGTTTAGTTTCAGGCCAACACCTGCGGTAAAATATTTCCTGTTGCCTTTTTTCTGATGTTCATGAAAATACCCGGCCCTTATGGCAAACTGGTCGCGGTACCAGTATTCCGCACCAACAGAGATCATGATCTCTTGTATTTCCTCACTGAACCCGTTTGGTGCATCATAGAAAGACTGTATCCAACTCATCGGGAGGGATTTTGGTGCTTCAAGCCCGAAAACAACCGAATCAACAGTCATTTGGGGCGATGGCACAAGCAGTTTGTTAAAGTCTGTCGCAAAGCTGATGTTATTATAATCATCAAGGTCAAGTGTCAATCGTCCTCCTACTCTAAGGTTGGCAGGGATAAACTGTTTTTCCGAATCATCGGTGTAAGAGATCGGGGTACCGAGGTTTGAAAGGCTCACTCCCCATGCATACTGGCTTGGTTTGCCATCAATTTCTATATCTTTCTGGTAATAAACGGCAAGGTCGGCAGCAAATGAAATGCCGGCATTGTATTCCTGTCCCAAAACCGATCCTCCGCCAGTAATGTCGGAACGTATAAATCTTAATGTAAGGGCACTTGAAAGATTATCAGTAAATAATCTTGAATAAGCAGCATCTAATGTAAATTCATTTGGCCGGTAGGTGTTAATGTAACCACCGAAGTTGTCGGTGAAAACGATATCGCCCAGGGAGAAATATAGCAATGATGCGCTAAGTACCTGCTTGTCGTCGAACCGCTTGTAAAAATTCAAATATGCCAGGTTAATATCGTTAACAAGGTTTCTCAGCCAGGGTGTATAAGATAACGAGAGTCCCATTTCACCCGGGAGAAAAACATATTTGGCAGCATTCCAGTGTTGCGAACCGGCATCCGGTTTGGTGGCGACACCAACATCGCCCATTGCCCCTGCCCTTGAATCAGGTGCAATAGAAAGAAAAGGAACTGTGGAATGGATAGGATTGGCTTCTCCTCCCAATAATTCACTGGTACTGGATTGGGAGAAACCATTTAATGCTATGATAACAATGATAAATGAGAATGCAAATCTTTTTAAAATCATTACTTTTTTAATTTTTGTGGAGCAAATATAAAACATAATATTACAATATGAAATTGAGAAACTATTTTAATATCATTAACTTTTCAAATTTTACGGCAAGCAGCCCATCAGAATTTCCGACAGTTACACGATACGGGTAAACGCCATTCGGCAATATGTTGCCATATTGATCTGTACCATCCCATTCAATTGGTTCCGACCTGTACCCCGATGCATACGAATTAAGGTTTATTATACGAACAGCCTTTCCTGAAAAATCAAAAATTTCTATCTTAATAAACAAATCATCATCCGGTTTATTGTGCTCAAACTGAAAAAAAGTTTGTTCGCCAAACGGATTAGGATAATTGTAAACTTTGTCAAGTACCAGTGCATTTGCATCTATTACCCTGAAGGTGATCATTTTTTCGGAAGAATTATTGAAAATATCCCAAACTTTAACATTGATGGTATGTAACCCGGGTTCAATGTCGTTCAACTGGTACATCACTTCACCGCTGCGGTAATCATTTGCCTGTGACTGATAATAGTCGTTCATAACAAACGGATTGGAGGTGTTTTTATCAAGCACGGCTACAATGTCGTGCCCTATTCCGGTGCCAGTTGTGTTAATGCCATATTCATCAAAAACTTTAACATATACCCTGGGGTCTTTATCAGAAATCCCCCCATCCCTGAAATTTTCATCATTCAGGTAAACCTCAAGTTCGGGGCCTGTATTGTCCCCGAATAACTGATCTGAAGTGCCACCGATTAGAAAATTACTGAAATAACCGTTTGCATCAAGTGAATCGTTGTATGCATAATAGTTAATTTTACCCTTCCCAATGGTATAGGAAATGTCTTTCGGAACTATAAATGTAAATTTAAACTTTCCGTTTGTGACACTTGCTTTTCCCCTGAAAAGCAGGTTTTCCTGCACTTCGAAACTTAGGGGACTGGTGTTTGCATCGTTTTGCAGCGTGGTTACCTGTTGTACTTTATCAAAAATTGTGGGGATGATTGTTCCGTTGAAATTATCATAAGGCACACTGTCTTTGTTCTGGACGTGGCCGGTGACAGTGAGTTCCGTAAATGCCTTTATCGTGTCGTTTAAACTGTTCACATCATTTCCGTTGATAGAGTCGGTAACTATATTGAAATCAGCATAGGCAAGGTCCATTGCAGGGTCTCCCAAAAGTGTAAAATTCATTTTATTGTTATCGCTCCCGATGGCAATTTTTGAAAACCTCACTATGTCGCCAAGTCTTCGGCGGCTGCCATCTTCATTGGTTTTAAAAGCATTGTAATAGAAATGGCGGTTGAGGTAATGATTGCTGTGCGAGTATACAACCCTGGTAGTCGTAAACAGTGCAATAGCGCCGCCTTCTGGGTTTAAAAGGGCTACCTCTCCGGCAGAAGTCATTTCTTCGGGCTTTCCGTTTTCGCTGTTTATAGCCATGTCGTCCCAACGGCTGAATTCACAGGTGGCAGTGATAAACAGCGGGTACTTGTTCTTGTTCCTGAGTTTTTCCAGGTCTTGTTTAATCAATATTTGTTCTTCAGATATTGCATTTTCGTTTCCATGTCCAGTATAATTGAAAATCAGTAATCCTTTGTTAAAGTTGTCAAGTATAGCCCTGTTTACATCGGGATACCTGTTGCCGGTAGAAGATGTAACCTGTTTGTAGGCATCAAGCAGAATCTTTTTCACCACAAACTCGGGATGGCTTGTCCTAATATAATCTGCCAGTTGGTTTGCCTGTTCCATGTGGTCGTTTCCATCCTGGTCATCGCCGACAAAAAGCAGCGTGTTTCTCCAGTCCTGTTTTGCTTCGGGCGTATTGTACGCGAGTATTTTATCAACCATGCCTTTTGCTTCAATGGTATCGCTTGCAGGCAGGCGCCCGATTCCGATATCAAGGTAATAATAGTGCATCGAATCGCTTCCTCCTTCATTTTTATCGAGAAATCCGAAGAAATCGTCCGATACATATGAGGTTGTATGCCCCAGCGATGTAGATGACTGATAGGTAGGGATATAGTTCGGGTTACCATCAGCATTTGATATGTTGTTATACGAGCCGTCGCCAAAAAGCAAAAGATATCTCAGGCTGTTCCCGCCCGATTGCGACCTTTCGTAAATCATCCTTGCAAAATCCCTTATGGCGCTGACATCGGGCATTCCAGAAGAAAACTCATTATAAACTTTTTCAGTTGTGGTGGTAATAACGCTAAAATTATCCTTTTGCCTGTGATATTCAGCTATTCTTTCAGCCTGATGTGTAAAAAGCGGATGGGTTACGATGATCATTTTATGTGCCCCCAGGCCATGAAGGTTTTGGTTTTCCAACAGGTTATTATCGAAATTAATAACAGGCTTCAGAAAAGTTGTTTGCAGGTCGAATGCAACAAATTCCCTTAAGACAGAGGTTTCGGCCCTGAAGGTTACTTCCTGGCCCGATTGGGTGGCTGGAACAGATTTAATATTGTACATATCGGTAATATCCCATACTATTGTCTGGTTGTCAGTGTTTTGAATCCTGAATTCGGCAATGTTTCCTTCTGCCACCGATCGGGTGTCCCTGAAAAATAATGGCTTTTCGGAAATGGCAAGCGACCTGCGGGCATTTACTGTAATGTAGTCGAGCCAACCTTCATCTGATTCTTCTGTTTTATTGTATGAAATTTTCACGGCAATATTGTCCCCGCTGGAATTGAACCGCATAGTTTTTTGGCTTTGTACAGCATATGTGCCTACATTGTAGTTTATATTTACGCTGCCAACATTTATAATTTCTGTATGCTGGTTATTGAAAATGAAGGTAAAGGTGCGTTGTTTGGCCGAACGGTTGATAACGTTTGATTTTACAACTACTTCAGAGCCCGGTACCAGGTTTGGAAACCTGAAAGTGGTGTCATAAGTTTTTCCATAGATAAATTTCTCACCAAACCATTGCCTTCCTGACTTTATATCATTATAAAGGTTTCTTTCGTGATAATCGTATGCATCAAAAGAGGTTACTGTTGTATTTGGAGGGGAAGTGACAATTCCGGCTTCGGTAATTCTTTTACCGGGCCCCAGCGACGAGGTGAGAAAATAACAGGCATATTGGGAATAATCGTTGAGTGAATGCAGAAAAATTGAATCAGCTTTGTTATAGTTCCATGCAACCATACCGTGGGCATAAAACAATATATAATCGCCCTGGTTAAAAATACCATCGCTTCCTTTTTCCATAAATATTGCATTTTCTGCCAGGTCGTCCACGCGCGGCTCACGGTTCATTAAGGGCACTGCTTTGCCTCCGTTACCATATACCCTCACATCAGCAGGGTTTGAAATACCCATGTTCTGAAGGTCTGAAAAGGTGAGTTTGTATATTCCGGTTTGGGTTATTTTTATTTTATGCCAGGTGCCTGATGCAAGTACCGATTCCGTGGCAAATTCTTCAGCTACGTTCATAAGTTTTGAAACTGCCATGCGATTTTTATCAGACTGAACCTCGACCGAAAATGAAACCAGTTTTTCAACCTGTCCGGTTCCGGGGTTTCTTCTTAAGGGTAAAATACTTATTAGCGCCTGTTCCCCGGTTTTATTATAAACCCTGTTTACATTCACTTTAATCTCGGAAGGAAGCTCCCCGATCATTTGTATGTTCTCCAAATCTTCAACAGAAACTTGCTGATATACAGGATTTGTAATATTTATTTTTTGAACATTATAATATTTTTCAGTTGTTAACAGTTCATTATAATATGGAAAGAGGGTATTCGGATTTTCATATACTGCACCTTCAAAAAAGAGATATTTTCTTGAAATATCGGAGTTGGAAAAAACTTTTTTGCTGTTGCGCCAATCCAGTGATCTTTCCATAACCGGTTTCTGACCAAAGAGTGGGACAGTGAATAATGTTAATAAAATAAATAGGTTCTTCATGGAATTATTTATATTTTTTCACGAAAATAATAAAATTAAATACTATCGGATAAACGATTATATTAAACGAACAACAATAGTAATTATTGTATAACAACAAACCGGAAAAAGAGTTAATTGAAAAAGATAAGCTTCATATTGATTTTTATGGCTGTTTTTATGCAACAACATGCCCAGGACCAGCATTATTCGGGGTTTTTACCTACACTTGTTTACACAAACCCATCCTCTGCAGCAGCAGCAGGCAGTATGCAGTTTGGGGCTACATACAGAAACCAGTGGCCCGGGCTTAAAAATGTTTATTCCACATACAGTACCGTCTTTATCCTGCCGGTTGAAAACCTTAGAAGTTCATTTGGTTTGAGCCTTGTTCACGATAATCAGGCACAGGGGGCTATCCTGAGATCAGCAGTAAACGGAATATATGCTTATTCTGTCGAAGTGTCTGATAATTTTAATATCTCAGCAGGTTTGGGTTTGGCTTATGTTTTCAGGAGTGTAAGCGGCAGGAACCTTATATTTGAATCCGATCTTACAGGAAATCCAATAATTTCAGAACCAATTGATTACGGAAATTTAAAGTCGGGTTATGGTGACTTTTCACTTGGTTTATCAGCATTTTATGATGATGTGTTTTTTTCGGGCATTTCTGTCAACCATTTTACCAGCCCCGATGAACACGAGGGGACTTCAGGTTTAACCCCTCTTGCAAGAAGATACTCTTTTTATGCCGGTGGTATGATTGATATGGTAAAAGGAAGGAACAGCCGTGATATTTTTTTACTGCCAGGAATTATTTTTCAACAACAGAAAAACCTTCAGGAAATTTACTATGGCGCAAATTTCATGATAGAGCCTTTTATTTTTGGTTTGTGGGCAAGACAAGACCTTAAATTCCATTTTGATGCCATTGTACTGAATACCGGATTTACCTGGCAACAATACAATATTTATTATAGTTATGACGTTAATGTTCAAAATATGAAATTTTTTTCTGAAGGAATGGGCGCTCATGAAGTAACTTTTTTAATCAATTTTCAGTATAATGTGAAAAGAAAAAAAAGAGGGGCAATAAAATGCCCGAAGATTTAGTTATATTTGGGGAATTATTGTAAATTAGATATAAATATTATTATATTTGAATAATAAAAACCGTAATACCATGAACATCAAGTATTCTGCCTTTGTGAAATGTATAATATTGATTTTAATAATTTCAGCTTGTGGCGGAGGTGGAGCAAGGAAAGTATCTACCACTACCGGTTGGAATTACAATGACCCTGAGTCCGGAGGTTTTGAAGTGAAATTCGGATATGACCAGGAAACCGGTCCCGGGCTTGTTTTTATTGAAGGTGGTACGTTTGCTATGGGCAGGGTTGAACAAGACCTGCTTTACCAATGGAACAATGTACCCAGGAGGGTAACCGTTACATCGTTCTATATGGACCAGACTGAAGTTAGAAATGTTGATTACAGGGAATACCTCTGGTGGATACAAAGGGTATTTGTTGATTATCCCGAAGTATATAATAAGGCTTTGCCTGACACGCTTGTCTGGAGAAGGCCTATGGCATACAACGAACCTTATGTGCTTTACTATTTCAGGCACCCTGCCTATAACGATTATCCTGTTGTTGGTGTAAACTGGTTGCAGTCTACCGACTATTGTGCATGGAGAACCGACAGGGTGAATGAAGGAATACTCATAAGAGAAGGTATCCTTAACCCTGATCCGAACCAATTAGGCGAAGAAAACTTTAATACCGATGCTTATCTTGTCGGTCAATATGAAGGCTTGGTTAACAAAAACTTACCATCCCTTGATCCCAATAAAGAGTTTAGAAGGGTACAACTTGAAGACGGGATACTTCTGCCTAAATACAGGCTCCCGACAGAAGCAGAATGGGAATTTGCAGCGCTTTCTTTATTAGGTAATTCATACGAGGAAAGAATTTATGAGAGAAGGATTTATCCCTGGGATGGACATAATGTAAGAAATGATGTTAAGAAATACAGGGGGCAGATCAGGGCAAACTTTGTTCGTGGAAGAGGCGACTACATGGGTGTGGCAGGAGACCTGAACGACAATGCACCAATACCTTCCCCGGTTGAATCATACTGGCCGAACGATTATGGCCTCTATTGCATGGCCGGTAACGTGAACGAATGGGTAGAAGATGTTTACAGACCTCTTACATTCGAAGATTTTGACGAATTGAATCCTTTTCGTGGAAATGTATTCATGACTCTTGAAACCGATGAGGAAGGCAACCTTGCAGAAAAAGATAGTCTCGGCCGCCTGAAGTACCGCCAGGTTACAGAAGAAGAAGCTATTAACAGGTGGAATTATAAAAAGGCATATTACAAGAACTATAAAGATGGTGACTATGAGTCGAGCGTAATAGACGGTGAAAACTGGGCTATGGATTCGAAGGCTCAAACAAGCGATTCAAGAAGGATGTATGTACGCGATATCGAAGGTCAGGAAGCTGCTTCTTTGATTACAGACAGGTCGCGTGTATATAAAGGCGGATCATGGCGCGACAGGGCTTACTGGTTAAGCCCCGGTACCCGAAGATTTCTTGATGAAAGCCAGTCACGTGACGACCTTGGTTTCCGCTGTGCAATGACAAGGGTTGGTACACCTGTTGGCTTCTAAATAATATTATTTTAAATAGGAAAACCTCATTAGCAATAATGAGGTTTTTTTATATCAATTTTGCATCTATGACAAATATTGGGGAATTATATAAAATATTTTGTGAAAATCCCATAATAACAACCGATTCGAGGAACATTTCAAAGGGATCAATATTTTTTGCAATTAAAGGGCCGCATTTTGATGGCAATGATTTTGCCAGTGAAGCAATTAAAAAGGGTGCAGCCTATGCTGTTATTGACAAACCGGTAAATTTTAAATCGCAACAACTGATAAAAGTTAATGATTCATTAACTGTTTTACAGCAATTGGCCGGTTATCACCGTAAAATTCTGGGGGCTAAAATTTTAGCCATAACAGGATCGAACGGAAAAACCACTACAAAAGAGCTTTGCAAATGGGTATTGCAAAAGAAGTATAATGTTTTTGCCACCGCAGGTAACCTGAATAACCATCTTGGGGTGCCCCTGTCATTGTTGTCGCTTACTAAAGAAACAGACATCGGTATCATTGAGATGGGGGCAAATCATCCGGGTGAAATTGCCGGGCTTTGTAATATTGCCATGCCAGACTACGGACTGATCACCAATATCGGGAAAGCCCACCTCGAAGGCTTCGGCGGTATAGAGGGCGTAAAGGCAGCCAAAGGGGAATTATTTGCCCATCTTATTAAAAATGGCAAAACCATATTTGTGAACAACGGTAATGAATATGTGAGGTCTGTTGCTCAAAAGAACTATGAAAAGAGGGTGGATTATAACAATGACAAGTTGTATGGTGAGTTTATCACCTGTGAACCGTTTCTAAAAGTGAAGGTAGTATGTTACAATGAAGAAATTATTATAAATACCAAACTGGTTGGAAAATATAACATTGAAAATGTGGTTGCTGCAACTGCAGTCGGTCAATTTTTTCATGTACCCGCACCTTTGATAAAAGAGGCAATTGAAGACTATGTTCCGGATAATTTCAGGTCGCAGTTTATAGACACCGGAAAAAACAAAGTTATTATGGATGCTTACAATGCCAATCCATCAAGCATGAAAACAGCAATTGAGAATTTCATGGAAATTGAAGCTGATAGCAAGCTTCTGATATTGGGAGAGATGCTTGAGCTGGGTGAAGCTTCCGAGAATGAACATAAAAAAATTATCAACCTTCTTCATGATAAAAAGGCTGGTGAAGTAATCTTAGTTGGAGATGCTTTTTCCCAACTAACTGATAGACGGTTTAGGTTTTTCTCTTCTATAGACGAACTTATAAAGAATATAAGTCCCGGTGAAATAAAATCAAAATACATCCTAATAAAAGGCTCCAGGGGCAATAGACTTGAAAGGCTGCTTGCTTTGCTTTGAAAATCATGGTGTTAAATGATATCCGAAGCGAATGAATTGTAAGCTTTTTCCCAAACGAATTCATCACCAAATCAGGTATTTTGAGTGAAATGATTTAACCCGAATCTTCTTTAGAACAATCCCAATCTTCGACTGTGCAGCAATGTATTTAGCGAAAAAAGATGAATCATTCGGGCCAACTATATTTTTGTTATTTTAAAAATTAGTTCGCTGAATCAACCTGCAAGGATTTGTGAAGAGAGTTTCCTGTATTATAGTATTTACCTGAAAAATGGCATGAATAGTACATGCCAATATCACTTATTCAATGTTATACAAAATAAAATTCCCTGTTTCTGATTATTCATGCATTTACAAGGCATTTTATGATTATTCGGTAAAAGCCCGGAAAACAGAAAAAGCGCCATATGTTTATGGCGCTTTTGCAAAAAAGGATAATCTTTTTATTATTTACTAAAAAATATTACTATCAGTTTATCAGGCTAATAGCCTGGGTTTTGATAGGCTTCTTTTTCCTCGTCTGTATTGTCCATATTGTCAAACTGACTTGCAGGAATTGGCCGGAGATAGTGTTTGGTTTCAATGGGACGGGTATGTGTAACTGCGACAAAACTATTTGCCTCGCACATGGTATATGTTCCTGCATATTCCTCAAGTTTTCCTGTACGTGTAAGATCGTACCAACGAAGGTTCTCTGCATAAAGTTCGCGGGAACGTTCCATAAGGATAAAGTCAATATCAATGGTTGCAGGTGTTGCAGCTACCATTTCAGCGCCATGGCCGGGCATTCCTGCCCTTTCACGAATTACGTTCACAAGGTCTCTTGCAGTGTATCCTCCCTGTGTTGCAGCCCCTTTAACAGCAGCTTCTGCAGCAACCAGGTAAGTTTCAGAAAGCTTGGCAATGGGAAAGGGCCGGGTAGAGGCATCGTTTTTCAGAGGGCCGTCAGGGGTCTTTTCATCCCTGTTGGGGCCGAATTTCCAGACTGAAGGATAGCTATGTCTTGTAATCAGGGATGGTGACCAGACACCATATGCCCTGTCAGCATAGTACCTGAATTTACCGGATGATTCGCGCAACAGGTTAGCAGTGTCTGCATCCGTAGGCGGGAAGTAGAAAACTGTATCGTCATTGTTTATATCAATACCATTCATTCCCTTTAATACTGTTCCGTCCCAACTGGTCCTTCCCTGGTAGTTTGCCCGGAAAACTGTAACAAAGGTGCCGTCGAACCTTGTATCTAATGCCCTGTCTGCTAACGGAAATGTTTTGGTAAAAACTTCGTGGGTAGGGGTAAGCAGCCTCCATGGGCGTCCAACATCTTGAATAGCCTGGCGATAGATAAATTTATTTCCATTTACAGACATTTCAAAGTCCATATTCATGGCAAAAGATGAACGGTTAGATTTCAAATTATTACTTGCATTGGAACCCCAGCTATTTGCTGTACTCTCGTCATAAAGGTAGCTGCTGGCTGTATGGTCGGCACATAGCAAAATTTCGCTGTTGTAATCGTTTTCGGCCAGGTTAACTTCCCTAAATGTAGGTTGGAGTCCAAAAGGGGCTGGATTTTTCAATGCTTCAACAGCTACATCATATGCCAATTGATAATACTGCGCCGGTGATTTGCCATTGGGGTCTGTCTTGCTGTTTCGTTCCAGCCACCATGCATACGTAAGATAAGCTTTTGCCAAAAAATGTTGCGCAGCAATTTTGTTTGTTGCACTGGTTGTGCGGGGTGTGGCCGGAAGTTCATCAACTGCATCTTCCAGGTCGGGTAAAATGGTTTTCGTATAAACATCTTCCACCACATCACGGGCAGATAAACGCGACGGAGTGGTGTTGAATTTCAATTCCCCGGAACCTAAATCAAGCGGGGCATCACCAAAGGTGGTTACAAGCAGGAAATAATTAAATGCACGAAAGAATTTTGCTTCGGCAACAAGCGAAGCTTCTACGCCTGCCTCGGTGCCTTTCTCGATTATCCCATTGCATGTATTGATAGCGGGAAATGTATTATTCCAGATAGTTGTAAGGCCGCCATTACCGGCAAGAATGTTGTATGAATCCAGATCTAATCCATAGCCATCTTTATTATCGCCATAGGTAGCCTCATCGGTACCTCCAACAGCAAGGTACATCATACCTGCAGGACCATATATCCATCGCAGTTGAGAGTATACAGACGTAAGCCCTGATTCTATGCCCTGCTCTGTAAGGAAGAAATCCGGGGTCATTATTGAGCGGGGTTGTTCCTCTAAAATATCTGAGCAGGAAGGGATAAGAAACAATGCAACTGCTGCAAATATTGAAAATAGTATATTTTTCATAATTACTTTTTTAAAGGGTTAATTAAAATGTTACGTTAATTCCAAAAAGGAAATTGCGAGTAGCAGGAGTATTGTAACCCACAACATAAACGCGGTCTTTAACAACCCCGTTGTTGTTACTTGGAGCCACAGCCTGATTATGGATATCATCACTGGTTGAATTAGGTTGTGGGTCTAACCCTGTTTCAGAATAATAATCAGATGCAAATACTAAAGGATTTTGTGCCGTAACATATAATCTCAATTTATCTATTTTAGCCCTTGACAGTAGTTCTGTTTTGAAATTGTATGCCAGGGTAATGTTGGATATCTTAATATATGAAGCATCAAAATAAGCCAGGGTACTTCCGTATTTCGGATGATTTGTTACTTCCGGACCGTAAGGTTTGGGATAAGCATTGGTTGGATTGTCTAAAGTCCAGTAGTCAATTTCTAATTGTCCGCGACGACCGTTATTCATGTTTAAATAACTTGTTGGAGAGTGAATAGCGCTTACAAGAATCCCCCCGCTTTTGAAATATCCAATAACCGAAAGATCCAGTCCTTTGTAGCCAACCCTTGTATTGAAGCCACCCTGAAAGTCGGGTTCAATTGAGCCAAGAATCTGGCGATCATCGTCTTCGAGCGTCTGGCCTGTACCAATTTGTCTTACGGGGTCTCCATTTACATCGTATTCGCCGGTATACTCTACTTTAATCATTCCAACCTCACCGGTAGAACCTTCGTATTTAACGACTTCAGACTCTTCACCAAGCTGCCATATACCAATTTTGTTGAAGTCATATATTACATCAATAGGGTGTCCTACAAACCATCCATTGCCTTTGTCATATTCCTGTCCGCTTGCAAGGGCAACAATTTTATTGCGGTTGGCATAAAAATTGAACCCAAGGTCCCATGACCAACCGTTGTTATCTTTTATAATTGCTGCATTAAGGGATAGTTCCACACCTTTGTTTTCAGTTTTGCCAATATTTGTCATAAATGATTCGGTTACACCTGATGTCCTTGGTAAACTTTGAGCTACAAGTACGTCTTCTGTTTTCTGTGAATAATATTCAAAGGTACCCATTAAACGGTTGGAGAAAAGGCCAAAGTCTATTCCGTAGTTCCAGGTCGTTGAATACTCCCATCCTAAATTTAAATTTGGGGACTGTGAAACATAGTAACCGCTTACATTACTGTTACCGAAGTTATAATAGTTGGTAGATAACTTGCCCATGGTCTGGTATGGCATAATTGCCTGGTTGGATGTTTGCCCGTAACCTAACCTCAGTTTCAGATAACTAAGCCAGGTAACAGGTTTCAGAAACTCTTCATTTGTAGCATTCCATCCAAGCGAAAGTGCCGGGTATGTATGCCATTTATGGCCATCTGCCAAAACTGAAGAACCATCTGAACGAATGGTAGCAGTAAGTAAATATTTATCGTCAAAGGCATAATTGGCACGAAACATGGCAGAAGTTAAACCTCTTTTATAATAATCCTGTTCTTCAGGGTCTACAATAATTTTACCATCATCGGTCAACAAACCGAAATTAAAGTACTGAAGATATTCGGCGGTAACATTTTCGGCTTTAATCCTTGACACACTGCTTTCAGTCTGTTCATTTGAATACATGGCCACAAGGTTGACACGGTGCTTTTGGGCAAATGTTTTGTCGTAATATAAAAGGTTTTCGACCACCCAGTTTTTAATCAGGTCGTTTTCAATAGTTGCATATGATCTTTCATCACCGTTGTAAGGGGTCTTTTCTCCTCGGAAATTACCATAATTGCCTTGCCGGTAATTAAGCCCTACATTTATATGGTATTTAAGGCCTTCAATTATTTGAAGTTCGCCATAAATGTTATTATACGAGGCAGTTGTTTTTCTTTCGTCTATCCATTTGTCACCCAGGCTGTTTATCATTAAAGGGTTATAGTAGGTATCCATGTTGTTAATGTACATCTGTTCGGTTTTTATTGAACCGTCTGCATTATATGGATTGGTGACGGGGGTTAGGGAAAGAATGGTACCCAGCGGATTACTTTCTTCCCCACCAATTGTTCCGAATGAATTTATTGAACTGATCCCGATTTTTATCCTGTTGCCAATTTTCTGGTCAAAACTTCCCCGAATTGAATATCTTTCGAAATCTTGTCCGGGCAATACGGTAGTCTCATTGTAATATCCTGCCCCGAAACTATAACCGCCGCCTTCTGTTTTGCCGGCAACACTTAAATCATGGCTGTTCACTTTACCTTGTTCAAACATCAGATCCTGCCAGTCGGTATTCAGCGTTGAGTCCTCATCGGCCCCGTATGTCCAGCTTGCCCCATTGTTAATAGCTTCCCGGCGCCAGCTAACAAATTCATCAGCCTCCATCATCGGATACCTGTTCATAAGATTTTTAATGCCGTAATACCCGTTATAATTTACCACTGGTTTTGATAAAGCGTAGGATTCACCTTTAAAAGTAGTAACCAAGATGACACCATTTGCCCCACGTGAACCATATATTGCAGTAGCTGAAGCATCTTTCAATATGTCTACACTCCTTATATCGTTAGGGTTTATATCATTGAGTGAACCGGCAAACGGAATACCGTCAAGAACAATAAGGGGGTCATTACTTGCTGTAAGCGAACGTGTGCCACGAATGCGAATTTGCATGTTAGAACCTGGCCGTGAGGAAGTTTGTGTCATTTCTACACCGGCAACCCTTCCTTGCAATGCTTGTGAAAGATTAGAAGAAGCATTTTCTCGAATGCCTTCGCTGTTTACCGAGACTATTGACCCGGTAACATCTACCCTGCGTTGTGTGCCATAACCAACCACTACAACCTCTTCAAGTGCCTCAAGGCTTTCTGAAAGGGTGATGCTGATGGTGGTCTGGGAACCAACTTCAACTTCCTCGTTAAGGTAACCGATAAATGAAAAGACAATTACAGATTGCGGTGAGCCTACTGTTAGAGAATAATTACCGTCTGTATCTGTAACTGCCCCGTTGGTGGTACCTTTCTCTACTATATTTACACCGGGCAAGGGATTGTTTTCAGAGTCAATAACCCTTCCGGTAACCACTATGCCCTGCGATGCATTGCTTTTAGGCACAATCACTACAAAATTATTTTCGAGAATTTTATAATCAAGCGAGGTGTTTTCTAACAAAAGAGCAAGAACGCTTTCAATTTTCTCGTCTTTTGTTTTGAGGGTAACAAGATTCTCAAGATCGGCATACCGGTCGTTGAAGAAAAAAGCATATTCGGTTTTGTTTTCAATTTCGCGAAACAGGTCGCGCAACTGAATATTCTCTACCTGTATGCTCAGCTTCTTGTTTTGTGAGTAAACATTTGCTGTTACATTCAGAACAGCTAACAAACTAATTAAAACAGATAGTTTCATAGTTAATAATAGTCTTTTAGGTAAGGTTCCTGTTATTAAGGAGCCAATAATTAGGATTAATTTCATAAATTTGATTGTTTTAGTTCAACATTAGTTTCTAATCGTTGGAATAATTCTTTCTGAATCGGAAAATGTTGCCGCATTTTCCGATTTTTTTGTTTTGTTCTTGGTTATGTCATGGTTTTTAAAATTTAAGGTTAATAATTAAGGTTCAGATAAAAGGTTAAGATTTTTCACCATTTTTGAAGTTTTTATTAAAATGCAGCCGTACTTTTTTACCTTCAATGGTGTAGTTGATCGGCGATGTAAGTTTAAGCGCATGCAATACCTGTTCAAGCGGGAAGTCCCGTAAAGTTCCCGAGTAGGAGTAAGACTTCAGGTTTTCATTTTCAAAAACAAAAACCACATCGAATTTTCTTTCAAGTTTTTTGGCGAGGCTCTCCAGCGATTCTTTATTTATGATAAGTGTGCCGCTCGTCCACGATACAGATTCCTGTGTGTCAACATTTTGTTTTAGTTCAATCTCTTTATTCAATTCTACAGCCTTTACCTGCCTGGTTTGTTCAACTGTTTTTGACTCTTTTCCACCTTCATCTGCCGGTGCTACAACAGAACCGGCATCTATTTTACGATAGGTGAGCTTTTCTTTAGGCTTTAATAAAATTGTTTTTTTCTCCTTAGAGGTCTCAATTTTTATGGCACCCTCAACCAATGTTGTTTCAATGTTTTCGTCATCGGGATATGATTTTACGTTAAAAACTGTCCCCAGCACTTCAACATCCAGGTGTGATGTATGAACTACGAAAGGATATTTTTTCTTCTCCACATCAAAGTATGCTTCTCCTTCAAGGTAAACATCCCGTGAAATGATGTCGAAATTTCTGTTGTATCGAATTTTGCTCCCGGCATTCAGCCATACCTTACTGCCATCGGGCAAAATAATATTTGATCTTCCCCCGTAAGGAACAACAATTTCACAAACGGCATTGTCTATTTTATTTTTTTTGCCTTTGCCGGCAAAAAATGCAGTAGTGCCTATGATAACCAGTAATATTGCTGCCGCCGAATATTTAATGATTACATGGCGTAGTTTCAGGACTTTTTGTTTTCTTTTGGTTTTCGTCTTTTCTTCAGCTTCTGAAATATTTCTTCTAAATCTTTCAATGGCTTTTTCCAGCGAATTGTCTTCCCCGGTAATACCTGCCAGTGATTCAATATACTCTTTTTTTAACCTGATAAAATACTCCCTGTTATGGACATTTTCATCCAACCATTTGGTTAGGTGTTCAATCTCATTGTCAGATGCATTTCCGCTAAAATACCTGAACAAAAAATTTTTGTCTGCAATAAAATTCATTTCAGTAAATCTGTTTTCCGTGTATAATAATGACGTTTTCCTTCAAGGTTACCCTAAAAAAGAAACAAAAAAATAATACAATCTTCATAAGAAGCTTGTGTACCAGGTTATTTAAAAAAAATTGAAAGGTCTAAAAGGTGAAAAAATCGTTGAGGGCGGTCCGCAAAACTTTAAGTGTTTTGGTGATATGATATTCAACGGTTTTGATGTTGATATTCAGCAATTCAGCTATCTTCCTGTTGCTGTTATCCTTTTCTTTGCTTAGCAGGAAAATCTGTCGTGTTTTTTCAGGAAGCAATTGATAGGACTCGTTCAGGATTCTTTGTATTTCGGTTAGCTGTAATTCAGAAAAATTAAAGTCGCCTGATGAATTGTAGAGTAATTCTGCTTCCTTGAGTTTCAGGCGGTGCCTTTCCTCATATGCAGCAGTAACTTTCATATGGCGCAGATGCTGGATACACTTGTTGTGCACCGCGCGAAAAAGGTACGATGATACCGATGTGGTTATGAATGTTTCTTTTCTTTTATTCCAAAGGTGTAGAAAAATATCCTGCACAATATCTTCTGCCGTGTCCCTGTCTGAAATGTAGCTTCCGGCATAAAGTACCATACGGCTGTAAAAACATCTGAACAGCTTGTCGAAAACAACCTTATCTCCTTGTTTTAACCGGTTTATGATATGTCTTTCATCCTTGTCCATGTTGCATTTGAAGACTCCCTGATTATTAATTCATGTCTTAATACTACCGATTTTGTAAGGTTGATATCATGGGTATGGTTAAGGTGGCCAATAAGCGTTTTGGCCGCAATTTCACCCATCTCAAATCCTCTGTAATCAATGGTGGTGAGGTTTGGTTCTACTATTTTGGAAATTGGGTCGTTATTAAACCCGGCAAAAAGCATATCACCGGGAATTTTTACACCTCTTTTTTTGAGTTCGAGCATGCAGCTTGCAGCGCAGGTATCGTTTGCCACAAAAATGCCTTCTGGTATTTCATCCATTTTCAAAATTCTGTCGGCCAGGTCAATACCTGCTTCAAAACTCAGGTTACTCACGATTATTTCCGAAGAGTTGATTTTCAAGTTGTTGTCTGAAAGAGCTTTCTTAAAACCATTCATCCTTTCAAGATAAACATTGCACAAGGTATTGCCTGTTATATGCATAAGCTTTTTACACCCACGGGTTATTAAGTGTGAGGTAATTTCGTAAGCTGCCTTGAAATTATCTATCGTGATAGAAGAACACAGATCGCTGGTAAGCACCCTGTCAAAAAAAATAACCGGTATATTTTTTTTCAGGAATGGCTCAAAATGTGAAATATTTTTCGAATCATAAGCAGCCGATACCAAAAGGCCGTCTACCATGTTGTTATACATGGTGACAGCATTAAGGGCTTCTTTCTTTTCGGTTTCGAGCGACTGGCTGATAATTGCATTATAACCTGCTTCACTTACAGTTTTTTCAATTCCCGCAATAATGTCTGACATGAAATTGCTGTTAAGCCTTGGAACAATAACGCCAATGGTGTTGGAGCATTTTTTACGAAGATTGCTGGCAAAAGCATTCGAGCGGTAACCAAGTTCTTTTGCACACTCCTTAATTTTTCTTTTGGTTTTCAGGCTGATGGAAGGATGCCCGTTTAATCCCCTGCTAACTGTGGCAGGGGAAATGTGCAGCCTGGCAGCAATATCATAAATGGTAATATCCTTGATGCTGTTCATAGGGTTAAAAGGTGAGATAAAAATATAAACATATTCTGATTAATGCAATCAGTTGCATGAATTATATTTTATAACAGTTATTTAAAAAAAGATTTGGCAGGAACCTAAAAAATAATGTAGTAATCATTAAATCAAACATTAATCGTATTAGCCTAACAAAAATGAAATTATGGTTATTTGTAATCTGTTTATGAATAATTATAATATTTTTTTAATTTTGAAAAATCAATGCAATCGGTTGACTAAACTTGATTGGTCTATTAGTTATTTTTGTAATTAAAGTTGAATTTATTTCTGGTTTAATGGAAGTGAATATGAAAAATAAAGTTTTTGGGGTATTAATCATTTTGTTATTTGTTTTATCAGCTCATGGCTTTGGTGCGGTAAGGTTACCCCGTCTTATCAGTAACGGCATGGTATTGCAGCGGGATACGGAGATAAAAATATGGGGATGGGCAGATAGTTCAGAGATGGTTACTGTAGAATTTCTCGGTTCAACATACCAGACCGTGGCAAACGGGAAAGGTGAATGGTATGTTACACTGCCACAGTTAAAAGCTGGTGGCCCATACTCGATGCAGTTACAGGCCAGCAATACCCTTCATATTGAAAATATTCTGATTGGCGATGTCTGGGTGTGTTCCGGCCAGTCAAATATGGAAATTCCCATGCGAAGAGTAAGCTGGATTTATGAAAAAGAGGTTGCTGAGGCCGATGATGAAATGATAAGACAATTTTATGTGCCGCGTAACTGCAATTTTTCAGGACCTCTGCATGATTTGAATTCCGGAAGCTGGAAAGCTGCCAATGCTGAAAATATTTACGATTTTTCTGCAGTAGCCTATTTTTTTGCAAAAAATTTATATGGCCAGTACAAAGTGCCTGTCGGGCTTATTAACTCAGCCCTTGGCGGTTCTCCTGCCGAAGCCTGGATAAGTGAAGAATCGCTTAAGCAGTTTCCGTATCATTACAATGAACTTCAGCGTTTTAAGGATAAATCATTGATAGAGGAAATTGAAAAAAACGACAGAATAAAGATTCAGAATTGGTACACCCTCATTGGCAATAATGACGAGGGGTATAAAAACACACACAAACCATGGTATGATCCGTCAACAGATATCACCGACTGGAAAACAATGAAAATACCAGGTTATTGGGCAGATGAGGAACCGGGGAAAATTAATGGCGTAATATGGTTTGGAAAAAAAGCTGTTATTCCTTCTTCAATGGCCGGAAAAGAAGCATTATTAATTTTAGGCAGGATTATTGACTCCGATTCGGTATTTGTAAATGGTGTTTTGGTAGGTACAACCGGGTATCAGTATCCGCCCCGAAGGTACATTGTACCTGCCGGTTTGCTTAAGAAAGGAGAAAATACCATCGTGGCGAGGGTTATCAGCAATTCGGGCAAAGGTGGTTTTGTGCCGGACAAACCATACGAAATTGTCTGTGGTGACGATAAAATTGACCTTAAAGGAGACTGGCATTATAAAGTTGGAGCCATTGCTGAACCCATGCCACCACAGACATTCATAAGGGGCAAACCTGCAGGGCTTTTTAATGCTATGATTGCGCCTTTGCTGAATTATTCAATAAAAGGTGTAATATGGTACCAGGGTGAATCGAATGCAGAAAGGCCGGGTGAATATTGTAAATTATTTTCCGCACTTATATCAGATTGGCGAAAAGTATGGGAGCAGGGCGATTTTCCTTTTCTTTATGTGCAACTTCCAAATTTCATGGAACCAAGGGACCACCCTTCTGAGAGTAACTGGGCGCTTTTAAGGGAAGCACAGTCAAAGGCTTTGGCATTGCCAAACACCGCTATGGCTGTTGCTATTGATGTTGGGGAATGGAACGATATTCACCCACTCAGGAAAAAAGAGGTTGGCGACCGTCTTGCCCTTGCTGCCCGGAATATTGCCTATGGTGAGAAAAACATTGTCTTTTCAGGGCCTGTCTTCAAGTCAATGGAGATTAAAAAAGGAAAGGCAATACTGAGTTTCGAACATACAGGCAGCGGGCTTATTGCAAAAGATGGTGGTGAGCTCAGGCATTTTGCCATTGCAGGGACCGACAAAAAATTTGTTTGGGCAAAGGCCGTTTTCAAAAATAATACAGTTGTGGTATGGGCCCCTGGCATTAAAAATCCTGTGGCAGTAAGATATGCATGGGCAGATAATCCTGAAGGGGTTAACTTCTTCAACAAAGAAGGATTGCCTGCACAGCCCTTCAGAACAGACGATTGGAACAACGAAGGAAAGTAGCACAAAATTATCCTTCCGGCTTCCATAAATATCCAATTAAAACATACAAACTAATTCTTAGTTATTAAAGCTGTTCAGCAAAATGCCTTCGGCAAGAGCTCAGACCTCCGAAGTCAGAGGTGTTGCGAATTTGTACCTTTGTAGTCTGAAAACCATAACAAATACCTCAAATCAAAAATCATCTGTTTTATTTGGGCATCATACTGCGATTGGTGAATTCATTGCCAATAGCATATAGGAATTTTATCTCTTTGCCCAAGATAATATGATTAAAAATACTAGGGTATTTACTTCTTGCCACATGATTAAAACACTTACTATACCTTATTTGTAAGGACATTCTTTGATAAAATAGGTTC
>JAFGPL010000067.1 GCA_016936215.1 Bacteroidales bacterium
ATCTGTAGTACACAAACCTGAACCCGAAAATGACAGAACCCTTATCAATCAAAAATTTTTGAGCGGATAGCTGCAAATTGGGTTAAGTCTTTTTAAAGCAGAAATACCAGCCCAATTTACAAATTTTTTGCATTAAAACATTTATTATCATGGTTTTTAAAAAAAGACAAGGATGAAATTTACAGAAAGATAACTTGGTTTTCGATGCGAAGGCTGTGTTATAAGTATCATCATTTTACATTGTACCGATGATACCACCGCCGGCAACCATGTCGCCATCATAGAAAACTGCGCTCTGTCCCGGTGCAACAGAATCGAGCGGTTCGGCAAGAATTACTTCAATAATTGAACGGTTAATTGCCCTTAACCTGCAGGGTGTTTCCTGTTTCCTGTACCTTATCCTTACCTTCAACCGGTTGGTTTTTTTAATCATCTCCGGATTGGCAAAATAGAAATGAGTGATGTAAAATGTGTTGATGTACAGCGACTTTTTATCACCTATAACCACATGGTTTTGTGCTGGTATAATCTCTTTTACATACGCAGGTGCAGCATTGCCAAGACCAAGTCCGCGCCGCTGGCCAATCGTATAGAACGGATACCCTTTATGTTTGCCGATTATTTTCCGTGTACAGTCAATAAAATCCCCGTCATTGATATTTATTCCCCTTTCGGCGATTTTTTTTCTCAGAAAAGGTCTGTAGTCATTCCCTTTGATGAAACATGGCCCGGTGCTTTCCTTTTTCAGGTTCAGCAATGAAAACCCTTGTTCCATGGCAATTCTCTTCACCTCTTTTTTTTCAATATTGCCCAGCGGAAAAATGGTTTTTTCAAGAACCTGCCGGGGCAAAGCCCATAGAAAAAAAGACTGGTCTTTTTCGGCGTCTGCGGCACATTGAATGTGATAATTATTGTTGTTAACGGCAATTCTCGCATAATGTCCTGTGGAGATAAAGCTGCAATCAAGTTTTTCAGCATATTCCATCAAAGCCGGCCACTTAATTTTATTGTTGCAGGTAAGGCAGGGGAATGGTGTTCTCCCGGCAAGATATTCATCAACAAAATACGCTATTACTTCTTTTTGAAACTGGTTTCGAAGATCAATGATATGCAGGTCAATTTTAAGCCTGTCTGCAATATCGGGCAGTTCTGTATCAATTGAAATTTTATCTGAAAGAGAAAAATATATTCCGATGACCTTATAACCCTTGTTTTGAAGTAGAATGGCTGCCACTGTGCTGTCAATCCCCCCGCTCATGGCAAGCAGTACCCTTTGTTTCATGTTTTCCCCCCTGGTTTCAGGGATATTAATGTCTGATCCCTTAAAATTTTTCCCGAACCTGAACGGGTGAATTTTCCGATGAAGACAACTTCTTTCGGGACTTCGTAAGGTTCGAGTAACCGGCGCAGGGAATCCAAAACCGCGGCCTCCTTACCGGCAAGTGACTTCGAACCTTCGATATACAGCACAAGTTTTTCGGATAAGGCAATATCTGATGACTTGCCAATAAAAAAAGATTCTTTTATAATTCCTGATATCTTTTTTTCAACTGTTTCAGGGAATATTTTTATTCCCCCTGTATTGATTACATTGTCGAACCTGCCAAGCCATCTGAACCTTGTTGAATTAATTAAATCAACCATATCGTTTGTAACGATGGTTTTATCTGAAATCCCAGGTGCTAATACAACCAGGCACCCCCGGCTGTCTGTTTTGAAAGTAATTCCGGGCAATGCACTATAATAATCAGCAGCACCGTGGCCGTTTACTTTTCTTAGCGCGACGTGCGAACAGGTTTCTGTCATGCCATAGGTGGCATATATTTTGGCAGGCAACCCAAAGATTTCTTTTTCAAGTTCAGGCGTTATTTCCCCGCCACCAACAATTATATTTTTAATCTTCAGTCGTTTTAAATCCTCCAGTGAATGGTAAAGCTGGTGCGGGGTCAGGGCTGTAAAATCCAGTGGTTTTTTTATTGTTTTAAAAGGATTGGGCTTAGGTGTTGAAGTCAGGAGGTTATACCCTGAAACAAATGCCCTGACGATCATCATTTTACCCGCTATGTATTTTACAGGCAGGCACAACAGCGCATTGGTTTTTTCATCCAGTGCGAAGAATCGTTGCGTAAGTTTTGCAGAACCAATCATGTGTTTTTTTTTCAGAGAAATATTTTTTGGCTCACCTGTTGAGCCTGATGTCTGCAAGAGGATCGTCTCATTGTCATCCAGCCATTCTTTTATGAATTGAAAAATATCTTTCCTGTAGGCGGGCAGTTTGTTGAGCCAGGGCGAATCTGTGCATATTGTAAGCAAGGTGTCCCTGTCATATTGCCGGTTATCCAGTCTGATATTTGAATACATGTGGTTCATGCAGTTATTTCACTTATGTCCCATTCCCCGTTCTTTCGGTAGTAAAGCATTGAATTTTTTATATAGAGCGGTGAAGGGATATTGTTTTCGTAAAGCATACCTGTGCCAAGGCCTTGTACCATTGTGGCCCCAAGTGTTGCAACCCATTGTGAAACGGCATTCAGCCCGATATTCGATTCAAGGGCGGATGTAACCCACCAACCGGTGCCATTATTGCGGGCAATGCTGATCCATTCGGCACAGTATGTAAAACCACCCAGAAGGCTTGGCTTTAAGATGATATAGGCCGGTTTTATTACCTGTAAAAGTGCTTTTTTCCGGTCATGGCCGTAAATGCCGATGAGTTCTTCATCGAGGGCAACAGGTACAGGCGATTTTTTGCATATCCCGGCCAACAAATCTGTTTGACCGGGTTTGATGGGCTGTTCTATTGAATGTATGTTCAGTGGCGCCAGTTTTTCAAGCTTTGAAAGTGCAGTTTCAGGACTGAATGCACCGTTGGCGTCAAGCCTGATTTCTATCTGTGGATATTCAGCCCTTATCTTTTTCAACAATTGCAATTCTGTTTCAAATACTTTTGCGCCTATTTTCAATTTAAGGCAACCGAACCCTGCATCAACTTTTTCCTTTACCTGTTTTAGAATGAAATGGTCGTCTCCCATCCATATCAGCCCGTTTATGGGAATAGCGCTGTCTTCTGCGGTGAAAGCGGATGGGAATAATAATCTTTCGCCGCCGTTATCCAGGTCTGCCATTGCTGTTTCGATACCAAAACGGATGGCAGGAAATGTTTGTGTATTGTAACCTGCCGGATGGTTTCCTGAGTTGATGAATTCGCAGAGGTTTTCCAGGGCGGGCAAAAAACCGGGATGATCTTCGGGGCTTAACCCAGGGATTACCGAACACTCCCCGATACCGGTCTGTCCGTCTTTTTCAATATTTACAAACCACGATTTCTTATGGTGCAACACTCCTCTTGAGGTTCCTGCCGGAAATCTGAAATGCAGCATATATTCTTTGATCCGGGCTTTATACATTGAGCTGTTCCAGTAATTATTAAAACAAAAGGCCGATACCAAATGAAAATGAGAAGAGCAGGGTTGAAAAGGCCAGTTTTTTCAGTTCCACATTAAGTTCAATGGGTTTGGAAAAGTTAAAGACTGTAATCATGTTGGTGAGGAGCAAAGGTGTTGTAAGTAAAAAAAGCCATTGGTAACCCGATTTAAAATTAATAAGTGTATAAAGGCTCCCGGTTATAACAGCGCCTGCAAGCAGGGTGAGGTGATATATTTTTGCCCACCGGCTGCCTATCATAACCACGAGGGTTCTTTTACTAGCCTGCATATCGCTCTGGTAGTCGCGTATATTGTTGATGTTCAATACCCCTGCACTAAGCAGTCCAACCGAGGTGGCAGGCAGTAAAATATCATATCTCAGATGTTGGGTATGCAGGTAATATGTGCCGATAACACCGGTAAGGCCAAAAAAAATAAACACGAAGAGGTCTCCTAATCCGATGTACCCGTATGGTTTTTTGCCAATGGTATATTTCACTGCGGCAGTGATAGCGCCAAGCCCCAGCAGGAAGTAAAATATTTTTATTCCGGGCCCGTTTCCGCGGGTGCCGGTAAAGATCAGCCAGGTGCCAAAAGCAAGTGAAAGCAGCGAAACAATGGTTATGGCAGTTACCATCTGTCCGGGTTTGATCATTCCGGACTGGACCATACGTGCAGGGCCTGTCCGGTCTGCTTTATCAGTTCCTTTGATAAAATCCCCGTAATCATTGGCAAGGTTAGAAAGTATTTGAAGAAATACCGTAGTGAGTGAGGCGAGAACAAATACCTGCCAGTGAAATGCTTTTTCAGAAGCGGCAATAAAACTCCCCAGTATGGTGCTTGAAAGCGCCAGCGGCAATGTTCTGGGCCTGATAGCTTGCAACCAGGCTGAAAATTTATTCATCACTGGACAAAAAGTGTTTTTTACAAAATTAATATATTTTTTAAGGCATTCTTGGAAACTTCTTAAAATCAGGATCACGTTTTTCCAGGAATGCATTTTTACCCTCCTGTGCTTCTTCGGTCATATAATACAGCATCGTTGAATTACCGGCAAGTTCCTGTATCCCTGCCTGACCATCAAGTTCAGCATTTAATCCTGCTTTAATCATTCTTAAAGCAAAGGGGCTGCGTTTCATTATTTTTTTGCACCAGTCCACGGTTACGTCTTCAAGTTGGTCAAACGGAACGACTTTGTTCACCATGCCCATGTCAAACGCTTCCTGTGCCGTGTATTGCTCACATAAAAACCAAATTTCACGGGCTTTTTTCTGGCCTACATGCCGTGCTAGGTAAGAAGAACCGAACCCGGCATCAAAGCTGCCCACCTTAGGGCCGGTCTGGCCAAAACGAGCATTTTCAGAGGCGATGGTAAGGTCGCACATAACATGCAAAACGTGGCCCCCGCCAATGGCATAGCCATTTACCATAGCAATTACAGGTTTGGGCAGCGAGCGAATCATTTTTTGCAGGTCGAGCACATTCAGGCGCGGTACTCCGTCTTTACCAATATACCCTGCAATATTTTTCACATTCTGGTCGCCGCCGCTGCAAAAAGCCCTGTCGCCCTCGCCGGTGAGCACTACAACGAAAATATCCTGGTTTTCGCGGCAGTATACCATGGCGTCGCACATCTCTTTCACCGTGTCGGGGGTGAAGGCATTCATATATCTTGGCCGGTTAATGGTGATCTTTGCTATCCCCTCGAAGAATTCAAATTTTATTTCTTCATACTCTTTTATCTTTTTCCAATTTCTGGTTGCCATATTATTTTTTTAAATAACTGTAATATTGTTTAAAAATATCTGCATCTGTATTACCATCGGTCTTAATCTCAAGTACCGACGGGCCTTTGGTTGACAGCAGTATATCCAGTTCTTTCTGAAGACTTGCAATGTCATGGCAGAACTGGTGTCTCAAACCAAAGGCCGATGAAAGCTGCTTCAGGTTAACATTGTGGGGCGTTTCAAAAAAGTCTTTGAGCGCATTCATTTCGGGCCCGGTTTCAATAAGCCTGAAAATATTGCCGCCACCGTTATTCATTACAATAATCCTGAATTGTTCGGGAAGATAATTGTTCCACATGGCGCTGGAGTCGTATATGAACGCCAGGTCGCCTGTAATTACAACAACTGGTTTATCTGAAGCATAGGCATAACCAGCAGCGGTGGAAACACAACCGTCTATTCCCGAGGTGCCCCTGTTGCTGAAATAGGTGATGTCAGCCCTGGAACTGAAAAGCTGGGCATAGCGCACAGGGGTGCTGTTTGCCAGGTGCAATACAGTTTCGGGTGGTAAAGTCCCCAGAATGATTTCAAATGCTTTAAGGTCTGAAAATGGCGCTGTTGCAAGGTATTGATGATGTCTGGCCTTAACATCTTCTACTTTTGAAACATACCTTAGATGAAAGCTTTCCTGCTTGTCATCAGGAGAATCAGAAGAAACAATCATTTTAAAAAAACTTTCCGGCGTAACCGGTATGTTCATTGACAGGCTCTGGTATGTGTCGGTATAAGCAATTTGGGGGGCAACATGCCAGTGTTCAGCAGGTTTGTTGGCACGAAGAAACTGTTTCAGCCTTTTCGAAACCACCGAATTGGCTGTTGTAATCAAAAGGTCGGGTGCGAACTCAGGTTTTTCGTTTTCGTTTAAAGAGGCAAAAAAACTTTCGGGAGAACATACAAAATGCCGATCGCTTAAATTTGACAGGTTTTCTGCAATGACTACCACAGATGGGTCACGGGCAATTTCTGATAAAACCTTTTGTAACGCAGCATCAGGCTGGCCAAACCCTGCAATCACTAATTTCTTTTTGTACTTTTTCCACTTATTTAAAATTTCATTTTTAGCTGGTTCGGAAAGGTGGTTTACAACATCTGCATTCTTAATGGTTTTTAACTTTTCAGATATTTGGGGCAGCGCTCCATAAAGCGGTTCCCGCAGTGGTACATTAATATGTACGGGCCCCTGCGGTTGTTGAAGCGCAGTTCCGATGGCTTCGGATAGGATTCGGTTGTTGAACGACAGGTTAACTTCGGGTGAAGATTCAACAGGCAGGGTAAAGCTTTTTTTTACATGGTTCGCAAAAATATTTGTCTGTCTTATGGTTTGGCCATCGGCCTGGTCAATGAGTTCAGGCGGCCGGTCGGCAGTGAAAATTATCAGTGGAAGGTTCTGATAAAATGCTTCGGCAATGGCAGGGCCGAAATTTAACGCGGCAGTACCCGATGTGCAGGCCAATCCAACAGGTGTGCCTGTTGCCTGTGCAATGCCCATTGCAAAATATCCGGCTGAACGCTCATCGGTAATGCTTAAACAGTTGATTCTCTTTTCCTGGTTGAATGATATTATTAACGGTGCATTGCGCGAGCCTGGTGTTATCACCACATGTTTCATGCCAAGCTGTGCGCAGATATATGGCAAGTCTTTTATTCCCTGTCGTGGGTGTGTCATAGGTCAGCGGTTATAGTTCAGTTTCTCGATTACCGACAATAGTGTCATTTTTTTCTGGTTCGTTTCTTCCCATTCACTGTCGGGTATAGAAGCAGCCGTGATGCCTGCCCCGAGGTAAAGCGCCAGTTTATCTTCCAGTACTTTCATGCAGCGAAGGTTTACGTACAGGCTGGTATCACCATGCATGTTCACCGGCCCGATGAGGCCGGTATAGTATTCCCTCCGGTGGGGTTCAATCCCCGACAGCAATTCGTATGCTGTCTCTTTAGGAAGACCACACACTGAAGGGGTAGGGTGCAGTTTTTCTATAAATTCCCCAATACGGTTTTCGAGTGCCTTTTTATCAAAGCTGAAGCTTGTTTTCAGATGCAGCAGGTTTCCTGCAACTTGTGTAAAAGGGCCCTTGCGTTTTGAGTCATCAATTTTAAAACCCGATAGGATTTTTTCAATATAACGGGTGACGATGTCTTGTTCTTCAATCTCTTTTATTGACCATTTTACTTTTTCCGGGGGCAGTGTACCAAGTTTTTGTGTGCCTGCCAGTGAAATGGTTTCCACCCTGTTTTCCCTGATCAGCAGCAAGGGTTCGGGTGTGGCCCCAAGCCAGCATCCTGCCCTGGGTATTTGAAAAAGGTAAACAAAAGCATTCGGATATCTTTTGCTTAGTTCGGCAAAAAGAAGGGCAGGGTCGAAGTGCGTGCTTTTTGGCTCAATATGTATTCTTGATAACACAGCTTTTTGTATATTGCCGTTTTTAATTTCTTTCTGAATGGACAAAACCTGGCTGGTGAATTCTTTTTTCCCTGCTATATAAATTCCTTGCCCGTTAAGGTATTCTATTGTTTGATAATGCTTTGTGTTTTCCAATAATCTATAAATGTCACTGGTTATTTGTTCTTCATTAACAACAATATCTGGTTCAAGCAGGTATGAGGCGTTCTTTTTTTTGTTAAAAAAAGGTGTGATGACAAAACCTTTCAGGGTATTTAATTCACTTAATGAATGAAGCTCTTTTGGAAGATTTTGTGTTTGCACCATGGTGGTAACAGTTTCATCCAGAGGGTACCTGAAAGAGACAAATGGTATATTTCTTTCCAGACAAATTTGCTGTAACTGCGCTGTATTGTTTTTTTCAACTGTTTTTGCTTTCATATATCTGAACACTACATTCCTTCTTTTTCAATAACCATGTTTGTAATACGGCAGATAGAAATTGCTTTATGATCTTCATCAAATACCTCTACACCCCATACATGGGTTCGTTTGCCTTTATGCAGTAATCGTGCCTTAGCGTATACATATTTACATTTTGTATTGCCAATATGGTTCCCGTTTATCTCCATACCTACCACATCGAATTTTTCACGGTCAACGATATTGTAAGAACCTACGCTTCCAACAGTCTCGACCAGTGCCATCACTGCACCGCCATGAAGCAACCCCATTGGTTGTTTGGTACGCGAATCCACAGGCATAACAGCCTTTATGGCTTTTTCACCCGATTCGGTAAATACAATGCCGAGATGATCAATCAACGAACCCTTGCAAATCTTGTTTATATCCTCAACTGACAGTAATTTCATTTCTCTTCAGGTTAAACATTTATATGTGTTTTGTGTTCATGCAACTAACACAAATTAACGAATTATTTACAAGAATAGCCTTAAAAAAGTATTGATTTTGCTTTATGAGGTTGTCTGAAAAGCCGGCATCTCGTCCTTTTTGCCATTTTGAAGAGGCTGTCTAAAAAGTCACTTCCCTTGTCATTCTGAACGATAGTGAAGAACAGTTTTCACGACCAAAGGGAGTGATCTAAATTGTTGAATAAGAGATGTTTCGTCCCGATGTGTATCGGGACGAAACATGATAAATCGTGTTAGAAAAAGACTTTTTACGCAGCCGCTCTTGGTATGATAATAGGATGGTTTTTTAGACAGCCTCTTTTTTTGATCTCTTTGTTATAACTATTTAAAAATTAATAGGAAAATATACGTAAATGATGTAAATTGTATAAAAAATTTCCAAACTTAACAAATTAATTCTACACAATTATGAAAGCAAAATTTGTTGTGATACTGTTTCTCGCGGCTATAATTATGGCTTGTGAAGAAAAAGAAGAAGAAAAAACCTATGTTGGTACCTGGGAATATGCCGAAGAAAATGATACCCTTCAGGCCACCCCGGTACTGATTGTATTAAACCAGAAGATGGTTTTAACGCTGAACGCTGACACATGGCAGATGCTGATGAACATCAGGGTACAGCCTGCAATACCCGAATGGACAGAATACCTGGGATTTAAAGGTGCCATGACCATTGAGGGTGAGGATATTCAAATTGTATTCACACATGTGGGTATAAGGCAGATCAATTATCAAACACTTACATTTATTGATGATGAGGTGGTATGGTATTCTGAAGCTGAAGACCCTAACATGTTTGGAAGCCTGTTTGATGAATATGGCCCGGAACATACGACCATCAGCGGAAAAATGGTTGTAAACGGGGATAAACTTACTTTAAAGATGGATGAAAACCTGAACGGTCAGATCGAAGATGAGGAAATTCAGGAATTTACTAGGGTTAACTAATCAATGCCAGAGTTAATAAATAAGAAAAGGGGACCCCGAAAACAGGACCCCTTTTCAAATTTTCTGAATATTTAATCTATTTCACTTCTTCAAAATCGACATCTGTTACCTCCTCATCAGGACCCTTTGAACCTGCGCTTTTTCCTTCGTTTGCAGTCTGCTGGCCTCCGGGTTGTGCACCTGCACCCTGCTGGCTTGCCTTGTATATTTCCTCCGAGGCTTTCTGCCATACACTGTTTAGTTCGGCCGTTGCACGGTCTATAGTGTCAATATCCTGGCTCTTGTAAGCAGTTTTCAGCTCTTCAAGGGCCTTTTCGATAGGCGCTTTTTTATCGGCAGGCAGCTTATCCCCAAACTCTTTCAGTTGTTTTTCAGTCTGGAATATCATGCTGTCGGCTGCATTCAGCTTATCAACACGTTCTCTTTTGGCTTTGTCGTCGGCTTCGTGTGATTTGGCTTCCTGCTTCATTTTTTCAATTTCCGAATCGGTAAGCCCGGTAGAAGCCTCAATTCTAATGCTTTGCTGTTTGCCTGTTCCTCTGTCTTTGGCAGAAACATGCAGAATACCATTGGCATCAATATCGAAGGTTACCTCAATTTGTGGAATACCCCTTGGAGCTGGTGGTATACCATCGAGATGGAACCTGCCGATGGTTTTATTATCTCCTGCCATAGGCCTTTCTCCCTGCAGGATATGAATCTCAACCGATGGCTGGTTATCTGCTGCAGTAGTAAATGTTTCTGTTTTCTTGGTGGGGATGGTTGTATTGGCTTCGATCAGCCTGGTCATTACACCACCCATGGTTTCGATACCAAGCGAAAGCGGGGTGACATCAAGCAGCAATACATCTTTTACCTCGCCGGTGAGCACTCCGCCCTGGATTGCAGCCCCAACTGCCACAACTTCGTCGGGATTTACCCCTTTTGAAGGCTTTTTCCCGAAGAATTTTTCTACTACTTCCTGAATGGCAGGTATTCTGGTAGAGCCACCAACCAGGATTACTTCATTTATATCAGAGGTATTTAAACCTGCATCTTTCAATGCCTTACGGCAAGGTTCCATGGTAGCTTGTATAAGTGAATCGCAAAGGCTTTCAAATTTAG
>JAFGPL010000068.1 GCA_016936215.1 Bacteroidales bacterium
ATCCTGAATCAAGCATGCAGACAAACCGATAAGGTTACCCCAAAACAAGCCTTTGACCATAAGGTAAGCTGCCTGGTAAAGAAATATTCGCTGTATGCTTTTGTTTTGTGTGCCTATAGCCTTGAGAACACCAATCATATTTGTCCTGTCGAGTATCATAATCAATAATCCGGATATCATATTAAAGGAGGCTACAATCAGCATCAGTCCAAGAATTATCCAAACATTTTTATCAATCAGCCCAAGCCAGTCAAAAATCTGCGGGTGTTTCTCCTTAATATTGGTAACCCTCAAACCCGAGCCGTCTTCAAATATTTTAGTGCCCGCAATACCGGCAACCATATAGGTCATGTAATCAATGTCCCTGAAGTTTTTTACAAGTATCTCAAAACCGCTTACCTGGTCATCGTTCCAATTGCTTACTTTTTGAATATGCCCGATATCTGCCAGGATAAACTGTTTGTCAAACTCTTCGAGGCTGGTTTCATAAATCCCCGAAACGGTAAAGGGCCGTCCGCGGGGCTGTTCGTCAATAAAATACATTGCAAAACGGTCGCCTGTCTTTAGTTTTAGCAACGAAGCAAGATATTGTGAAATAATCACCTTATCGGTTTTTAACGAATCATTTACAATAAAAATTTCCCCTTCTTTAAGGTTTTCCTGAAAGAACGACCAGTTAAAATCGCTTCCTATGCCTTTAGCCACAGCACCCTGTATGTCGTTTTCGGTTTTGATTATCCCCGGTTTGGTGGCAAATACCTGGATGTGCTCAATGCCATAAACCGAATCAATGGAAGGATAGAAATCCTGGTTTTTTGAGACCGGTTTTGTTTCAAACGAATTGTTTGAATCATAGTTTACTATTTGTATGTGCGATGAAAAACCAGATATTTTTCTGCGTATCTCGTTCTTAAATCCCGTAACAATGGCAACAGAAATAATCATTACTGCCAAACCAAGAGCTATGCCGAGAACTGAGATTTTAATAATGGGCCTTGAAACGCTTAACCGGCTCTCTTTATCAAAGGTTATTCTTTTTGCTATGAAGAATTCGGTATTCAATTGCTGTAATTAGTTCTTTTTAAAATGCTAATTTAGCGTCTTCATCCGAATACCCTTAGTACTGATGCGAAAATTTATACTCTTTTTTTCATTTATTTCAATTTTAATATTGGCCAACTGCAGGGATAAAAGTATTAAAGAAGCAGCCATACAGCCCGGGGCCGAGAGAATTAACGAATATCTTCAGCTTTTGGATGGTAAGCGGGTGGGTTTGGTGGTAAACCAGTCATCACTGGTTGGCACTTCACACCTGCTCGATACGCTGCTCCGGCACGGTGTGGATGTATGTGCCATTTACACTCCTGAGCACGGATACTCCGGGATTGCCGACCCGGGTGAATTGATAGGGGATGAAAAAGAAAGGAACAGTGGTATTAGAATTGTTTCGCTCTATAGCAGTAAAAAGAAACCATCTGTTCAGGACCTTGCCGGTATCGAGATTATGATTTTTGATATTCAGGATGTCGGGGTGAGGTTTTATACATATATTTCCACGCTTCATTATGTATTGGAAGCATGTGCCGAGAATAATATTCCGTTGATCCTGCTCGACAGGCCAAATCCGCTTGGTTTTTATATTGACGGCCCCATACTTGATAGAAATTATAGTTCTTTTCTGGGCTTGCACCCTATTCCCCTTGTCCACGGATTAACAACAGGCGAGCTTGCTGCCATGATAAATGGCGAGGGATGGCTGAAAGACAAAGCGAGGTGCAATCTTAAAATCATCACCTGTGCCGGTTATACACATAACAGTTTTTATGAGTTGCCCGTAAATCCTTCTCCAAACCTGCGAAACATGAAGGCTGTATACCTTTACCCTACCATCGGGCTGTTTATCGGGACCAAAATGAGTATCGGTCATGGAACCGATATTCCATACCTGGTAGTCGGGCATCCTGGTTTTCCTGATAAAACATACAGCTTCGTGCCCCAGCCAAACCTGGGGGCCAAAGATCCGAAATTTAAAGGCAAGACCTGCTATGGCATCAGCCTGGCCGAAGTTTCTGTTGACAGCTTAAAAGCCGTCAGAAAGATTGAAGTTGGTTTTGTCATAAAAATCTATGAGAAGATGAAAAAAAGCAGTGATTTTTTCAATTCATCGTTTAATTACCATGCAGGCAATGGTGAATTAATGAAGCAGATTGAAAGTGGTATGACAGAAGAAGAGATAAGGGCAACGTGGCAGAAGGAAAACGAAAAGTATAAAAAAATCAGGAAAAGGTACCTGCTTTATCCTGATTTTGAATAATTTGAATATAAATCTGCTTATAGTTCAGAAGTTATAAATTCTTTTTTTGTCCGGATGATATCCGCCTTTCCGGGGTAAGCTTCAAGCCCTCTTCTTAAACATTCCATGGCATTGTGCAGGTCATTTAGGTTCAATACATACGCAATCCTTACCTCCTGTCGTCCAAGATCGGTGTTATAATAAAAACCGGCACCCGGGGCAAGCATTACAGTCTGCTTCTTGTACTCGAATTCTTCAAGCATCCACATGGCAAATTTCTCGGCATCGTCAACAGGTAATTTGGCCATACAGTAAAAAGCCCCTTTGGGCATGGGGCAAAAAACCCCTGGTATGTTATTGAGCTCGTTGATGATGTAATTTCTTCTCTCAAGAAAGTCGTTATACAAACCCGAAAGGTACTCTTTGGTAGAATCAAGCGCTGCTTCGGCGGCTAACTGTCCAAGATAGGGAGGTGATAACCTTGCCTGGCAGAATTTAAGCGCTGTTGAAAGCAACTCTTTGTTTTTGGAAACCATGGCCCCAACACGCAGGCCTGTGGCACTGTATCTTTTAGAAACCGAGTCTATAAGCACAACATTATTTTCAATGCCTTCCATTTTCATCATCGAGGTAAACTCCTGTCCGTCATAACACAACTCCCTGTAAACTTCATCAGAGAAAAGGAAAAGGTTGTATTTCTTTACCAGGTCGCGTAACTGCTCAAGCTCTTTTCTGGAGTATATATACCCGGTAGGGTTATTCGGGTTACAAATGATGATTGCTTTGGTACGTTTTGTGATTTTCTTCTCAAACTCTGAAATCGGGGGCAGGGCAAAACCGTCTTCAATATGCGATGTAACCGGTACTACTACAGCATCGGTAGCAGTGGCAAAGCTGAAGTAATTGGCATAAAACGGTTCGGGCACAATAATCTCGTCGCCGGCGTTCAGGCAGGTAAGCAGTGTAATGGTAATTGCCTCTGATGCCCCGGTGGTGACAAGAATATTGCTGTAATCTACATCAATTCCTATGCTTTTGTAATATGCGGCGAATTTGCGCCTGAGAGACTCATTTCCTGCGCTGTGGCCATAGTCTATTACCCTTACATCAAGGTTTTTAATCGCTTCAAGGGCTTTATCGGAAGTTGATATATCGGGCTGGCCAATATTTAACCTGTAAACAGTATTACCTCTTTCAATAGATTTCTCTGCCAGCGGCACGAGCTTTCTAATAGGTGAATTGGGCATTAAACTGCCCCGTTTCGAAATTTCAGGCATTATTCAATTTTATGGTTGAGAAAAATCCTTCTAAATAAGAAGGACAGGTTCAAAAAAAGCACTAATTACTGGACTTTCGCTTCTTCCTTAGGTTCCTGTTTTGGAAGAACGTTTCCCTTAATTTTTAAAACAATGGCATTACTTGTTGCATTGGATGAAACCATAATTGATTTGTTGATAGGGCCGAGCCTGTTTGTATTGTAAACCACAACAATTTTTGACGATTCTCCTGCCTTGATAGGCTCTTTGGGCCATGAAGGTACCGTACAGCCACATGTTGACTGCACATTGCTTAAAACAAGCGCTTCATTGCCTTTGTTTACAAATTCAAATTCGCATTTGCCGTCACTGCCTTGTGCAATGGCACCATAATCAAATTCTGTAATTTTAAATTCAATTTTTGGGCCATTTTCATCATTCTTAGCCTGACCGGTTGTATGAGAGCAACTTATTGAAGCTGCAAATAAGGTTACTGCAAATAATATATTAAACTTTTTCATGTTACTAAAAATTTAAAGTGCAAAATTAAATGAAAACATTAGAATAGATAAAATAAAATGATAAAATAACTTTTAGCAAAAATAAGAAAACTAACAAACAATCTCAAAATGTGATTTTTTATTAGTTTTACTCAATTGTTAGTAAAATGGTTTCACAATTTTTCGGGAAATTATTCTATTGGAAATATCTGTTAACCTTAAATAATAATATCCAATTGGTAATACTTCGGTATTAATAACAAGCCTTTCAGAACCATTATTTATTTCATGAAACAATATAATGCCTTTTAAATCAATTATTTCGACATGTTTGGTATTCTTTGAATTCACCAGGACAAGTAAATTAGAAAAGGGATTTGGATATATGGCTATTTCATCATTTTTGGCTTCATTCATCTGCACATCTGAAAGAAAATTTTCTGTGCTTGAATTATTTAGATTATTTATTGACTTTATATTATTCAGTTTTAATAGAGAATCAGAAATATTTATTTTATCAAAACTATCAATATAATAAATCAAAACATCATCATAAGCCGAGCAGCCATTGCCTGTTGACACTGACCATCTGAGCCGGTATAAATCAGGTAAGCCAGGAGTGAAAAAGGATTTTGGGTTATAGATATTATCAATTATTCCATTTTCTCCAGAGATTAGCGACCAATAGCCATAACATTGGTCAGGCAAGGATGCCTCTAGGGTAACCCTGTCTTCATAAAAGATAACTTGATCATTTCCTGCATGTATTGTTAATTCGAGATCTTCATTAAGGGAGGCAAACATGTGTGTATTGTTTTCAGAACCGGCTGAAAATCCAATGTTAAACAATATGCTTTTATTTGAGATAATATTCAGTTGGTTACCAGGTTCAACCCTGATCTTCCCGGTGGTTTCAATTTTACTGCATTTTTTTATATCGTGACTTAGGTCTTCACTAATAAAAAAAGTGGCTGATTCATTAAAACAATTGCAATGAAGTGAACTAACCGTGGTTTTCGAATTGAAAACAATAGCATTGGAAGAAGGTGAAATCCCTGCATTATTAAAGGCTTTTATTTTGTAATAATATTTTTGCCCGGGACTAACACTACTATCAATATATTTTACCTGGTCTTTTTCAAGTGTGCCTATTCTTTGAAAAGACAGGGAATCCTTAACAGAGCGATAAATAAAAAAACCATCTTCATTTAAAGCATTATCGATCCAGCTTAAATAAGCAAATATTGAGGAAATGCTGTCAGATCGTAGATTAAATGGGCAGGCCGGAAGCGAAACTTGCAATGTTGTTATCAGATTGTAATTAGAGTAGGATGAATAACCATCATAATTAAATGCCCTTACTTTGTACCCATAAGATGTGTATGGCTGAAGGCTATAAATCTTGTATTGACTAATATTCGCAAGAACAGTAGTCTTTTTCAGGAATCTATTTGTTTTCTTGTCCAATTCAAAGATTTCAAATCCGGTTTCATTTTCGGAATTATCATTCCATTTAAGGGTGAAGGAGTTGGCGGTACTATCACAGGCCACCAGGTTTGAGGGGGCCCCAGGAGGTTGACTTTCCAATGTGCTTACCTGCAGTATATTTGAGTAATCTGAAACCCCATATTCATTAAAGGCTGCTACCCTAAAATAGTAAACAGTGTTAGGGGCAAGAGAATTATTTAAGTATTGAGTTGTATTTGTCTGAATTTTTGAAATTTGCATGAAACTATCCTGGTTATTATCTGATCTTTCTACAATATAGCCGGTTTCGTTGTTTGCATTATCATTCCAGCCGATTCTGACTGAATTTGTATTGTTATTAAGCAATATCAATGATGTGGGTTTAATGGGGTGGTCGGGGGAAGGTGTAATAGCTGTAACAGAATCGGTAAAATAACCATTATTTCTTAACCGATAATAATAGGTGGTATTAGGGTTTAAACCTTCATCAAAATAACTGGTTGATGAAGGATTGATTATTGCTATATCGGTAAACCTGATTTCTTCTTGATATCTTCTCTGAATTGAAACCATGCTTCCAGGGCAATTATTCCATTCAAGTTTAACTGTTCCGCCCGAAATTGCATAAGCATTTAACATATAATTACATATATCGTTATTATTCTTTTTACCGGGCAGGGTTAAAATTCTGTCCGAAGGGCTAAGAACATTTCCTCTTGGGACATCAATATCCTCTTTATAAGTAAACGCTACAAAGTCATCAAATTCAATCCATTCATCTTTAGCGGCAGCAAATAGTGGTTCCGCGCCTCCAAAGAATGAGCCAATAGCTAAACGGTCTACACCAATAGAAAAGACATTCCTAAGAGTAAAGCCGGTTATTTGTGAGACCAGCCTACCGTCAATATAACCTTCAAAAATTGCATCGTTGTTTCCTTTATTGTCGGATATAGTGTTTAAAACAGTCCTTAAAGTTACAGTATACCATTTGCCTGACTTTATTCTTACATTCCATAAACTAGTTGCTCCGTATTCATGTGTTTGACCATGATAATAGTAATAATTTGCAATTGTTGGTTCCTCACTCCACATAAGAAGGTTTACGAAACCGCCGTCAAAAGGAGGACCGTAAAAACCATCCCAACTTTCTCCTGCTCTAACTCCTGGAATTTTCCCTCCATGCACCCACTCAAAACCCGGTTTGAATTTTATCCTGTATGAAAAGTAGATTTCGTCGTATGATTTATCCAGCCAGGCATCCCAATACCCGCCAGATGGAATGCCAGAACCTGCAAATGAACCTTCGGTTAAATTTAAACGGAAAACTTTACTACCCTGTTCAGGGTCGTCGTTCTCTGTGATATGTAATAGCCCGTCTTCAGGTTTGTATGCTTCAGACCATACCTCTTTCCAGTCATTTAAGAATTCATTGTAAACATAAGGGCCTAAAGTATTATCCTCAAAATCCTGACTAAAAATAATATTAAAGATATCGCTATTATCCTGTGCCTGAATATATAAACAGAAAAATACAAGTATTATTTCTATTAGCCACTTCATTTTTTGTTAGATTCAAATATTATTTACTCACTCAGTGGATTATTGCTTACTCCCATTCAGATCCTGTAATTCTTTAATCTCTTTTTTCAGTTCAATCACATAAAGTGTAAGTTCTTCAATTTTTTTTAAAAGGATGGAATTCATTTCTGCCACATTAATACCATTTTCTTCAACTTCGCTTGCTGAAGGAACTTCGGGAAGATGATGATTTGAGAGGATAAATTGTTCAACCTCTTCCAAGCGTAGCAGTTTATAATTTTCATCAAAAACGTAGTCTGCCCATGGATAAGCCTTAACCTCCACTGCAGTAGCAATTATTTTACCGTTTACAGCTAATTTCCCATCGCCGCATTGAACCGTGTTTATACCAATGCTGCCATTTTCATCAATAAAGAGGTTAGGGGTGTTATCTGCCTGGGTTGAGAAATACAGCCTCCTGGTCCCATCCCGATCAGCAAATATACCTGCTTGCTGAATACCATCGGATTTGACAAATTTTAACTTGCCAACTTCGGTGGATGAAGCCCGCAAAGATATACTTCCCCCCTTCACTTCCAGCAATTCCTGCGGTTGCATAGACCCAATCCCGACCCGGCCATTACTCGACAGGTACATTTTGGTAACATCATTTATTAAAAAATGGATTGGAAAACCACTGGCCGCATTTATGAAAGTTTCACCCCATGAGGCTTGCATCATGGCATACCCGCCATTTTTAACCATGTCTTTGTGTGAAAATGAAGCATAATATTTTCCCCAGCTACCATCGCTGATAATCGCTGTTGAAGAGAGAATATCCCCATTGACATGGAGGGGGCGAAGTGGAATATCAATACCGATACCTACATTTCCATTTCTGAATATCGAACCCGAAATACTGTCAGTGCCTGACCATTGTTGGGCATTAAGGATATGCAGAAAGAACAATAAAGATATTGCCAGTATATTATGCTTAGTGTTCATAATTAAAGTATTAATACGATAAATAATTAAGAGGAAAATTCTTTGAAAGCTACGAACTTCAGCTATAATTAAAATTAAGGCCTCATTAAATAATGCTTAATTTGGATAAGTTTACCAATGATATTCATATAACTAATTCATTAATTATTAGTTGGTCGCTGGTTTCTCATCAGGAATAATATTAAACAAAAGAATCTTCATGCATACCCATATGGGCTTAAAGCGTTGATTATTTCAGATATTAACAGTGAAATTATATTATGCTTAGGTTCAGGAGTTGTGTTGAATTCAGAATTTTTTCACATTTAAATAATGTATTCTAAGTAAAGGTGTTCTAAATTATGGTATAAATTAGGTCGGAGATTAAACAAAACAAACAATTGAAATGAGAAAATTGATTTTGGGCCTAAACATAGTTTTTTTTATTTTAAGTATGAATAAATTGTCAGGTCAGGTTGGCTGTGACGAAGATATAAACCATGATTCAAGAATTGACGGATTTGATTATTTACAATTGATCGGGAGGTTTGGAACAGTTTGCAATGTATTTTTGCCTACAGTTGTAAGTGAATCTGTAAGCAATATCACCCATCAATCAGTCGAAATTGCCGGGAATATCACCGATGATGGCGGCTCGGAAATTCTGTTCAGGGGAATATGCTGGGGTATCATTCCAAATCCGACCATCAATGATAAAAAAACATACATTGGTGCAGATACCGGAAGGTTTATCAGTATTATTGAAGGTTTAGAGCAAACCACAACCTATTATGCCAGGGCATATGCATTAAACGGTGTTGGAACGGCATACGGTGAGCAATTCTCTTTTACAACACTTGCAAGTTTACCGGTATTAACAACAAATCCTGTCGTGAATATTACTTTAAATACGGCTGTTTCAGGAGGCACTATTGGTGATAACGGAGGTTCTTTTATTACCCAAAGGGGAGTTTGCTGGAACACATCGGAGAACCCTACACTTGCCGATAACCATACAATTGATGGGGTTGATACCGGAATGTTTATCAGTAACCTTACCGGATTATCAGCGGGTACATTATATTATGTAAGGGCTTATGCAACAAATGGCATTGGTACTTCATACGGATTGCAATTATCATTTTATACAACTTTTCCCAGATTGGTAATGATAGATGCCGATAGTAATATCTATGAAGTCGATACCATCGGCAGCCAGATATGGATAAGTGAAAACCTGAAAACTACACGGTACAATGATGGTTCGAATATCCCGTTGATCTCAGATATATCAGGCTGGAGCACCAGGATAGCACCGGCCTATTGCTGGTACAACAATGAAGAAGCCATATACAAATCGCAATACGGAGCTCTTTATAACTGGTATACAATTAATACCAATAAATTATGCCCTACCGGATGGCATGTTCCGACGGATGCCGATTTTACCACCCTTATCACTTTTCTTGGCGGGGATACTATCGCAGGCGGCAAATTGAAAGAGGCAGGTACAACACACTGGATAAGCCCTAACACGGGAGCTACAGACGAATATGGCTTTACTGCCCTTCCCGGAGGCTATAGAAGATATAACGGGGTATTTGCATATGTTGGATATTATGGTTACTGGTGGGGTTCAACTTCGGTAAATGCTGATAATGCCTGGGACAGAAACCTAAATTACAATCACGATGATATGATTAGGGAAAACAGTAACAAAAAATGTGGCTTTTCAGTAAGGTGCCTGAAGGATTGACAAAAAATCGGGACGGAATGACTAACCGTCAGTTTATAGTTAACATAAAACTAATTACAAACAATGAAGTGAATGTTCAGCAAGTAATTATTCATTAAGGATTCTCAAAATGAAAATATTAATAACACTTGTATTCCTGGTTATTATTACTTTGGGGCATGCACAAAATGGCCTGGAAGAAGTAATTGTTGAAAAATACTATGTATCAGATATTAACGATTCAGTAGGAAGTTCAGGCATATTACCTGTTGGTTCGGTCACGTACCGTATTTTTATTGATATGTTGCCTAAATGGGGTTTACAGGCTGTTTATGGAAATGAATTAAACAGACTGTTTATATCTACATCAACCTTTTTTTTCAACCACCCTGTTTATGGTAAGATCGATTCAAGAAATATAAGCCAGGAAGATGTTGTAAAAAATACTGTAATGCTTGACTCATGGTTGTCAATGGGAGCAGCTTGTGCCGGGATGATAGGTGTCTTTAAAGAGGAAGATGATGGCATCAAAACATTTAAAAACATAGACAATCTCCTGCAGAATAAAGACACCACTGCTTTAGGCATACCATTGACAATTCAGGATGGAATGTTACCGGGTGTATCATATCCTCCCCTGATAATAGGTTTTGACCCTGGCATATTTGACAATGGTAATATTGCCGGAAATTCAGTTGAAACATTTGATGGCACGTGGAATATTTCTGCTCATGCTATGGGGGCAGATACTATTTCAAACAAGGTTTTGATTGCACAAATTACAACGAATGGGGTTTTTCATTTTGAAATTAATGTTGCCATTGGAGGCTATATGTCAAAGAGTGAAAAAATTGCCCATGAGCTATACGTTCATAGCAATCCGACAGGCAATGAACAGACTTTACCCGGATTAATAAGAACTTTAGGGACAAGGCCGACAGTGAGAATAATTTCACCTGGTGTTACAAGTATCAATACCGGTGACGAAATTTCAATAGTCGCTGATGCAAGAACTGACACGGCCGATAAGTGGGGGACTATTATGTCCGTTGAATTTTTTGTCAATATGGTATCTGTTGGGGTAGATAGCTCTGAACCATATTCTGTTGCATACACTGCCCATACTTCAGGCGTTAATATTATCACAACAAAAGTTAAAGATAGCCATGGAAGTGAAAATATATCAAAGCCTTTGACAATAATTGCTAATAACGTCAGCGCTATTGATTTTAATAATGTAGGTATGAATTGTGATTTTTATCCGAATCCCGTTAATGAAGATATTTATATAAAATTTAATTCAAAGCAGACCGGCATTATTCAAGCGATGATTTATGACCTTGAAGGGAGGTTAATTCAAAGTTTCCCCGATTTGAAATTAATTGGGGATAACCTGTCGCTTCATTTAAAGCTTCAAAACACTTTATTTGATAAACAAAATTATATTTTAGATATTTCAGGTAATCAGAGTCATTTTGTCTTTTTATTTAATAAAGAATAAAATTGCGGAGTTCCACTTTTTTGTTCAATGAAAAAAAACAAATTAGATAATATTCAGATAGTTCAGATTACCACAGTTCCTTTTATTTTCAGCCTGATAATTGAATTTGATGCGTTTGAGAGGACTGTGATTGTTTTTACAAATGATCCGATCCTTTTTGTATCGTAAGTTACAATTATTTTAGATTTATGGTTCTTCCTGACGGGATCTTTTGGCCAAACCGGGACTGTGCACCCACAGGATGATCTAACATCGGTTAGGACCAGTGGTTTTTTGCCGGTATTTTTAAATTCAAATTCACATGTCCCGTTACTTCCTCGTTTTATCTCACCAAAATCATATTCGGTAAATTTAAATTCAATCTCAGAAATATCAGTATCAGGTTGCGCCTTTTTTGCCGGATATGAAGAACTGACAAGTAAGGTTAAAGTGATCAATATCAATGTTATCAGATTTTTATTCATGGTAGTTTTAATATTATTAAAAAAAGTTCTTAGCTAATCAATCACGTTTACAGAAAATTGCGTATTCTTTCGGTGGGTTGATGATTTCACCCTTAATTCCATGTTTTTTAACCCTGCCGGACTTACCGGTGTGTAAAGAAAATTTAAATTAAATGTCAGGATATAGTTAATATCCTGTTCTGTATCAGTCACCATTTTATCTTTACCAAAACAGGCATAATTTTTACTACCTTCCCACAATTCAACACTGTCAAGTGGTGCTTCAGATGTTATCCTGAATTTTAAAGTATCTGTAAGGCCAATTGCAAACGAAGCCGGAATATCTGCAATTACAATTATTGGTTCAGGGTCATCACTACCGCACCTACTGCACAAAACAATGATAAAGACCGAAACCAGAATAAGTATTACCTGAAAAAATTTTAAAGAATTCATGGGCTTATTTCTTAATGATTGCCTTTGAAAGATAATTTCCATTGATATAAAATTTTAAAATGTAAATGCCATTGGGGAATCCAGACAAATTAATTGACTCTTCAAATTTTCCGTTAATTTCAATTGAAGATTTATTGTAAAACGGACGGCTGTAAATATCACATAAAACAAATGAAACACTCGATTTCCCCTTTGTTTCAATATCAACAGTGATAAAATCGTTTGCCGGATTGGGAAAAATATTTATAGAATAACCAGCAGTTACATTTTTTTTACAACCATCGAAAATACAGCCTTTATTTATGTTGGCAACAGGATTGTAGTTGCACGCGCTGTCGATCATGCAACCTTCAATTTTCAGGATTTTGCAGGAATCCTGCACATGAAAGCATACATCGGGCCTGTATTCAAGGTAATTAATATCCATGCACCCGTCTTCGTAACAACAACTATCGGTTTCGGAGCTTCTGTTTGCCAGGGGATTGTAATTGTATGATCCGGGATCGTTACAACCATATATCACCCCCGGACAAACCAAACCGAGTTCAAGGGCGCATTTACTATCATAACAGCACAGGTACTGGTTATATTCCCCGTATGTGGCATTCGGATCATAATTACATGCATCAGGGTCGGTACAGCCGATTACTTTCAGGGTTTTGCATGATCCGTCATCACATGTGGCCGATTTATTGAACTCAATATATTCCGGATCTGTGCACCCGCATAATCCCGGATAAGTAAGAAAGGGACTGAATATTTCGTCTCCTGAAGGGTTTTTGGCGACTACTTTTATAATACTCCCGTTTACTAAAACCTCAAGGTTGAGTTCAAAGGCAATTTCACTTTTGGTAGTAAGCTGGGCAACAAGAATTTTGTTACCATTTTCGGGCAATGAAATTCCGGGGTTTTTTCTTAGAAATACATTATTGCTTATAAAGAAGGTGTCTTTTGATACATTGCCGAAAATGGTGGAGTCCGTTCCCGAAATCAAATTTACAAAACCTCCTGAACTAAAACCCAAAACTGTGGTATCTGTTCTTTCAAGGCCATCGGCAGCAGTCAGGGGTATTCCTGCACCTGGGTCTGTGTTTTTAAGTAGCCCCATATCATTCACATCCAGGACAGTGCCATCAATATCTTCTTCCTTCAATATCCCGAAATGTTTATTTGATGCAAAGGCCATTGTTATCCAAGTATCCAGCGCCACTTTGTTTTCATCGAGCGCTGTGTTGCGGATATCAAAACCGAAAGTCTGCCCCCTGTCGGTATTATTAAAAAAAGGCCGTGAACTCATAAAATGAAGCGTATGGTTTGCATCCCCATAAATCCCCCTGAGTTTAACACCGTCGGCAAGATCAACAAATATCCTGTAAGTAACGGCCCCTTCTTCAAGATGGCCAAAGGTTGTATCGGAAGCATCGGTTGAGTCAGCGATGTAATATTTTTCAACAATGATTTCTTCAACCTGTCCAAATAAATATCCGAAAGAAAACAATGATATAAAAAAAGAAGTCATCAGCATTTGTATAACGTGCTTTAAAGTCCTCTTTATGTTATTATTAGTAAAATGGTTCATTTTTTCTGATTAAGTTTATAATTGACTCATTGATAATAATTTCTTATAGTGTATAGGAGATACCTATACTGTAATGGGTACCGTAGGTGTATTTATCATAGTTTATCGGATATGTTTTATCATAGCTGTATGCACGGATCAATGGTGAGTTAAGAATATTTCTCGCTTTGAATGAAAGGTTAAAATGTCTGCCTATTGATTTAGAAATTTTAAAATCAAGTAAATGCTGCGAAAGTTCATATACATCGTTTACCCTGTCTATACCAACTAAAACAAGTTTAGAACCCTGTACATTATGGGATAATGATGCTGTCAGGCCATTTTTATTTCCTGTATAAGAGAGCAGGGTATTAATAATATATGGGGCCTGTCCATACATGTCGTGAGTAAGTGAACCGTTTATTCGTGAAAAACTTTCTATAAAAGTTATATTTGCCCTGATATCCAAATTCCAAATAAGTTTCTTTCTTCCTTCCAGTTCGATTCCGGTTGCCTCAGAAAATGGGGTATTCTGCCAGGTTATATAATTCTGGTCAAGGTTTATTTCTATATGGTTCTGGATTTTTTTATAGAATAAACTTAAAGATAAATTGTCTCCGTTCTCTAAGTAAGATTCAAGCCTGAAATCGAAGTTGTGTATATTGACAAATTTTAGTTCAGGGTTTCCCAAGATATATTTATCAGTCAAAATTTCATCATTTTCTATAAAAACTGAGTATTCTCTAAGGCTAGGTCTTCCGATTGACTCACTGTAACTGAATCTTGAATTTACAGTCAACTTTTCGGTATTTGCCAGCTTTAATATCAAGTTAATGCTAGGCAAATAGTTAATTTCGCTTTTTTCTGAGGGATTGATATACCAAGGTAGATATGGATTACTTCTTCGCCTTATATCATTAGCCGGTAAATTCAATTCATCAAAATCTACTGCATCGGTTGTAATGGTAGTGTTTTCTATTCTGATACCTCCTGATACCCTCAATAATTTGCCGACAGAATAATCTAACATGGCATATCCGGCTGAGATCTCGCTAAATCCCCGAAAAAATTCAGAAGGGTAATACTGGTATCCATAATACTTTCTAATCTTATTATCAATAATTTGAAAAAGATTGGTGCCAAATATGCCTTCAAGATTTTCAATTCCAGGTACTTCCACGTTAGATTGACCTTCATTACTATTTACCCTGAAGTAAAATTGCTCGTTATCCCTGACAGTATTCTGATAGGCAGCGCCAAATTTGAATTTTCTTATATACCCCGGCGTTTCTTTAGCCAAAGGAATTTCGAATGATAAACGGGAATCAAGGACATTTTCGTACAAATACCGGTAATTACGGCTTGGATATTCAGAGCCTTCATAATAATAGTTGTTTTCTAAGGCAGTAAGCCGTAAGATTTTATAATCAGGAATACTGCTTTTTCCACGGGTATAAGATGCCTGTGCTTCGATACGTATATCGGGGCCAGGAATAAAATGTGAGGATTTCAACTGGTAAATTAAATTCCGGCGCTCTTCATAATATTGAGAACTTATCAACCTATAATGGCATGAATAAGTTCCAAACGGTTCAAGATATTCGTTAAGTGAGTGATAAACCCTGTTTACACCTATGAAATTTGGCATAAACATGAATGAGACATTGTGATTGGGAGAAATAGAATATGCTAAATTGATTAATGAACTCCAGCCATTATTTTCAATAGTATGTTCACGGGTACCCAGGTAATTAAATATTTTCGGGCGTCCTAATGAATCGAGCCCTTCAGATACTCCGGCCAACGATGTTGCTTTGGCAGCAGGGTCATAACGAACACTTTTTGAATATCTTAAGCCAAAAAGATAACCCAAAGGCCTGTTAAACAAATGTATTTGGTTGCCTATGCTCAATTCCTGGCTCAGTGAAGGTAAAGCTGTGCGCTTCAAAGTTTCCCAATTGTCAGGTAATTTTACTGCCATCGCTACAGCATCCTTATTTATTTCATTAAATGCCTGGCTATAATATGTATCCATATATTTTTTAGTAGCGGCTGTTACCATATCCTCATCATTAATATAACCGGGAGTTATCAAACCCAGTTCTATAAGACATAATTTTTCTATTGGTGAATCAAACTTACTATCCCATGCACTAATTCCAAAAAGATTTGCATTCATGTAATTTTCCTCGGTTATCCCCATTGAAAGAAGAAAATCTTCTTTACCAAGAGCAATCATTTGATCATATAGAAAGGGATTATCAATAAATTCCGGAACTCTTCCCCTGTCATACCCTTTATTTTTAAGATCGCGGTAACCGTTGTCAAAACCCAGCCAGTCGGTTTTGCTATGCTTTGAAGAAACAACCTTTTTGAAAGTAGTCTGATGGTTATAACCAATGGTAGTGCTGAATTCCACCGATAGTTTTTCCGGGTAATCTTTAGTTTCGATAGATACATATGAAGCAGCCCAATCGCCCGGTAGTTCAGGGCTCATGGTTTTGGTAATTATTATATTATCTATCAGGCTGGTAGGAAATATATCGAGTTTAATATTGTTGGTAAGCGGATCAAGGGTTGGGATGAAAGACCCGTTAACGGCTGTTTTTACATAGCGGTCGGCCAGCCCTCTTACCAATACATATCCGCCGGCTGTTGATACACCTGTAATTCTTTTAATAGCATCAGATACATGTGAGTCGCCTGTTTGTTTTATCGTTTGTGATGAAATATAATCGAGGCTTTCAGCCGATTTCATTTTTAGCCTTTCCATGTATATATCGCGCGATTTCTTGGCGCGGCCTATGATAACTGCATCTTCTATCTGGTAATTCACAGGGCTTAAAACAAAATCTTTTATTAGTATCTCACCATTGTTTAGCGTAACTGTTTCTTCTATGGTCTCATAGCTTACAAAAGAAATTACAAGGGTATGGGGCAGGTTGTCGTTTATCTTTATTGAATAGTTGCCGTCAAAATCGGAAATTACACCGTTTGTGGTTGATTTTAAAACCACAGTGGCGCCAGTAACCAATTCGCCATTGACATCAGAAATTTTCCCCCTTATAATCCCCTGCCCTAAAATATGGTTAATTATCAGAAAGGCGAAAAAGGTTAAAATAAAGGTTTTTCTCATCTAAATAAGGTTTAATCTTTCGGAATACAGTATTTTATCTAAAAATCCCCTTCCGTTTAATTTATGAAAGAAGGAGATTTATTAAATTAAAGCTATCAATCGAAATTCTAATTTTTAATAATTCGTTTTACTAAGACAAGGTTATGGCCGGATTTTAAATTAAGAATATAAATTCCTTTTGAAAGCCCTGACATATCTATGACAAGGATCTGTTTTTTGTAAACCAGCCCACCATTTTTTACAACATTGCCAAGAATATCTGTTAGCATGTAAGAAAACTCTGATTCATTCCCCTGAACGTTCATTTTAATACTTAACTTGTCTTGCACCGGGTTCGGATAGATATGAATATCATCATTGTTTTCAATATTCTGCATTCCAACCGGGTTTTGAACTTTTACCGCTACCATTGAAGAATCAGAAATATTATCATTATCAGTAGACACAGCCTTGATATTATAATTTCCCGGTTGAGTAGGGGTCCAGTTATGTTCATAAGGGATTGAGTTATCTTCGCCCACCTTGGCGTTGTTAATATAAAACTCAACCAAAGCTACAGAACCGTCAGGATCGGAAGCATTTGCTGTAATAGTAATGTTATTATTTGTTTTGTAAGTTGAATCTGCCAATGGCGCTTCGAGAGAGATTTCAGGGCTTGCTTTTACAGATATGAAAACAGCTGATTCAGTTTTCAGGCTGTCGCTGTCTGTAGCCTTTACCTTAATAGCAACAGAAGAAGAAGTCTCAGACGGCGACCAGATAAAACTGTAAGGTGAAGCATAATCTTCACCGATTTTATTATTATTGATAAAAAACTCTACAAGCAGTATAGTCCCGTCTGAATCGGTTACTGTTGCCTGAATATTTATAGGCTGGCCTTTAAGATATATTATTCCTGAGTTTGAGATAGGGTTCTCGATTTTTACTTCAGGCTCTTTTAAGATCATGATATTAATAACTTCTGAAGTGTCTTTGGCGCCTACATTATCTGTGGCAATTGCGGAAACTGTCTTTGCCCCAGGGGTTGATAACCAACTGAAAGAATAGGGGGATGAGGAGTCTTCGCCAATAACTGTGCCGTTTATCAGGAATTCAACTTTTGAGATGGTACCATCTGTATCAGTAGCATCTGCTGAAAGATTTATAAGGGTACCTGCAACATATTTATCATTTGCAGAAGGTGATGTAATAACCACTTCCGGGGGTACAATGTCCCCAACTGTAATGTTAACCACGCCAGAGGTATCATTAGCCCCTAAACTATCATATCCGACTGCATATATTTTAATAAAGCCTTCCTCGCTTTTCCATTTGAACTGATAAGGGGCCAAAGAGTCTTTAACGGTTTTTACACTATTGATAAAAAACTCAACATAAGCCACCCCGTTAACATCTGTCGCTGCAGCCTCAATTAAAACAGAGTCCCCGGTAGTGACAGTTTCGCCTTCATCAGGCGAGGTAATGTTTACCACAGGGCCTGGATTGAATGGATAAATAAGCTTGCGATATATTATTTCATTAGGCTGGGGATTTCTTGCAACATATCTTTCACCTTTACCGGTGGCAGTATCCTTAATCTGAATATTTAATTCAAAAGAAAAATCGCCATCGGTGGTAAACTGGCCGATAAGTACCCTGTTGGCAGGTGTAGTGCCGAATTCAACCCCGTTTACATTGTAAATACCGGAAAATGTTGAAAATTTACCCGGATATTTTTCTGTTCCAAACGGAACTTCAAAATTATCGCCAATTGTTTGAAGCACCAGGGACGTTCCAGTGGTATATCCGTCTTTTATGCCATCTGTTACATCTTCATCAAGGAGTATCCCAACCCTCGAATTTGTTACCCCGTCAACTGTAATATAAGAATCAAATTTTCCTGCAGAATCCCTGAAAACACCGTTGGGCATTGTACGCCCAAAGGTAACCCCATCATAATAATTATAAAATTTTGTTGTTGTTTCAAGCACCATTTCATGGGTGGCAAGTGCAAAGACGGCTTGCATGCCGTAACCTGGGGCCATGTCAACAAATACCCGGTATGCAACAGCGCCTTCAGGCAGGGCTGTGTCGGCCTCTAAAGCACCGGGGGTAACAGGTATTTTCTCAACGATAATATCCTCAAGTCCTTGTGAAAATGTAAAAAAACAATAGAACGAAAATAGCAATGCCATTACGCCTGTTTTATATCTCATGTAATTTAATTTTCCAAAGCACGATTTATTTTTAACCCATTTTATGGGATTTCGTGTGCTTCTTTCAAGATTGTAAATAAAATTGCAATGCATTTGTTTCATCCTGTTATTATTTGAGTCAATATGTTTCATGCTGGGTTGGTATTTATTGTTTATAGCTTAGTTTTTCAAAAAGGACCTCTTTGTCTTTGGGGTTTCTTGCAACGTACCTTTCATAACCGCTGCCATTGGGCTTCAAAACCTGAAGGTTGATTTCAAATGAAATTTTGCCATTGGTGGTAAGCTGGGCCACTAAGACAATATTATCTTTTGTAGGGCCTGAAACACCGGCACCAACAGATATTACCCCGTCATGGGTAATAAACTCTGAAGAATCACGCCGGTCGAAGAAATCAAGCGTTAGGTTATAGACATTAGGTTTGGAAACGGTGCCAGGTATCAGGCCGTCTTTTTTGTTCAATGATATTATATCAAAAATTGAACCGTCCGGATCATCTTTTTTCGGGATACCCATATGAGTATGCGATGCAGCCCCTATGGTAAGCCATGTATCCAGCATTCCGTATTCCAATTCCAACGAGCTGTTGTTAATCCGGTTGCCGAGCTTGGACCCTACTCTGCTGCTAAAAAAGGTTGTTGTGGTTTTAAAAAAAAGGGGATGGCCTGAAATACCATATACAGCCTGGAGTTTATATCCGGGGGCTAAATCTGCATATATTCTGTAAGTAACACTGCCAGCAGGGATGGAGTCAAGGTTGTTTTTTAAAATCGTTGATGTTTGAAAATATTCTTCAATGAAAATATCCTCAATTCCTTGTGCTGTGGCTGAAATGCTTAAAACGTAAAGCAAACAAAAAAGAAACATTAGCTTCATTGGGGGAAAAATATTTATAGTAAGGAATTTTAATTTTTAATAAACCGTACAACAGTGAATTCATCGTCCAGGGCAACCTTAACCGAATATATTCCACCTTTAAGCCGGGCAATATTTACCGGTATAACAGCATCCCATTCAGAATTTTTAAACTCATTTGAAATAATGGGTTTGCCCAGTATATCATAAATTACATATGAACAAGAGGCCAGGGGTTCTTTAGTAAGGTCAATCATAATAATATCTTTGGCCGGGTTCGGAAATACTTTACAAAGCCCATTGTTTACAAATTTGTTTCTCTGTACTGATGACAACCGTGAAGGGGCAAAACTCAATATAAGCAGTTCTGGTAATGAAAAGAAGTAAGCTGATTCAGATTGGATTGATGGGAGTTCGGTTGTGTGGAAATAGCGGATACCATTTTTTGGACATTTTCTGTCGTAAAATTGTAAACTGGTATCATGACAACAGAAACGCTGCACCGAATCAGTGAGTTTTAACTGCAGGTTTAATTTAAGTTTAAGGGTATCGCCCCCTATTACGGTAAACTGGCCGATCAACACCCTGTTTTCGTTCGTGGGGCCTATAACGCCGCCATTAACATTATATATTCCCGTAGATGTTAAAAAACTACCGGTAAAATTTTCTGACCCGAACGGCACATCAAAATCAGCCCCTATGTTCTGCAGCGCCAGTGAAGTGCCAGGCACCATACCATCGGCTTGCGTGATAGGGATACCTGCAAGAGGGTCATTGTTGACCAACAAACCTCCTTCGATACCTTCACTTCCCCCATCATTATTTGTTCCCCCAACAATGGAACCATCCCAGTCGTCTGATTTTAGCACCCCCTGGTGTTGGTCGCTTGCTGCCCCTATAGTGAGCCACGAGTCTAATGCAAGGGTGTTTTCATCAAGTGATGTTGTTCTTATTTCATCGCCAAATGTTGCACCCCTATCGGCATTGTTAAAAAAACCGCCGGGGTTACCGATTAAAAGTTCATGGCCTTCAAGCGCAAAGACGGCCTGAAGTATATATCCCGGTTTCATATCAGCATAAACCCTGTATGTAATTGAGCCTTGCGGCAGGTTTCCACCATCCTGGTCTGTTGCATCATTAGCATCAGAAATATAATAGGTTTCAATAATAATAGAATCTAAAGCAGCTTTGTGTGTTTCCATAACTATTGAATCGAGCTTCCCGATGGAATCAAGTCCTTGCGCCTTGAGGGCAATTGCATATAAAAAGCAAAGTATCGACAGGTATAAAGTCTTCATTTTTATTGTATTGTTTAATCGTTTAACTTGTTGATAAAATAATGAAAAATATACTACATAGTAAGTTTCATAACGGTTAAATAACTCTGTAGTTACCGTTAAGATATTGTTTATTCAATTTTAAGGAAACATTTTCAGTGCCGTTTGTTTAACCACATGATGCCCCAAATCTGCCAATAAGCATCAGGTAATCAAATCCATCCACAACACCGTCGAGATTGATATCTTCGGGACAGGACGTACAATTCAAACCGAATTTGCCAACCAGCAGCAGGTAGTCTGATCCGTCTACAATGCCATTGATATTGATGTCCTCAGCAAGATAACCAACATTTACGGTAACCGCTGCTGAAATTGCAGAGCATCCATTGTTATCGATAACATTAACATTGTATATACCGGTGGTACCTATCGTTATTGATTGTGTTGTCTCACCGGTAGACCATAAGTAAAAATATCCAAACCCTGATGAAGCAGTGAGGTTTACCGAATCTCCCGGGCATAAAGAAGTAGGCCCTGAAGCATAAATATTTGCATCAGGCCTGGGGTTTACTGTAATAGAAATAGTATCGGAAGATGCAGTACAACCATTACTCGTGGTGATCGTAACAGCATAATCACCTGTAGATTTAACCCAATTTGCAGCTATCCGCTCAAAAATTTTTGATTGATAAGGGTTCTGTCATTTTCGGGTTCAGGTTTGTGTACTACAGAT
>JAFGPL010000069.1 GCA_016936215.1 Bacteroidales bacterium
AACCCTGCATACAGCCGAAGCTTTAGCGAAGGCGAACCCCGCTTTTTCAGGCAACAGGAGCGATAGAACAGCCTGCTGTTTTCATGTTTGTTAAAGTTTTCAATGGCATGCACTCAGGACAAATATACCATGGTGGCTCCATAGCCATATTCCTTGAAAGAGGCATCCTGGTATTTCAGGTCAGGATATTTTTCATCAAGTGCCTTAAGTAACTCATATTTAAGCTTTCCATTTCCAATGCCATGGATAAAAACAATTTTTTGTACTTTGTTTATCATGGCCTCCTCCAGGGCAGTATAAAACCTGTTCATTTGCATGGTAATAATTTCCCCGGCACTCATGCCATCATGATTTTCAAAGATCTTTTCAATATGAAGGTCAATTTCAAGTATATCATTCTGTCTTTCCTGTTGATTTGTTTTCTCAACAGTCGTATCATTCTTTTCTGTCATTGCCTGTGCAAGCCGTTCTGCACTTTCCTGATCAAGTTTTACTTTATCATTGCCGCTTACCGGGATAATCAGTGCTTTTTCATCAAAGAAATCATTTTCTTTGAAAGTATTTTCCTTGTAAAACCTTACCTCGGACAAAGAAACAATCGTATCTGCCGGTGGCTGGGGAAAATATTTTCCCCTGGCAAGGAAAACTGCCTGGAAGTGCATATTTTTTATTTTACTGACATCAGACTGGCTGAATGAAACCAGTAAAATTTTGGTATCGGCCTCAAGATAACCTGATTTGGTGTATTTCCATGAAACATTTTCCTGGATACCAATGAAAAACGACAATGCATATGGACTATCGTTTACCAGGTACAGGTTAATGTCGCTTATTCCTGCATTGTTCTGGTCTGAAGGAACAAAACCCAGGGCTATGTTTTTTGGTGCATTTTTAGGCACATCAAAAGGTAACAATGATTCAATGCCTGCGGGTTTGTTTTTCTTCTCTATTTCGCGTTTTACGGGTTCTTTGTTATAGTGGATATTCTCAATTTCGTAATCTGCATTATTGCCCGATTTTATAAGATCGCGCACTGCAACAGGTATTTCAAAACCATCACCCGTAAGTATCAATACCTGATTTTCATTAATGATTTCAGATACCACTCCGCCTCCCGAATCGTTTAAAAACTTAACCTTATCCCCTGTTTTAAATTTCATTCATTAAATTTTAATCCGTACAAAATTAGTTATTTTTGTGCTCCTTTTATACCGGCAATGCTTAAATTACCAGACAAAATAGCAATAAGTGAATACCAGTATGGGTTACCAGAAGACAGGATTGCCAAATATCCGGTTCCTGAAAGGGACATGTCAAATCTTCTTGTGTACAGGTCTTCAGAGGGCATAAAGCAGGATAAATTCATGAATATCGGGGAATACCTTCCCGAGGAAAGTATACTTATTTTCAACAATACAAAAGTGGTATATGCCAGGCTGTATTTTAAAAAAGTTACGGGGGCCACGGTTGAACTTTTTTGTCTAAGACCTTTTGAACCTGCAGATTACGCACTCATATTCCAGACAAAAGGCATTTGTGCGTGGGAGTGTATCATTGGCAATGCCAAAAGATGGAAATCAGGTACCTTGTCTAAAGAACTTGAAATAAACGGGCAGAAAGTAGTATTAACTGCCTCGAAAATCCGAAAGGTTGGTGATGATGGTTCCTGGCAGGTGGGGTTTAGTTGGGATAACAGCAACATTCCCTTTTCTAAAATACTTGAGCATGCAGGGCATATTCCCATTCCCCCTTATCTAAACCGTGAGGCTGAGAAGTCTGATTTAACCGATTATCAGACTGTTTATTCGAGGATAGAAGGGTCGGTGGCAGCACCAACAGCCGGACTGCATTTCACAGACAGGGTTTTTAAATCTCTGGAAAAAAAGCAGATAAAAACGTTGGAATTAACACTGCATGTAGGCGCTGGAACTTTTCAGCCTGTTAAACATGACGAGGTTTCAAAGCATGTGATGCATGAGGAAGAAGTGTCTGTGCGTGCCGATTTATTGGATTCCCTGGGCGAATATGCTGAAAAAACAATTGCCGTTGGAACTACCAGTGTACGTTCACTGGAAAGTATTTACTGGCTTGGTGTTAAACTTGGTTCGGGCTATGAGCCGGAGAATGACATGTTTTATCTCGGACAGTGGGAATGCTATGATTTGAAAGGCAACTTATCACTTTCAGAATCGCTGGGCATTTTAAAGCAATGGATGCTAAAACGGCAACTCACGCAGTTGAATTTTATTACGGCAATTATTATTGTACCCGGTTACCAGTTCAGAATTGTAAAAAAAGGAATGATCACCAATTTCCATCAACCCGGGAGCACCCTATTGCTGCTAATCGCTGCCTATACAGGTGAAAAATGGAGAGAAATATACAACTATGCGCTGGATAATGGTTTCAGGTTCCTGAGTTACGGGGATAGTTCGTTGTTGCTGAGAGGATAACTTTCCGTTTACAGCTGTCAAAAGTTCTAAACTTTTGGAAAGCATTTATATTCATCAAATAGAAGATCACCCCAAATCAATTGTCATTCCTCATTTTTCATATCTATTATTATTTAGTGTCTGTCTTTAACCCAATTTGCAGCTATCCGCTCAAAAATTTTTGATTGATAAGGGTTCTGTCATTTTCGGGTTCAGGTTTGTGTACTACAGAT
>JAFGPL010000070.1 GCA_016936215.1 Bacteroidales bacterium
ATACAGAGGGTTACCAAGGTTACCAAGGGCGGAAGGACCTTCAGTTTTTCAGCTATCGTGGTGGTAGGAAACGAAGACGGTATTGTAGGGTATGGCCTGGGCAAGGCCAACGAAGTAACCACAGCCATCGCCAAGGGAGTGGAAGATGCCAAGAAAAACCTGATTAAGGTTCCTGTAATTCATGGTACAATCCCTCACGAACAGATTGCCAAATTTGGCGGTGCACAGGTTTTCCTGAAACCCGCATCGAGCGGTACCGGTGTTAAAGCCGGAGGTGCTATGCGTGCTGTGCTCGAAAGTGTTGGGATTAAAGATGTACTTGCTAAATCAAAAGGATCATCTAACCCGCACAACCTGGTGAAGGCAACTTTTAAAGCTTTGCTCGAACTCAGGGACGCATTCACCGTTGCCCAGCAGCGTGGCGTAAACCTTACAAAAGTTTTTAATGGGTAACCTGTTAAAAAAATCAATAAGATGGCTAAAATAAAGATTACATATACAAAAAGTAAAATCAACGGTACCGAAAGACAGAAGAGGACCATAGAAGCCCTGGGACTGGGCAAACTGAACTCTTCGGTTGAGGTGGAAGCAACTCCCCAGATACTCGGTATGGTAAGAAAAGTTAAACATTTGGTTTCGGTAGAAGATATATAAAATTGCATAATTTCGTAAACATGGACTTAAGTGTATTAAAACCTGCAAAGGGATCGGTTAAAACCAGTAAAAGAAAAGGTAGAGGACAAGGCTCCGGAAAAGGCGGCACCTCAACAAGAGGCCATAAAGGTGCAAAATCCCGTTCAGGATATAAAACCAAAATAGGCTTTGAAGGTGGTCAGATGCCTTTGCAGAGAAGGGTTCCAAAATTTGGTTTTAAAAATATCAATAAGAAAGAATACAAAGGAATAAACCTGGGTACCATTCAGGAACTTGCAGAAAAAACCAAATCAACTTCTATAACAGTTGATACTATTGTCGAAGCAGGTTTGGCCTCAAAAAGAGATTTAATAAAAATATTGGGAAATGGCAAGCTTACCTCAAAGCTTGATGTCAAAGCACATGCTTTTTCAAAATCGGCTTTAAGCGCCATTGAAGCTATTCAGGGAACTGCCACAAAAATCTAATTGAATGAAAGCTTTCATTGAAACCTTAAAAAACATTTACAAGATTGAGGAATTACGCTCAAGGATAATCTATACCTTTTTTATCCTGCTTATTTATCGTCTTGGCTCGCATATCGTACTGCCCACAGTAGACCCAAACCTGCTGGATATTCAAACACAGGGGGTATTAGGTATCCTTGATATGTTTTCTGGTGGTGCCTTTGCAAGGGCTTCGGTTTTTGCCCTCGGTATCATGCCTTATATCTCGGCCTCTATTGTTGTGCAGTTATTAGGTATTGCAGTACCTTATTTCCAGCGGCTGCAGAAAGAAGGTGAAAGCGGAAGGAGAAGGATCAACCAGATAACAAGGTACTTAACTATTCTTATACTGTTAATCCAGGCCCCCAGCTATCTTAGCATTATTCCTGCTAACGCATGGGTTCCTTCACTCGATCCTGTATGGAGAATGTTCTTTTCGGTAACTATTCTTACTTCGGGTACCATGTTTATCATGTGGCTTGGAGAACGAATCACCGATAAAGGAATCGGAAATGGTATATCACTTATCATTATGATTGGTATTATCGCGCGTTTCCCGTTTTCTTTGCTTACCGAACTTACTTCAAGGCTTGAAAAATCGGGTGGCGGGCTTGTTATGTTCCTTGTAGAAATCGTATTCCTGTTCCTCGTATTTGTTATCAGTATCCTGTTGGTACAGGGTACCAGGCGTATCCCTGTTCAGTATGCCAAACGAATCGTTGGAAACAAACAATACGGCGGGGTAAGGCAATACATTCCGCTTAAAGTTAATGCTGCAGGAGTTATGCCTATTATTTTTGCGCAGGCCATCGTGATGCTGCCCCTTACTTTTGCTCAAAAAGCTGCAATGAGTGAGAATGCATCGGGTTTTATTGCCGCATTTGCCAATCCTACCGGATTTTGGTATAATTTTACCAGCGCACTCCTGATAGTTCTTTTTACATATTTTTACACTGCCATTACTATTAATCCAACACAAATGGCAGAGGATATGAAGAAAAACGGAGGGTTTATACCCGGCATAAAACCCGGGAGAAAAACTGCAGAGTTTCTCGATACCATTATGTCGAGAATCACCCTGCCAGGATCGCTTTTTCTTGCCGTGGTTGCTATCTTGCCTGCTTTTGCTATGATGGCCAAGATTTCAACAGGCTTCGCATATTTTTATGGTGGTACTTCATTGCTGATTATGGTAGGTGTTATCTTAGATACCCTGCAGCAAATTGAAAGCCACCTGTTGATGAGACATTACGACGGGTTGATGAAATCCGGCAGAATAAAGGGAAGGGCCGGTGGCGTGGCTTCGGCCATTTAATCCCCAAATACGTTCTTTGATGATTCTTATAAAAACAGAGGAAGAGATTGAACTGCTCAGACAAAGCAATTTACTGGTTTCTAAAACTCTGGCTACAATAGCCGAACTGATTAAACCGGGAATCTCAACTTTAAGCCTCGACACACTGGCAGAGGAATATATCCGTGATCATGGAGGGACCCCCGGGTTTCTGCATTATAATGGATATCCGAAAACACTGTGTACTTCGGTAAACTTTCAGGTTGTGCACGGGATACCATCAGAATGCATGCTTAAAGAAGGGGACATCGTTTCTGTTGATTGCGGGGTTATTCTTAACGGGTATTATGGCGATAGCGCTTATACCTTTGCAATTGGCAATATAAATGAGAGAGTTGCAGAATTACTGAGGGTTACAAAAGAATCTCTGTACAAAGGAATCGAAATGGCCATTGAAGGCAAAAGGCTTGGTGACCTCGGGTATGCCATACAAAACCATTGCGAAAAAGCAGGTTTTTCTGTGGTACGTGAAATGGTAGGCCACGGATTAGGTAAAAACCTGCACGAAGCACCCGAAGTACCCAATTATGGCAGCCGAGGAAAAGGGATCATGCTCAAAAAAGGCATGGTGATCTGCATCGAACCGATGATTAACCTTGGACGAAAAGAAATTGTCCAGGAGAAAGACGGGTGGACGATCAGGACAGCAGATTTCAAACCATCGGCACATTTCGAACATGCTGTAGCTATTGGTAAAGGAAAAGCAGACATACTGTCTGAATTTCAGTTTATCGAGCAGGCAGAAGCTGAAAATGCTTATTTGCATCACAAATAACAATATAATGGCAAAACAACCTTCGATTGAACAGGACGGGGTCATAAGAGAAGCATTGTCCAATGCCATGTTCAGGGTTGAACTGGAAAACGGGCATATTATTACAGCGCATATCTCAGGAAAAATGAGAATGCATTATATTAAGATCTTACCGGGGGACAAAGTGAGAATTGAAATGTCGCCCTATGATCTTACAAAAGGAAGAATAACTTTTAGGTATAAATAAGAAATATTTACTCGACATGAAAGTAAGGGCATCTGTAAAAAAGAGAAGTTCAGATTGTAAAATTGTCCGCAGAAAAGGACGGCTTTACGTGATCAACAAAAAGAACCCTAAGTTTAAACAGAGACAGGGTGCATAAAATTTAAAATCTGAAAAAACATTTAAACAAATTTATCTATGGCAAGAATTGTTGGTGTTGATTTACCAAAAAACAAACGAGGAGAAATTGGCCTGACCTACATTTTCGGCGTTGGTCGCAGCACTGCCCAGAGGATTCTTGAGAAAGCCGGTATAGACCGTGATATCAAAGTAAAAGACTGGACAGACGACCAAATCAGCATGATAAGGAAAATTATTAACGAAGGCCTGAAGGTTGAAGGAGAACTTCGTTCACAGGTACAGTTAAATATTAAACGACTGATGGACATCGGTTGCTACAGGGGCGTAAGGCACCGTATCGGGCTTCCTGTACGCGGACAGAGCACAAAAAATAATGCCCGTACCAGGAAAGGAAGGAAAAAAACAGTTGCAAATAAAAAGAAAGCTACCAAATAAGAATTAAGCTATGGCAAAGAAAGCAGGAACATCAAAAAAGAAAATCGTAAAAGTTGATCCGGTAGGTCAGGCGCATATACATGCCTCATTCAATAATATTATTGTTACCCTTACGAATAACCAGGGACAGGTTATCTCCTGGGCATCGGCCGGAAAAATGGGTTTTAAAGGTTCTAAGAAAAATACTCCTTATGCAGCGCAGATGGCAGCAGCCGATTGTGCAAAGGTGGCTTACGACAGTGGCTTAAGAAAAGTAAAGGTTTTTGTTAAGGGCCCCGGTGCCGGACGCGAGTCCGCCATAAGGACCATTCACACCTCGGGAATTGAAGTAACCGAAATCGTTGATGTTACTCCGCTTCCTCATAACGGGTGCAGACCGGCAGCAAGAAGAAGGGTATAATTACAAACTTGAATTAATTAGTATAAAATATATTATAAATGGCTAGATACACAGGACCAACTACCAAGATTGCAAGAAAATTCGGGGATCCGATTTATGGTGCTGATAAATATTTTGAAAAGAAAAACTTTCCTCCGGGACAGCACGGACTGAACAAAAAACGGAGAAAATTATCTGAATACGGTTTACAGCTTAAAGAAAAACAAAAAGCCAAATATACCTACGGTGTCCTTGAAAAACAGTTTAAAAACCTTTTTGATAAGGCTCAGCGGACAAAAGGGGTTACCGGTGTTGTACTGTTGCAGCTTCTTGAAACAAGACTCGATAATGTTGTTTACCGGCTCGGTATTGCACCATCGAGAAGGGCTGCAAGGCAACTTGTTACACACAGGCATATCACTGTCAACGGTGATGTTGTGAATGTCCCCTCTATGAATTTGCGCCCGGGCGATATTATCGGCGTCAGGGAAAGGTCAAAATCGCTCGAAGTGATTACAGAATCACTTACTGGAAGAAGAACCGGCACTCCTTGGCTGGAATGGGATTCAAGCCTTATGACCGGAAAAGTATTGAATTTACCGGAACGTGATGATATCCCTGAAAACATCAGGGAACAACTTATAGTTGAATTGTATTCTAAATAATCATAATATCTGAATTTTATGGCAATTTTAACATTCCAGAAACCCGATAAAGTCATAATGATAGAATCGGACAATAAATTCGGTAAATTCGAATTTCGTCCCTTGGAACCCGGTTATGGCATCACTGTTGGTAATGCCCTTCGGAGAATCTTACTGTCATCTTTGGAGGGTTACGCTATAACCACTATCAAGATTGACAATGTTGAGCATGAATTCTCAACAATTACCGGTGTTATCGAAGATGTAACCGAAATTATCCTCAACCTGAAGCAAATAAGGTTTAAGAAACTGATAGAGGATATTCGCGACGAACGGATTATGGCTAAAATATCAGGCCAGGAAGTTTTTAAAGCCGGCGATCTCAACAGGTTTCTCAGCGGGTTCGAAGTACTTAACCCCGATCTTGAAATCTGTCATATGGAATCCGATGTTGAATTTATTATCGAAATAACTGTTAACAAAGGGCGTGGTTATGTCCCTGCAGAAGAAAACAAACCTCTCGATGCAGAGTTTGGCGTTATTCCGATTGATTCAATTTTTACACCTGTAAAAAACGTGAAATACTCTGTTGAGAATTACAGGGTAGAACAAAAAACCGACTACGAAAAATTAGTCTTCGAAATTTTAACCGACGGGTCAATACATCCAAAAGATGCATTGAAAGAAGCAGCAAAAATATTGATCTATCATTTTATGTTGTTCTCAGACGAAAAGATAACCCTCGATGCAGATGAATCATCTACCAACGAGGAGTTTGATGAGGAAATACTGCATATGAGGCAACTGCTTAAAACCAAGCTGGTTGACCTTGACCTTTCCGTCAGGGCGCTTAACTGCCTTAAAGCTGCTGAAGTTGAAACACTCGGTGACCTTGTTAAATTTAACAAAAACGATTTGTTGAAATTCAGGAATTTCGGCAAGAAATCGCTCACCGAACTTGACGAATTGCTTGAGGGCATGAACCTGTCTTTCGGTATGGAAGTTTCGAAATACAAACTCGATAAAGAATAAACATAATATTGCTCAACAAGAAACCTGTGAAGGGATAAAAATATTGAATTGAGATGCGACACAACAGGAAAGTAAATCATTTAGGAAGAACAAGCAGTCATAGAAAAGCCATGCTTGCCAATATGGCAACATCGCTTATAATGCATAAGAGAATTAAAACAACAGTTGCGAAAGCAAGGGCATTGCGTATTTATGTTGAACCCTTGTTAACCAAATCTAAAGAGGATTCAACCCACTCCAGGAGGGTGGTTTTTAGTTATCTGCAGAATAAAGAGGCAGTTACCGAACTGTTCAGGGAAGTTTCCCCGAAGATAATGGAAAGACCGGGTGGTTATACCAGGATTCTGAAAATTGGAACCCGTGTAGGCGATAGCGCAGACATGTGTTACATCGAGCTGGTTGACTACAACGAAAACCTGCTGGGTGCCAAATCCGATGCCGCGGGCAAGGCCGGTAAGCGCAGAAGAAGAGGTTCGGGCAAGAAGAAAGAAGAAGCTGAAACCACAGTGGCCAAAAAAACAGCCGCTGAAGAAAAAGTAAAAGCCGGAACTCCTGCAGCCGAAGCCGAAGTTGAGACAGCACCTGCCGGTGAAACCACCGAAGAAGTTGTTGCTGAAGCTGAACAGTCAGCCGAATCATCTGATGCATCAGCAAGTGAGGCAGAACCGACAAATGAAAACCCCGAAGAAGGAAAAAAGGAATAAAAAAACCATTGTAATGGTAATAATTTAAATATCTGGAAAGGGATGAAGAATTCGCTTCTTTGTCCCTTTTCATTTTTGGTAATAAGCATAATCTTAATATAAAAATTAAAACTATGGGACAAATAATTAATGTTCACGCACGCGAAATACTCGATTCAAGAGGAAATCCTACAATTGAAGTTGAAGTTACCCTTGCCAGCGGTTTTGTTGGTGTGGCAGCAGTTCCTTCTGGCGCTTCCACCGGCGAAAACGAAGCGCTGGAATTAAGGGATGGCGACAAAAAACGTTATCTGGGCAAAGGAGTGTTAAAAGCTGTTGATAACGTAAACAAAATCATAAGCAAAGAGGTTATCGGCATGAATGCCCTCGACCAGGTAGCTATTGACAAAAAAATGCTGAAGCTCGACGGCACAAAAACAAAAAGTAAACTTGGCGCCAACGCAATTCTTGGTGTTTCGCTCGCGGTTGCCAAAGCAGCTGCCCAGTATCACGACATGCCTTTGTACAGGTATATCGGCGGTACCAATGCAAAAGTCCTTCCGGTACCCATGATGAACATTATCAACGGGGGTTCACATTCCGATGCTCCTATCGCATTCCAGGAATTTATGATACGTCCTGTTGGCGCTCCCAACTTCAGGGAAGGATTAAGGATGGGTGCCGAAGTGTTCCATGCACTGAAAAAAGTATTGAAAGAACGCGGCCTTAGCACCGCTGTTGGCGACGAAGGCGGTTTTGCACCAAAACTTAACGGAACAGAAGATGCCCTCGAATCTATCATTAAAGCAATTAAAGAAGCAGGTTACAAACCCGGAAGAAAATCAGAAGGCGGTGATGTTGCTATCGCACTCGATTGTGCAGCTTCTGAATTCTATGAAGATGGAAAGTATAACTATAAAAAGTTTGAAGGTGACAAAGGTGCTGTTAGGTCTTCTGAAGAACAGGCTGCATACCTCGATGAACTTTTGAATAAGTATCCAATTGACTCGATCGAAGATGGTATGTCTGAAAACGACTGGAACGGCTGGAAACTTATGACTGAAAAAATTGGTAAAAAATGTCAGGTGGTTGGCGACGATGTTTTCGTTACAAATGTTGAATTCCTTAAGAAAGGTATCGAAATGGGCTGTGCAAACTCTATACTGATAAAGGTGAACCAGATAGGTACCCTTACCGAAACCCTCGATGCAATTGAAATGGCACATCGCGCAGGTTATACTACTGTTACCTCTCACCGCTCGGGTGAAACAGAAGATTCAACCATTGCCGATATTGCCGTTGCAACCAATTCAGGCCAGATTAAAACCGGATCGCTGAGCCGCTCAGACAGGATGGCAAAATACAACCAACTGCTGCGCATTGAAGAAGAACTTGGCGATGTAGCGATATACGGGTATACAAAATAGTTGAATAATATGAATAACGACAAAGGCTGTCCTCAACGAAGACAGCCTTTTTTTTTACATCAAATTAAACAAGTCGGGTATAAGTGTGTTTAATTATCAAACAATTAATTTAAACAAGATGACCGGACTTAAGGAAAAACTGTACCAGAAGATTCAGGAATGGAGACCCCGTACACAAAGGTTGCTCGATAATTATTCAGATGTGGTGATTGATGAAGTAACCATTGGTAAAGTGTTAGGAGGTATGCGCGGGCTTAAAAGCCTTGTCACGGATATATCTTATCTCGATCCTGAAGAAGGCATCAGGTACCGGGGGCATACATTGCCGGAGCTGTTTAAAGAACTTCCCAGGCCCAAAGGGTCTGAAATACCTTATGTCGAAGGGGTCTTTTATCTCCTGCTCACGGGTGATATACCAACAGAGGCTGAAGTTGCCGATACACTTGACGAATTCAGGAAACGAAGAATACTTCCACGGTATGTCTATGAGGTAATTGACGCATTTCCATGCTGTAGTCATCCCATGGCCATTTTTTCCACGGCCATACTTACCATGCACCGTGAATCGTTTTTTACAAGAAAATACCAGGCGGGGATGAACAAGCTCGATTACTGGGACCCGACATACGAGGATGCCCTCAACCTGTTGGCCAAACTGCCCGAAATAGGCTCATATATTTATGCAAAACTATACCGTGACGGAAAACGCATACAGTCCGATCCCAACCTTGATTTTGGCAGCAATTTTGCCAGGATGATGGGCATACGCAAGCCATACGACGATGTTTCACGGATGCATTTTATCATACATGCCGACCACGAAAGCGGGAATGTAAGCGCCCACACGGGGCACCTCGTGGCCAGCTCGCTGTCTGATATCTATCTTGCCATTTCGGCCATGATCAACGGCCTGGCAGGCCCTTTGCACGGCCTTGCCAACCAGGAGGTACTCAGGTGGCTGCAGGAACTCGATGCACGTATGGATGGCAAAATGCCTAAAGAAGATGAGCTGCGGCAATTTGTCTGGGATACCCTTAACGCCGGCCAGGTGATCCCCGGTTTCGGCCATGCCGTTTTGCGTAAGACCGATCCGCGTTATCTTATACAGAGGGAATTTAGCCTTAAACATCTTGCCGATGACCACCTTTTTAAATATGTTGACATGCTTTACAGAATCGTACCCGATGTGCTAAAGGAACAGGGCAAGGCAAAAAATCCCTGGCCGAATGTTGATGCACAGTCGGGGGTAATCCAATGGCACTATGGTGTTGATAAATATGATTTTTATACCGTGCTTTTCGGCATAGGCAGGTCTATAGGTATATGTGCAAACATTATCTGGGACAGGGCCTTGCTTTATCCTCTTGAAAGGCCAAAATCGCTGACTACCGAAATGCTTGAAAAAAAGGTGGAAGAACAGCAAAGCAGACTAAAAACCGCAAGTTAAAATTTGGATTCATCGTTTTTAATTAAACCTGCCACCTATGAATATTCAGGTTGATAAAAATGCAAAGGCTTTCGCTACTGACGAAGTATTAATCAATGCCCCGGCAGAAAAGGTTTTTTTGGTACTTTCAGATATCAGGAAATGGCCCTTGTGGCAAACATCAGTAAATACTACCCAAATAGAAGGTCTGCCTGAAGAGGGAAAGACTTTCAGATGGAAAGCCGGTGGTATGAAAATTATTTCACGGCTTCATACTGTAGTCCCTTTTTCAGGGTTTGGCTGGACCGGCAGGATGTTATGGATTTCTGCCGTTCACAACTGGGAATTTGTTCAAAACGGTTCGGAAACAAGGGTAAAGGTTAGTGAGAGTATGACCGGTTTTGGTGCCTCACTGCTTCAGAAAACCCTTTCCGATGGCCTTAAAAAAACACTTTTTGAACTTAAAAATGAAGTGGAAAGACAATAGACTGATTACAAAACCTTTCCGCGTGCATGAACTTTCCATACATTTTTGATCATACCTTTTTGATGCACTACCATCGAATCGGTAAGGTTAACCACAGGGCATGCATGGTTTGGGATAATGCGCACCCTGCTTCCGATGGGTAGGTCAAATCCTGACCGGGAGACAAAACCATGTTCTTCCGAAAGGGCGGTAATCTTCATCCTGTAATCTTCTTCGAGATATTTTTCCGCTGGGTATGCCAGTCCGTACCCTTCAAGTATTTTTGATGCGTGTGCCCCGGTGTCTGACGATAATACCTTTGAACCGGCATCAACGATGAAATAGCTTTTATTCTTGCTTACTACTGTTGCCATTACTGTTAGCGCTATCTGCTCAGGGGCTATCAGCCCAAGCTTCCATGAGAGCCTGTCAAGAAAAATATAATTCCCTGGTCTGATTTCAGAGATGCCTTGTAAATCAATACCCGTAAGTAAAGTCGGTGTGGCACCTATGGATATCCTCCTGGTCTCAATATCAAAATCCAGCAATAATTTTCGTACGCTAAAAAGGATTTTCAACTCTTCCTGTGCTATTTTTATTACCTCCTGGATATTTTTCGCCCGGTATACGTGTCCTGCGTGTGATATCAATCCTGTGAGCTCAAGCTGTTTATGCTCAAGTATCTTTTTTGAGAGTTTCAGTATCCGTTGGTCGTCGGCAGGCAACCCGCACCTTTTCAACCCCACATCAATTTTGAGGTATATTTTAACTTTTACATTTTGTCGTTCAGCCATCAGGGCAATGGCCTCAAATCCTTCTTCACTGTCAACAATCAGGCTCATATCAAGACCGAACTGCTTTGTGCTGCTGAGGATTCGCTGAATTTTATGATGCTCAACAAGCGGATAAGCAATGGTAAATGATTTACACATCCCGTTAAAAAATACCGCTGCCTCATCACATTTGGCTGCCGTTAGGCCAATAGCCCCCTCATCAAGCTGAATACGCGCGATGTCAAGGCATTTGTGCGATTTCACGTGCGGTTTAATGTCAATCATATAACGCCTGGCATGGTTATGAACCATTTGTATATTGGCAAGCATAATATCATAATCTGCCATCACACGGGGAGTGTCAATAGCAAGGATTTCTTTGTCAATTATTTTCATTTCTGTGTATTTTCTGATTTTTATGGGTCAGGCCCACCTTTTCAGGACTTATCCGGCAGACAGGCCCGCCTGCCATATCCGCCTGAGGCGGAGGCGGACAGGTGTAACTTACCATAATAATATAATGATTATTAATTATGATAATAGTGATTATTTTGTCATGGAAGTTTCATTCATCCTGGTATAAATGTTATTATTCAAGGTATTGGCCGATAATGACGGCAGCTTTTTTATAACCGGCTTCATTCAGGTGGATACCATCTTCGGTTAATTCCAGAAAATCTTCTTTAAGCGGGTTAAAGATGTCAATATACCTGCAACCATACTTTTTGGCAATGTCCCGGTAATGCGGCAGCAATTTCTGAAGTCTTTCCATTCCCCCGAAATACTTTGGAAGCAAGATCGAGTCATTCCCTATGGGAGGGGGGCTTATCAGAATAATTTCCGGTGATGTTCCCGATTTATACGGGTAGTTTTTAACATAGTAAATGAGTTTATCGAGGTTAACGGGCACTTCATGTTGAAGAGTATCAAATACTGCTTTGCAGTCGTTTGTGCCCAGCATGATTAGTATTTTATCAAGCTTTTTAAGGCTGTCTTCAGCATTTCTAAGGTAGTTTTCGATGTTGGCAAGGGTATTCAGCGACTTTTTGCCCAGATTGTCAAAACCAATGGTATTGCCCCCTGTCGAGCAGTTGAAATAACTGTTTCCGGGATGGGCTTCTTTTAACTGGTAAACCCAGCCTATGGGACTGGCGCCGTTTGAATCGCCTATGGCAAGAATATTTAAGGGATGATGCTGTCTGCATCCAGGGTGCAAAAAAATTAAAATCGCCAGAAGTGCTGTTTTCATTGATTCTTTGAGTATTCTTTACTTGAAAAAATAAAAATACGTCATTTACCTAAAGAAAACACTTAATTTGAAATTTTATTTTCTTTTCTGAAGAATAGTGACTATTTTCAGCGCTCGTTGAAAAATGTAGTTATATGAGCAGGATAGTTACGAAAGAGTTTCTCTCTGAGAATGTTGTGAAGCTTGAACTTGAAGCCCCCCTTATTGCAAAGAAACGCAAGGCAGGGCACTTTGTTATTGTGAAGATTGGAAAAGAGGGGGAGCGCATTCCGCTTACCATCTCGCAGGCTAATCCCGATAAAGGCACCATCACCCTGATTATTCAGAGGGTGGGGGTTACAAGCCATAAGCTCTCAATGATGAATGAAGGTGATGAAGTGACCGACCTGGTAGGCCCCCTTGGGCATGCAACCAAAATCGAAAATGTGGGCACGGTTTTATGCGCCGGAGGAGGTGTTGGCATTGCCCCGTTGCTTCCTATCGTTGAGGCCATGCATGATGCGGGTAACAGGATCATTACTGTATTGGCTGCGCGTAACAGAGAATTGCTGATCCTCGAAAAAGAAATCCGTGCGCATTCCGACGAAGTAATCATCATGACCGATGACGGCAGCTATGGCACCAAAGGCCTCGTGACAAACGGGATGGAGGAGGTCATCAACAGGGAGAAAGTAAACCTTGCCATTACCATTGGCCCGGCTATTATGATGAAATTCACCAGCATGCTTACAAAAAAGTACAGCATTCCTACCATTGCAAGCCTGAATTCAATCATGGTTGATGGAACGGGAATGTGTGGCGCATGCAGGGTTTCGGTTGGGGGAAAGACCAAATTTGTATGCGTGGATGGTCCCGAATTCGATGCCCACGAAGTTGATTTCGATGAACTCCTCATGCGACTCGGGGCATACAAAGAACAGGAAATTGAAGCATATAGCAGGTATCTTGAAGTGATTAAAAATAGATAGTATGAGCGGTTTTGATGCAGAATATCTGAAAAGTCGTCGCGAAGCAGAATGGAGGGTTAACCTCAGAAAAGGGATAAAAGCCAAAGAAAGGACGAATATAGAAAGGTTGAAAATGCCCGAGGTTGATCCGCTTGAAAGGGCAAAAGGCCACATGGAGGTTAACAACGGGCTTACCAAGGAGATGGCAATAGTGGAAGCCCAGCGCTGCCTTGATTGCGTGAACCCGACTTGTATTTCCGGATGCCCGGTGGGTATTAACATTCCCGAGTTTATCAAACATATCGAGGCGGGTAATTTTCTTGATGCTGCACGCACACTCAAAGAAACAAATGCGCTGCCTGCCGTTTGCGGTCGGGTATGCCCGCAGGAAGCACAATGCGAAAAAAGTTGTTTCTACACCGAAAAGCTTGGAAAGAAACCTGTAGCCATAGGTAACCTTGAACGGTTTGCCGCCGATTTTGAAAGAGACACAGGAAATGCATATGTCCCCGAAATAAATGAAAAGAACGGAATAAAGGTGGCGGTTATCGGCTCAGGCCCTGCCGGGTTGTCGGCTGCCAAAGACCTTGCCGGTTTTGGTTACAATGTAACTGTGTTTGAGGCCCTGCACGAACTGGGTGGCGTTTTGAAATACGGCATCCCCGAATTCAGGCTCCCGAACGAAATCGTGGATTTTGAAATTGATAACCTGAAGAAAATGGGTGTTAAATTCATTAAGAACTTCGTGGTGGGAAAGACAGCATCTTTCGACGATTTAAAGCAGGAAGGGTTTGAAGCATTTTTTGTAGGTAGCGGTGCAGGTTTACCCAATTTTATGAACATCCCGGGAGAAAACTATATCGGCGTTCTTTCATCCAACGAATACCTCACAAGGGTAAACCTCATGGGGGCTGCAAAGCCGGAATATGATACGCCGGTAGTCCACGGCAAAAATGTCGCAGTAATTGGCGGCGGAAATACCGCCATGGATTCGGTGAGGACTGCCAAACGCCTTGGCGCCAAACGTGCCATGATCGTTTATCGCCGTTCTTTCGAAGAGATGCCGGCCAGGCTCGAAGAACTTCATCATGCACGCGAAGAGGGCATCGAATTTCTTAACCTTAATAACCCTGTAAAATACCTTGCAGACAAAAACGGGCATGTAAACAAAATGGTGCTGCAGAAGATGGAACTGGGAGAACCCGATGCATCAGGTCGCAGAAGGCCTGTACCCGTTGAAGGCTCTGAATACGAGGTGGAAGTGGACCAGGTAATCGTGAGCATCGGTGTGTCGCCTAACCCGCTAATACCGCAAAGCCTCCCGGGGCTTAAAATGTCGAAATGGGGTACCATAGAAGTGGACTCCGATACCATGCAGTCATCGGTGCCCGAACTGTTCGCGGGTGGCGATATTGTGAGGGGCGGCGCTACTGTTATCCTTGCTATGGGCGATGGCAGAAAAGCTGCAGCCGGGATGCATGCATATATTAAAAGTAAAACCAAACCAGGAAATTAACCTTAAAAAAATACAGCTATGGCAGACCTATCAACCAAATATTTGGGACTGACGCTTAAGAACCCTGTCATCGTGGGTAGCTGCGAGTTAACATCATCTGTTGAGAATATTAAAAAGATGGAGACAGCCGGCGCTGCCGCCGTGGTGCTGAAATCAATTTTCGAGGAGGAGATATTGCTCGAAGTGAAAAAATACCTCGACGATGCGGCCAAAAACAGCCTTATCTATACCGAGCTCTCCGAAACCCTCGATTATATTGACCTTCATACGAAACAGGAGACATTAAACAACTATCTCGACCTGGTAAAAAAAGCCAAGAAAGAAACGCTCATCCCTATTATTGCCAGCATAAACTGTGTCTCAGATTCAGAATGGGTTGATTTTGCTGAAAAAATACAGGCTGCAGGCGCCGATGCCCTCGAACTGAATATTTTTTTAAACCCGACCGACAGCAAAGAAAAAGATTTTGAGAAGACCGCCATAAATATTATTAAGAAAGTGCTTAAAAAAACAAGCATCCCGGTAGCGGTGAAGCTTTCTAACTGTTTTACAAACCTTGCACATACACTGGTGCGCATTTCAGAAACCGGGGTGGCCGGTATGGTGCTCTTCAACAGGTTTTACAGCCCCGATATTGATATTGACTACTTTTATGTGATGGCGGCCAATAAGTTCAGTTCGCCTGATGAGTTTGTCAAACCACTGAGGTACATGGCACTGCTGAGCGATAAGGTGAAGTGCAGCCTTGCTGCCTCTACCGGTATTCATTACGGCAACACGATGATAAAACAGCTCCTGGCAGGTGCCGATGCGGTGCAGGTGGTGTCCACGCTCTACCTTAATGGTATTGATTACATCACTACCATGCTCACAGACCTTGAAAACTGGATGCAAGGCAAAGGCTATTTTTCCATAGGTCAGTTTAAAGGTAAGATGAGTTATAAAAACATACCAAACCCTGCCTTATACGAACGTATGCAGTTTATGAAACACTACAGCAGGATAGGGTAGGAGGTGTAAAAAAATGAATAATCTCTGCCGCTCCTAACAGGGCTTTAACAGTTTCTGTTTAATAATGCGTATTGATGCACACCATACCCCTGTCAGGGTTCGAAACCCTGACAGGGGTAAACATGGATCAAACAAAAAGTCTGTGGACTTAATATGGATCATGACCACAAAGTGTAATCCCTACCTCTAATTTTTTTGTATTATAATCATCGGGCTATGGTTGAGTAAGTCCCGTGGCAGTTTCTTTTTTCTTGTTCCTTTTTTTCCGGCAAAAAAAAGGAACCAAAAAATGCCTGATGGGCTG
>JAFGPL010000071.1 GCA_016936215.1 Bacteroidales bacterium
ACTTGAACAGGCTGTTATTACAGAACCTGTGACATATGATAAAATTATAAATGAAAATCACGGGCGTTGACTGGATACCCCATTTATTTAAATTTGTCATGACGATAATTATTAAAAGATTGAATGCAATGGTACTAATTTTTGGCCGATCTTTAAAACCACCGACCAATAGGTCGGTTTAGTTCAACACGCACTATAAATAATTGCCGTTTCAGTAAGTATTTCAAGGGTTGTACGCAAGCATTACTATTTTTTTTTGGCACTTAAATAAGGGCAAGTTCCATAATAAAAAATCAACTATGCATTCCGGTTTCCCATAAGGTAAGTTCAGGGTGAAGCAACCTGAACAACTTTTTTTTCATCCATTAAACATAAATAAGATTTTTGCAGTACAAAAATTAATACACAAGACTCCTGATGAAAAAGCAAATTTTGATATTATTGGCAATTATTATTGTACAGCTTTCTTGTAAAGGACAAGAGCATAAAAACAAATTTGAATCAAAAATTGGTTACGGTTATTATCAGGGTTTTAACATCGGACTTAATTATTTTTATACCGGGAAACTAAAAGCCGGAATAGGAGCAGGTAGCCATCTGAATATACCCCCGTTAGAAAACAATAATCATATAAATATCTATATTGAAAACACCCTTTATTTTGGAAATCTGAACAGACAGAATGTAGGGGGATGGTATTTCAACCAGCAATTAATGTATTGGAAGCAAGGACCGGATAATAATAGGTGGGAAATTGTATCGTTGGGATTAAATATAGGGAAAACCATACCGATTACAAAGCGTATTGGATTGGACATGGAAATAGGGCCTGCACTTAATCTGGTTGCAGATATTAATAGAGACCCGTTGGTTGAAAGCTGCGGATGGATGTGGCCTGTCTTATATAATGGCAGGGTGCAGTTAACATATAAATTTTGACTTTACCTGCCCCATGCGTTAAGTTTAAACGCAACGCCTGCACAGAAACCTGCTTTGATGTCCTGCCTGCATCTTGCCGGAAAAAAATCCTGCATCAAAGATTTCCTGAAAAATTCGCCAATTGGAAGGCTTAGGTTGAGATATCAAACTTCAGGGCAATAATTTTGATATATATAAAAACCATCAAAAAACTTTTACCATGGCAGAACTGAAAACCAAACAAAACGAGGCAGATGTGGCCGGTTTCATCAACACTTTCACCGACAGTGAACAAAAAAGAAAAGACAGTTTTGAGTTGTTAAAACTGATGCAGGACTTTACCGGTTATGAGCCAAAAATTTGGGGGCCTTCTATTGTTGGATTTGGAAATTACCATTATAAATCAGAGAGGAGCAGCCAGGAAGGAGACTGGCCGCTGGTTGGCTTTTCACCGAGAAAGGCCGCTATTTCACTCTATGTTTACACGGGCGAAAAAGAGCATGAATACCTTTTAAAGGATTTGGGCAAATATAAAATAGGAAAGGCATGCATTTACGTAAAAAAGCTTTCAGACATCAACATAGAAACACTTAAAAGATTGATGAAAGCTACCATTGATTATCTTCAAAGAAAATTTAACCAGTAAAAATTTATATTACCTTAAATCCGCAAGTTAATTTTCATTTTCCAATTAGGCTTCGACTACTTGCCTGCCTTAGCAGTGCGGCGGGCAGACGCTCAGCCTGACAGTCACCCTGAGACCTTGATAGTGCTAAACCGCTATTTAATAATTAGTTGACACTTTTGTCAGCCTGAGCGCTGTCGAAGGCTATTCCCATCGTGTCATTAGCAGCGAGGTCGAAGGGTGTTTATTGCCAATTATTTACTATTTAACTTGCGGATTTAAAGTATTACTCAAAATTACAATCACCTCCTTTAATACTTCCTGCCGGTTAGTCGTTTTTATCTATCCGCTGTTCTCGAAGTATAGGTAGTTCGTTGAAGTATCAATTGTATTCTGTGAAAATGTTTGTAAATTGGCCTGAAAAAAGCATGAGGGGAAAATCCCCGGCATTTTATAACACTGATTGCATGTATTTAAAAAAGAAAGAAAAAATAAAACCTGTCTTCCCGAAAGTAATAATTATACTTGCCATGGGCTTTGGATTTAAGCTGTTTTTTAGTTGTTCACCCTATTCACAAAGCCTGATTGAAATAAACTATAACCATATTCGTGTCGAAGGAATTGATAACAGCGGCAGGTTTATGGATTATTATAACACAACCGACACATTTTATTCTGATGCCGTTGCCTTGAAACTTACCCTGTCCGATACCTCTATGTTTTATGCAGTTTCATACTTGTCAAATGCCTTACAGGCGTTTTCTTTCTGGGCTGTACGGGCCGATGATATCAGCCCGGCTTTTATTCCCCGGATTAAAGTTACCGGTATTAAAGTAACAACCCTTCTTGATATCAATGACTCCATAAAAGCAGGAGATGATATATCCGGGCACATTTTATCTTCTTCAAGTGATAACTTTGTAATGTACCATAATATAGAACATGCAGTTTCATGGTTAAACGGAATTCAAAATTACGAAAACAGCTCCATCGTTCTTATACTCAAAACATCTGTAAAAAACACAACAGCCCGGTTTGATATTGTTGTTACATTAGAAAACGGAGATGAGCTTTTGTTTACTACTTCAGTATTTTCAATCATAGAATCCTGAAATATGAAGTTTCTTGTGTATATAGTCCTTCTTTTGATAAGCTTTAGTCTGTTAGCCCAAAACCCTAATTTTAAAAATCAGGAATTCTCATTTACCATAGGGGCTGGAGAACTCGATATCGAAAAATTCCTGCCAGGTGAAAATCTTGATTTCATAAACTATTTTGATACCGACCCTGAATATACAGACTTTATTATCGTAAAGCTTGGATACAAGTTCGACTTCTTCTCAAAAATGACTGCCGACATTAAATTAATCCTGATGGATGACATAATACCGGACAATTATGATTTTTCAGTGCATTATTTTTTAAAACCCTGGTTAGGCATCGGTGTTGGTTCAATGCTCAACAAGAATTATATCACGTATTTTGAAAATTACCATATGCAAACCTTTACCGGTTATTACCTGGTGGATGACAATGTGCAGCAATTTACAACTTACGATCTGGGGTTTTACCTCTCCCCTGCACTTAAACCAATTGATGGTGATCTGATAAAACTTCTGGTAAAATGCGATTTTGGTCTGTCTTCATTGATGAAAGAAGAAACTACGTTTTATCATAAAAAGAAACTTTCCAATGAACGACTGAGGTATCATTACGAAACAAAAACTACATTTCAACCCTATATTCAGCCAAAAATTGAGTTAAGGTTACGCGCTTTTAAAATTAAACAGGTTTCTTTAGGTATTTTGCTGAATTCAGGTTATTACCATGCCAACAGAAGTATAGATTATTTGCGCACTCTACAAGAGTGGACTATGGAAAACATTATAAATGTAGACGTAAAATCGCCAAAACATAATTACTCAAGATTTGAATTTGACATGGGAATTTTCATGAGATGGTAAAGCATTCACCATTCAATAATATTGGAGAAATTTTAGGAAAAAACAAGGCATTTTCATATACCTTTTCAAGAAAGCCAAAGCCAAGTGTATTATACACAGTATAAAAGCAGTTTATTATTTTGTTTGAAAGGTCTTTATGTAATAACCCGCTCATGAATTGTTAATTAAAAATGGCACACAGATAACACGGATTGGACGGATTTACACTAATCTGTGAATATCTGTTGCATCCGTGTCATCCGTGTTCTATTCTCTTACTTTACCCCGATTAACAGGAATACCGGGTATTTCCTCTGCTTTCCATCTACTGTTTTCTCAATCTCTGTGCAGATTTTGTATAGTTCCACCCTGAAACCGTGTTTTGAAAGAAGCGACATGATTTCGTTGCGGTCAAAACCAGGATGTCCCTGGAAATTTTGCTGTGGGTTGTGAAAAGTACCGTCTTCCGTGTCGAGGTCGGCAATACACAGGTATCCTCCCTTATTCAGCATATGGTAAAAGATACGGAATATTTTGTCCAAATCCATAATGTGGTGCAGGGTCATCAGTGTATAAACCACATCAAAGCAGCAGGGTGGGGGATCGCCATGCAGAAGGTCGGTAAGCAGGGGGGTGAAGTTTGTAACAGAATCCTTTACGATCTTTTCCTTCAGCACTTCGATCATCCCTTCAGAATTATCAGCCAGCGTAATGCTTTTGAAAGCATCCCGTAGGAAATAGCTGAGCAATCCGGTTCCACAACCGAATTCAAAGGCATTCAGTTTTCCTTCGGGGTGAATGAAATTGTCAATTTCCTGTGCAATAATACGGGCCCTCTCAACTTTTGCCGGATCGCTGTCCCAGTCCCTGGCCCGTTTGTTAAAATGCTCTTTGGTCATCCGTTACTAAGATTCATACCTTTTCTTTTTTTTGCACCCCAGGCCTTTGCCTCCAAGAATACCCCATCCGCCGCTGCCGAGAATAAATCCCAGCGCGTACCAGGCGCCGTTGTTGTTTTGGGCGTACACGGTTACGTCATCGCGCCACAATGATATCACAAGGTCAATCGGGGCAATGATGCCATGCCACAACCCGCCCAAAAAACGGTATTTGTAGCCTTCGAGACATGCTTCCACGTTCTCGTGGTTCGCGCAACCGGTAAGAAGAAGAACCAGGACAGCAAGCAAAATTATTGCCGTCAGCGATTTTTGATTTGGTTTCATAATCATTTGATTTAGGTATTTAAAAACAATTCATTAAAAATCATAACCCGTGTTCTGCAAGGTACCTTTCGGCATCAATGGCAGCCATACAACCCGAACCTGCTGCTGTAACTGCCTGGCGGTAGACAGGGTCCTGCACATCGCCGCAGGCAAAAATGCCGGGCAGTTTGGTTTTTGATGTGCCCGGAATGGTTTTTATATATCCTGTTTCGTTTGTTTCAAGGTAATCCTTAAAGATTTGCGAGTTGGGTGTATGTCCTATGGCAAGGAAAAATCCGTCTATTTTAATAACCTCTTCAGTTTCTTCAGGTGTCCCCTCTTTTTTAATAAGAACAGCTTCCTGTACCACCTTTTCACCCCTCAGTTCTTTGGTATTGCGTTCGAACAATACTTCTATTTTCGGGTGGTTAAAGACCCTCTCCTGCATAATTTTCGATGCGCGGAGGTAGTCTTTTCTTACAATCAGGTACACTTTGCTGCACAATCCGGCAAGGTATAGCGCCTCTTCGCAGGCGGAATCGCCCCCGCCTACCACGGCCACATCTTTGCCTTTATAAAAGAAACCGTCGCATGTAGCACATGCCGAAACGCCCGATCCCATGTATTTTTGTTCTGATTCAAGGCCAAGGTACTTTGCAGTGGCGCCGGTTGCAATAATCACAACATCAGCAATGATTTCCTTTTCATCGTCTATGGTAACCTTATAAGGCCGTGACGAAAAATCAACAGCAGTGGCGATGCCCCAGCGTATATCCGTACCAAACCTTTCGGCCTGCTCTTTTAACTCCTGCATCATATCCGGGCCCGTGATTCCGTTAGGATAACCGGGGAAATTCTCTACCTCGGTGGTCGTTGTAAGCTGCCCTCCCGGTTGCAGACCTTCGTAAAGAATGGGGCTCAAATTTGCCCTGGCTGCATAGATGGCAGCGGTATAACCCGCTGGCCCCGACCCGATGATCAGGCACCTGGTTTTTTCCGATGCTTTGGCATTTCCACTAATGTTTTTACTTTCTTCTTTCGTTTCCAATGGTTTAAAAAGACTCATATATTGTTATATTATTTGGTTACAATTACCTTAATTGATGCCCGAAGATGATCGCAAATTTATCAATTTTCTGTTGTGATGACAGCACTCTTATTTTAATTCATTACAAATAATATTTTTTTATCAATGGTAATATGAACGGCGGCTTGACAAGGTGTGTTTTTTTAGCAATAAGTAACAAGCCGGTAAACAAATTGTTTTATATTTGAAGAATTCAATCTTTTTTAATATGAATTTTGAAGAACTGGTTTTTTCAACAAGAAGTTTTCGTCGGTTTGATGAAGAAATTAAAATAGATTTGGATGTGCTGAAAAAGCTTGTGGGCTTCGCTCATTCATCTGCTTCGAGCGGAAATATCCAGGGATTGAAGTTTGCCATTTCTGTTAAAGAGACTACTAATGCCAAAATCTTCAACTGCCTTAAGTGGGCTTTTTACCTGAAAGATTGGGAAGGCCCTGTAAAGGGTGAGCGTCCCGTAGCTTACATTATTATTTTAGGCGATACCGAAATTCACGAAACCATTGAAATAGATGTGGGCATTGCTGCGCAGAGCATTCTTCTCGGGGCTGTTGCTTTGGGATTTGGAGGGTGTATGATTGGATCAATAGACAGGTTGCAGTTAAGAAAAGAACTTGAAATCCCCAAGAGATTTCAAATACCGCTTGTCATTGCCCTGGGAAAACCGGTTGAAAAAGTTGTGACCGAAGAAACCGATGATTCAGGAAATATCGAATACTGGAGGGATTCCAACGGAACACATTTTGTTCCCAAAAGACCGTTTCAGGAATTGATCATTGAACTTTAACAATATCTGAATAAATACTATAACGATGAAAAAGATAATTATTCTGTTTGCTATTATATCGTCGGGACTATATTTAAATGCACAGGAAAAACCTTTGCTTACCGATGAAGAAATTCTAAGGTTATACCAGGGGCTTCGGGTGGCTGATGTTTCAGACGGCATGGATATGGCAGGTTTACGTGATGCAGGGTTGCTCGACCAGAAGATTGAAGCACTGTGGAAAGATACTGAAAATTTCGATCACTGGTTTTGCGGGTTAGCGCTCACGGCCAGGTATGTACCTACCAATAAAGTGATAAAAAACCCGATGACACCCGAAGAATTTAAACAGTGGGAGGGCGAGTGGTATAACAGGTACTCACCCGAACCCTGGGCAGACCTTATTAAACCGGGCACAGTGGTTGTACTTGATGTGCAGGGCGATGGTGATACGGGATCGGTGGGCTCGGCCAATAGCCTTAATTATATTAAAAAAGGTGCAAGGGGGATTGTTTCCAATGGCGGAATCAGGGACACAGATGAAATTATTAAACAGAGGATACCGGTGTACCTCGATCACGAAAACCGGGGCAGGGGTATCAGGCCGGGGCGGAACGAACTTGAATCGTTTAACAAACCGGTTACCGTGGGCGGTGTGCTTATCAACCCGGGTGATATAATTGTTGCCGATGGTGATGGTGTAATCTGCGTACCCCGCGAATATGCAAAAACAGTTGCCGACGAAGCACATAAAATATTGTCCGCCGATAAAGCCGTGAGACGACAATTATACAACGAGATAGGCAAAGAGCCCGATGAAACAGTGAAACCTTAATATTTTTTTATTTCAATGAATGATATAAAACCAATAGCCATTCCGGGCATTCATGAAAGTTTTTATAAAATCTTCAAAGATTTGGCCGGGAAATATAATAAACCCAAAATACTCGAGGTTGGTGCAGGTCACGGCGCTTTTACAAGAAAGCTCTATAATGACGGCTATGATGTATCAGCCAATGATTTCTTTCCTGAGAATTTTTATTTTGATAAAGTATCATGCCTTCAGGTTGACATAACCAAAGATTTACCATACGATACGGAGTTGTTCGATATGGTTATTGCCATTGAAGTGATGGAACATATACACGATCATTCTGTTTTTTTCAGGGAGTGTAACCGCATCCTTAAACCAGGCGGTATGCTGATCATTTCCACACCGAATATTCTTTCGTTAAAATCACGCGTAAGATATCTTTTTTCCGGATTTTATTATTCATTCGGGCCTCTTGACCATGCCAGAAACGATGGTTTGCAGCATTTGTCGGGCAAAACAGTTGACCAGTTCGAGAATCTATCTGTGCGCAGCAATTTTTCATCAATGAAAGTGTTTATTGACAAACGGCAGAACACCTCTGTTATTTATTCTTTTCTTATTCCCCTTTTATGGTTGTATTGTAAATTGAAAAAGATAAATTATCGCATCCATAACAATTGGGACCTGCTTACTGGCAGGATACTTATCATTGCTTTTAACAAATAACATGTCCCTTTGGGCTGGTGACCTTTGCCCATTCATACCGAAGTATTATATGATTCTTCTTATGCCATAAAGGAAGTGCGTATAGTCATTAATTTCAGCGTTAAAAATCCCTTTAGCATCGAGTTTATTAATTTTAACATTTCCCGAGGCATGGATAATCCGGCCTTTTTCGACAATTATCCCTACATGTGAGACTTTTTCTGTTTGATCTGTGAAAAAAGCAAGGTCACCCGGCAAAGCATCTTCAGGGGTTACAACAGGAGTTCCCTCAGCTTCCTGCTGACAGGCATCGCGGGGTAATGATATATGGTTAATTCTGTATACTACCTGCGTAAAGCCAGAACAGTCTATTCCAAACAACGAACGCCCGCCCCAGAGGTAAGGTGAATTAAGGAAACATAGTGCAGTTCTTATAATTGTTTCGCGTGTGGCTTTGAATGCACCGGTTTCAGGCCGCTGGTTAATAACGAGGTTTCTGTCTTCAATGATCATCATGCGTTTGGCAGGATCAAAAAACGGAAGCGTACTGCCGGGAAGTACCTGCATTACAGTGCCATCTTCAAGTGTTATTCCTATCGGCTTAATGTCGAGGGTCCATGCAGGTATTCCGGAAAGCTTGTTCAGAGTGTTCTCCGGCAGCCTGGTGGCTGTGGATTTGTCTATCCATCCTGAATAATGATCGTGGAGACTTTCGATTTTAAGCCACCCGCTTTTATCTTCAAGGACCCTGTAAACCTCACCAAACAATAACTGGTTTGTCATCTCGCTGCGGTGGGCATCAGCATTTCTAACAGCAACAGAGGTCTGAAGGCATATTCCGTATTTCATATATTTGTTTTCAGGGTTTGAACCATGACATGCTAAAATTGTTAATATTGAAATACTTATCTCGTTATTCAGGCAAAGGGAATTATTGAAATTTTAATTTTGCCGATTAAGTATTACATTTGAATATAAAATTAAGAAATATCTTCTTTCGATAATGAGAAAAATCATCAGGTTCATAAGGTCAAATTTTAAGCTGATTACGGTTATTTTTTATTTTGCACTTTCTGCACTTATCATTGCCTATCTTTTTCCAAAGGAGGGTAAGTTCAGGTACGAATTTCAGAAAAGCCGTCCCTGGATGCACGAAGACCTGCAGGCTCCTTTTGATTTCCCGATTTTAAAATCAATGCAAGAACTGGCCCGCGAGCGTGATTCTGTATTAAAAGATTTTAAACCCTATTTCGATTATGATACCGGTGTATATTACACGCAGGTCAGCAGGTTCAGGGAGATATTCAAATCAGAATGGATGAAATACTCTGTTAAAGAATTTAAAATTCTGTATGAAAAAACTTACGAATCTCATAACCGTTATGAACCCTTTAGAAGGCTCGGGTCAGTTTATGAAGATTATATAGCAAACCTTCTTTTGCAGGTATATCAGAAGGGGATCATCAACCTTACCGGGAACGAAAATTTTCAGCCATCAAAGATCAGTTCGGTAATGGTGGTAAAGAACAACATCGCTGAACGCGCTGATAAAGAATCGCTTTTTACCCCGAAGAAAGCATATGAATATTTAAGACAAAGAATTGACGAAAAACTCGGTTCGGAAAGAAATGCTTACGCCAACCGATATAAAGAATTTTTTGAAACGCTTGATATCAATGATTTTTTGAAAATTAATGTGAGTTATAATGCGGAAAAATCATATACAGTGCAGCAAAGCCTGCTCGAAGGAATTTCTTTGTACAGGGATAAAATACAGCGGGGACAGCGGATTATTTCAAGGGGCGATCTTGTAACAACCGAAAAATTCCAGATACTCGAGTCGTTAAAATCTGAATACGAGAGCCAGCTCGGGACCATTTCTTCGCATCTGGTTAAGGCGGGTAAGTTTATTATTGTTTTTGCCGCGATGTTTGTTATTTTTCTGTTTCTTTATAACCTGAGAAAAGAAATACTGAACGACAGCCTCAAAACTTCTTTTATCCTGATGCTTGAAATAGTAATTGTTTTTGTGGCGAGTACCGTTATAAAATCGGGCATTGCCAGTTTCTATATCATCCCTTTCACCATTTTGCCAATTATTATCAGAACTTTTTATGACGAGCGTCTTGCCTTATTTATCCATTTTATTACCACGCTGCTGATAGGTTTTTTTGCCCCCAACAGTTTCGAATTTGTTTTTATTACATTTATCGCGGGAATTATTGCAGTATTTACCCTCACCAATTTCAGCCGCCGTTCACGAATCGTTTATTCTGCCATCCTGGTGTTTATCAGTTATTCGTTCGTATACTTTGGTATTTCTATTATACAGGAAGGAAATGTTAAAGAGATAGATTACCAGAATTTTGCATGGTTCGGGGTAAACAGTCTGCTTATTCTTTTAAGTTTCCCGCTGATATTCGTGTTTGAAAAGCTTTTTGGTTTTCTTTCTGATGCAACCTTAATGGAACTGGCCGATACAAATCAGCCTCTACTTAGGGAACTGGCAGAAAAAGCACCCGGTACTTTTCAGCATTCACTGCAGGTGGCCAACCTTGCCGAAGACGCAATTTTTCATATCGGTGGGAATGCGCTTCTTATCCGTACAGGGGCCTTGTACCACGACATCGGTAAAATTGAAAATCCTATTTATTTTATTGAAAACCAGGCTTCGGGAATTAATCCACACCAAAAACTTTCTTTTGAAGAAAGTGCAAAGATCATTATCAGCCATGTTGAAAAAGGGGTAGAAATTGCAAAAAAATATAACCTGCCACAGCCGATCATAGATTTTATTAAAACACATCACGGAACTTCAACTGTGCAGTATTTTTATAAGTCATACCTGAACAAATATCCTGGTGAAGAGGTGGATATGAAAAACTTTTCGTATGCCGGGCCTAAACCTTTTTCAAAAGAAACAGCAGTGCTGATGATGGCCGATTCGGTCGAAGCTGCCTCAAGAAGCCTGAAAGAAACAAATGACCAGACGCTTGAAAAACTTGTTGATAGTATAATTGATTCTCAGTTGCTTGAAGGCCAGTTTAATAATGCCGATATTACCTTTAAAGACATTACCATTATTAAAGAGGTATTTAAGAAAAGGCTTAAAAATATATACCACATCCGAATTTCTTATCCTGCCTGATAGGTTTAATACTATTTAAAAACGCATATCAATCAACTCAAACTTCTTGTATTTTTCAGGGTTGAAAAAAAACATATCGTCGTTGATCGCTTTGTCTAAAATATAGTTTGTAAGTTCAACGGTATAATCAATGCCGTCTTTGCCAACCGATTTAACTGAATGAAGCAGCAGGTCTTTCTCACTTATCAGCACTTTAATACGGCTGTATGGCTGGTCAAGGTTATTCGGAAAAAGGTCAATTTCATGCATTGAAATGCCGCCTTGTGTAACCTGCTGTACATAACGGTATTTAAAATCCCGGTTATACCAGGTAAAAATTTTTGCCGGGTTGCTGATAAAATCATCATCTTCCATATCGGGTTCGGTAATAATAACTTCTTTGATATCAAGGGCAATGCTCCACATTGTTTTACCGTCAAATATTACAAGGTTATTGCCTGTTTCCAGCCTGTATTTACCACCTTTCATCATAATTGCCCCTTCACTTTCCGAACTGGTTTTTTCTTTACGATCGTCTATGGCGAGGTTGAAATTAACCTGGATGGTGGTATATACCCTGGTTTTTTCAGATACTTTGTCGAGTATCTTTTTGGCTTCCGGGTCCTGCTGCAGGTATGCACTAAGAAAAGTGAAACTGAGCATAACCGATAAAAGAATTCTTGTCATTTTTTTCTAATTAGTTATTTAACGACTGCAAATAGTGTTCCAAAGAAGTAATTTCGGGATATAATACCTGCCTTGGCTTACTGCCATCGGGCGGGCCGACAATTCCTGCTGCTTCGAGCTGGTCCATGATTTTGCCGGCACGGTTATAACCGATAGAAAATTTGCGTTGCAGGAGCGATGTGGAACCACTCTGATGGGTAACCACAAGCCTTGCAGCATCATCAAACATGGGGTCTCTCTTCGAAAGGTCCACATCAAGTGCATCCGGGTCACCTTCGGCGGTGTATTCGGGCAGGTAAAAAGGTGTGATAAATCCCCTTTGAATATTGATATATTCTGTGATCTTCTCAATTTCAGGAATGTCAATAAATGCACACTGCAACCTTATCATATCGCTACCCGGTGCAAGCAGCATATCGCCCCTTCCGACCAACTGGTTTGCCCCGGGGCTGTCGAGAATGGTCCTTGAGTCAATCATTGAGGTTACCCTGAAGGCGATACGTGCAGGAAAGTTCGCTTTGATAGAACCGGTAATGATATTTGTTGTTGGCCTTTGAGTGGCAATCACCAGGTGTATCCCGATAGCCCTTGCTACCTGTGCCAGTCGTGCCAGCGGAGTCTCAACCTCTCTTCCGGCTGTCATTATTAAGTCGGCAAACTCGTCAATAATTACAACGATGTAAGGCAGGTACCGGTGTCCCTTTTCAGGGTTCAGCCTTCTCTTAATAAATTTGTGGTTGTACTCTTTGATGTTTCGCACCTGTGCCGATTTGAGCAGCATGTAACGCTGGTCCATCTCAATGGTAAGTGAATTGAGCGTATAGATAACCTTTTGCGTATCGGTAATAATGGGTTCTTCGGCATCGGGAATTTTGGCCAGGAAATGTTTCTCGAGTTTCGAATAAAGTGTAAGTTCCACTTTTTTAGGGTCTACGAGTACAAACTTCAGTTCTGACGGGTGTTTTTTATAAAGGAGCGAGGTTATGATGGCATTCAGCCCAACTGATTTTCCCTGTCCGGTAGCGCCGGCAATCAAAAGATGGGGCATTTTCGCGAGGTCGAAAACATAGGTTTCGTTCGATATGGTTTTCCCGATTGCAATCGCGAGTTCGTACTCCGATTCCTGGAATTTCCGTGAACTCAGGATAGAACGCATTGATACAATTTCCGGTTTCTGGTTAGGGACTTCAATACCAATAGTACCCTTGCCGGGTATGGGCGCAATTATCCTTATGCCTAAGGCTGCAAGGCTTAGGGCAATGTCGTCTTCGAGGTTTTTTATCCGTGCAATCCTTACACCGGGAGCAGGCACTATTTCATATAAGGTTACCGTAGGGCCAATGGTGGCTTTAATTTTATCAATCTGAATTTTATAATGGGCCAGGGTTTCAACAATCTTGTTTTTGTTGCTGATTAACTCCTCATTGGTGACTGAGGAGTTACCTTCATCATGTTTTTCCAGCAGGTCAATAGTAGGTAGCCTGTAAGACGATAATTCAAGGGTAGGGTCGTAATCCTCGAGCACAGTGTTTTCTGAGCCGATTTCGGCATCATTATCTGTAAAAGGCATTGTTTCCAGTTCAATTTCCTCTTCTTCCGGGGAATCCTGGAGTTCTGTTACCAGGTCACCCAAAGGATTTTTGATATCCAGTTCAGGCTGGGGAAATTCGGTTTCAAAAACCAGGTCGTCATCGGGTCCGCTTAGTAACGTATTTTTTTCTTCCGCAGGTATTTCCGGTTCATCCGAAACATTATCATGAACGGGGGTCTGGTATTTTAGCCTGAATATTTTTGCAGCTTGTTGTTTTATCCATTCAAGTGCATGATGATTGGTAAATATAACAATGGCAAAAAGGGTTATTAAAAGAAAAAAAGCTGTTCCTGCCTTGCCCATGAAGGCATTCAGCCATTGTGCCACATACAGGCCATGTCTTCCACCGGGCCCGCTGCCCAGGATGTTGTGAAATCCGCCAAAAATATATCCGAGCAATATAGAGAGGTAGATCGAAACAACCAGGGTGGTAATGGTTTTTCTGAACAATTTTTCGATTTTTACATTCAATAACCTGAACCCCAAGAACATAAAGATAAAAGGGATGCTAAACGATGCGAGGCCAAAGCCGCGGTTGATAAGAAAATCAGCAAGCCAGGCACCTGCTTTGCCCGACCAGTTTTCTACCCTGATTTCAGGGGATGAGAAAACACGGTCGTTGAGAAAACTCTGGTCTGTTTTCCAAGTAAATAGATAAGATACCATACCAATAGTGAGGTACAGGGCAAACACCGATATCAGGATGCCGAGAAGAATTTTAAACCTTCTGTCTTTCATCAACGGGTTTGCCTTTTTAGATTTATCGGTTTTTTTCCTGTTTTTGCCGTTTTTAGCCATTAATTATAAAAATTTGCCCAAAATTAAACAAGAGTTTTAGTTTAAACTTAAAAAATCCTTATTTATTATGAACATTAAGATAGCATTGCCGGGTCAGCAATTCATCATTTCCCTGAAGTCAAACGATATAAATATTTAAAGTAGGGGGAAAGAATTCTGTTTTTTCAAATGCCTGCTTTGTTTCGCAATGCATTTTTTACTTACAAGCCTATTCCATTAACTTGCTTATGATGTGGGCCATCTGCTCGCGGGTAACTTCGTTGCTATTCTTTGGAAAAGCTGGTTCTTCCATGGTGTTTTTCACGGTGTTTTCAAAGCTTTCGGCGGTAAACCTCATTTTTAGTCCTGATAGCGATAACTGGAACTCCATCAGCACTCCGTCTATTTTTTTGTAGGGATTCGTTATGTTCGGGTCGGAGAGATTGATATCATAGGTATAATAAACATCGAATTTCTCCTTGTTATCATTCAGTGTTACAATTGCTTTGTGACATTTTAACCCTGCAATGGTTTTTGTTTCCCCGGTATATTTAATGTCCATATCTTCCATGCTTTCAAAGCAGCACATCTCGTCGCCCCGCTTACCGAGGTATATATAGTTTTTATTAAGTATCTCGAGCAGGGTAGAGCACCTTTTATGTTTAAAATGCGTGATGTTGTTTAACCTGAATATCCCCATGAACCCTTCGATAACATTGGTTGAGTATTCCTGGTTGAATTCCAGTTTCATCTTTTTTGGGAGCATGTTGGGGGAAATGGAAACAAGATTGTTTTCAAGATAGGTGATTTTATAATCAATCCTGCCGCTATGAAAAATTCCTTCGTTTTTGTGCTTTGCGCAACCTGTTATCAATAAAACCAAAGCAAAAAGAATACTGCTTATCCTCATTTATTTCCCCCACTGATTATGCCGCAAGATATGCCTAAATTTCCAATCCAGTAAATATTTCATTGTCAATTTGACCAAGCGATCGTATTATCAAATTAATACTTTTATTCTTTACATCAATGATATGCAGGCAGAATTTTTGCTTTTTTTAATGTTTCATATTTATGCAAAATTTTTGTGATAAAAATCATTGATATTATCCTTTATATATTAGTAATTTTGAAAAAACAGAGATGTATCCTAAATATTGTCAATTGATATATATTAAATGTTAATAAATATATATACAGATGAATTTAAAGAACAGAAATTTTCTAAAGCTATTGGACTTCAGTCCGGTAGAGATTAAGTATCTTCTTGATCTTTCATTTGAACTTAAAAAAGCAAAATATGCCGGTAATGAGAAACAATATCTCAAGGGCAGGAACATTGCCCTTATTTTCGAGAAATCGTCTACGCGTACCAGGTGTTCATTCGAAGTGGCTGCCTTCGACCAGGGGGCGAATGTAACATATCTGGGGCCATCAGGTTCCCAGATTGGCGGAAAGGAATCAATGAAAGACACGGCAAGGGTGTTGGGCAGGCTTTATCATGCAATCGAATATCGCGGCTACGGACAGGAGATTGTAGAGGTGCTTGCAAAATACTCTGGTGTGCCGGTATGGAACGGGCTTACGGATGAGTTTCATCCAACCCAGGTGCTTGCTGACCTTATGACCATGATGGAGCACTCAGACAAACCCTTGAATAAAATAAAATTCTGTTACCTGGGCGATGCGCGCAATAACATGGGTAATTCGCTTATGGCAGGGTGCGCGAAGATGGGCATAGATTTTCGTGCCGCTGCACCGAAGCAATGCCAGCCTAAGCAGGAGCTTGTAAATGAATGCTTAAAAATTGCAAATGAAACAGGTGCAAAGATAACCTTAACGGAAAATATTGGTGAAGCAGTAAAAGACGTTGACTTTTTATATACTGATGTATGGGTCTCAATGGGAGAACCGGATTCTGTGTGGGAAGAAAGGATTAAACTCTTAAAACCTTATCAGGTTAACAGCAACGTACTGGCGATGACAGGAAATGCAAATGTAAAATTCCTGCATTGCCTGCCGGCATTCCATAATCGTGAAACCAAAGTGGGTGAAGCGATATATCAGAAATTCGGGCTTGAAGCCATGGAGGTTACAGATGATGTTTTTGAATCACCTGCTTCAATCGTCTTTGATGAAGCAGAAAACAGGGTGCACACTATAAAATCAGTTATGGTTGCCACTTTAGGCAATATTGACTGATTCACAATAAATTTTAGGAAAATATCCGGTTTTTGGTAGTTTGATAATGCCAAAAGCCGAATTTTTTATTCCGGATACTACCGGTAGTTTCAGACAAACAATCAGGATTATCAGCAGCATTGCCCTTTAATGATAATAGGTGTATTGCATTAGATTCAAACCAATTATAAGTTATAATTTATATTCCTAAAGTTGGTTTTCAGAAAATAAATTATTAACTTGTATGTAAGTTTCCTAAATTACAAAACATGACTATTTATGTAGGCAATATCAATTATTCGCTAGGCGAGGGTGATATTCAAAGAATTTTTGAAGTGATGGGCACGGTGGAGATGGTAAAGCTTGTCAGGGATAAAAAGACCGGAAAGTCAAAGGGCTACGGGTTTGTGGAAATGCCCGACAAAAAAGAAGCCATGGAAGCAATAAAAACGCTTGATGGCAAAGAAGTTGGAGGCAGGAATATGAGGGTGATGAAAGCCCATTCCACCAAAAAAGAGAAAGAGGCAGTTAGTTAAACTTCTCCAATGGTTGATGATGTTGCTATGCCGGATGAACCACGGACATAGAAATAATCTATTTATCCTCACCATGTGTATTTATTCTTTGATATTCCTGAAGATTCTGGGTTGCTTTGAAAACAGGCATCATGTTAAATCCCTTATCAAAAAACATACATGAGCCGCAACCAAGCTGAATGGCATTTTTTGAAAGAATATTTTTCCTGTGCCCTTCGGAGTTCATCCATGATTCAATCAGCATATCTGCAAGCATCAGGTAAGAATTGGGTTGAATAAGTTCGCCGTCTGGGGTGTAACTGAATTTACCCGGGCCTTTGGTATATACTTTTCTATTGGATTGGTATTGAAGTCCAAACGCAGTGGCAATGTTTTCGGCAATATAAGGATTGGATATACCTGCCTGGATTGCCCTTTCGGTGGGTGTCCTCTTTTTTCTGTCTTTAGGATTGTTATGATCGAAAAAATCCTTTTCGCACATATCCTTTGAATGAAGTACAGCCATCTTCTCAAGTCTGGATGAATATTCCAGAGGTTTAAGGTTTCGTTTTGCACGTTGCTCATTGGTTGCAAAAAAAATTACAGCATTCAGCCTTGAGAAATCAGGGTTGATAAAGTCAACTGCCTGGTTGAAAAGGCTGTCGCCCCGGAAATTTTTTTCATTCAACCTTGTATAAAAAGATTCCGCACCTGTTTTTTGTGCTATGAGGATAACAGGTAATAAGAAGAAAGTTACCGTGAAAAGTATTGTTTTCATACAATACATTAAACACAATCTTTCTGCCAAAGTTTCAAAATGTCTGAGAGAAAAACTAAAATATATTTCCCCATACTTCTTTCACGAAGTAAACAGTGATGATAACCGCAGCCACAATTTTCATAAATGTACCTGTAAGAAACCCGATGAAAGAACCAAAAGCTGCCCTCAAGGCTTTGTTTGACTGCTGCCCGGCCAGTTTTTCTCCGATATAGGCTCCCACGAATGGCCCGCCAAGTATGGTAAATATCCCGAAAGGGCCAAAAGCAGGAAGAAAGAATAATCCGGCTATAAGACCGATCATACTCCCCCATGTTCCTGACTTCGTGCCGCCGAACTTCTTGGTTCCCCACACCGGCACGATAAAATCAACAATCTGGACAATAATGGCCAGTGCACCAAGAAAAATAAATTCATTGGTGGTGAAGTCGGCGAATTTGGTAAAGTGTGCAATAATGATGGCGACAAAACTCAATGGGGGCCCCGGCAAAACCGGCAGTATACAGCCGAGGAATCCGAGGATGAGCAATATTATGGCCAAAACTAGCAAAAGAATGTCCATAGTATATGAATGTAAAGCATTGATATTAAAGTCTGCTTTTGCTAATTTAAAAATTTTTAGATCATTATATTAAAAACACATGTTGAATTTTCAAATAAAAAAAATCCCCCATTGTTAATAAACAACAGGGGATAAATTATACTTTTAAAGTACCTTATATAGCATTACCGATAAGTATAACAACAAGAAGACCGAGAATTGCATACAATTCAGGGAATACACCAAGGATCATTGTGTTACCGAATACTTTATATCCTGAGCCGATGGCTGCAACACCATTTGCACAAACCTGACCCTGTTTAATACCCGAGAAAAGGCCCGCTAATCCCATAGCTATTCCTGCACCGAAAACTGCAGCTGCAATAGTCCAGTCAATGCCAGGCACAACCTTTGCACTCATCACGAAGAAACCGACAAATCCGTACAAGCCTTGTGTACTGGGAAGAGCAGATAAAACCATATAATTACCAAATGATTCGGGAGCTTTTTTCATTGCCCCGATGGCTGCATTGCCGCTGATAGACACTCCGTAAATACTTCCGATTCCGGCCAAGCCAACCATCAAACCTAAACCGATATACGCTAAAACAATTGGTTCCATAATTTTTCTGTTTATTAATTATTTAATTTATTTTCTATTATTTAAAAGGTTCATATTTTTTACCGCCACCAATGAATCCGGCATTTTTGTAAAATTCGACAAAAGTAAGACGCAGAGGGTGCACAAACGAACCCAGTGCAGCCATAAAGAAATTAAGACTATGGCCGAAAGCAAGGATCAAGATCATTACAATCTGTCCTATTACCGGAATCTCAGGGCTAAGGTCTATGGCCAATGTATTAAACACATTACCAAGAATGGCGCTTGAAATACCCAAGGCAAACAAGCGGATGTAGGACAAAATATCACCAAGCAAACCCGATGCTGTCTGATAGGTCTCCCACAACCCTACGCCCAGGTTAAGGAGTGGATTTTTACCGGGAGAGTTATAAAAAATTGCAGGAATACCTCCTGAAATCAGTGAAATGAGGGCGATATTGTTTGCCAGACCGGTATCTATTGTTTTAGTATATCCCAGTCCAAAAGCGGGTATGGTAACCATAACAATTACATTCCACCCGAGTTGTGAAATTGCATATTTAAAACCAAACATACGCGCCCTGTTAGCAGCTTTAATAAACATACCGAACAGTACCTGTATATAACCCAATGCAAGGGCAAGCATCATCATCTGATTATCATTCAGCACGAAATTCTTATAGGAAGTAACCCATGCCCAGTCTACTTTCGCGATTAATATCCCGAAAAAGGTTCCACTTACAATGCCCATAAAAGTTGTTGCAATTCCTAAATATAAACCGAGTCTAAGAAGAGGTTTTAAATTTGGTTTTACCCTGGAAAAACCAAAAATAGTGCCTAGAATAATTAGTAGTCCGTATCCTGCATCTCCCAAACAAAAGCCAAAGAACAGCATATAAAAAGGGGCAAAAAAAGGAGTAAGGTCAATTTCTTTGTAATCAGGGAAAGTGTAAAGCTCACCAATAATTTCGTAAAGCTTTGCAAACTTATTGTTTTTTAATTTTATTGGTGGTGTTTCTTCAGGAACGGGGCTTGAATTTTCGTAATATGCACCTGAAACTTTAAGATATTCGTCAAGTTTGTCTGCTTTGTCGTCCGGCACCCATCCTTCTAAAATCATTAACCGGTCTTCAGCCTCTTTCCTGGTATTTAAAACAACTTTCTCAAGGGTTAGTTGTCTGTTAATAATATCGTGTGCTTTTTCTAAAGCGGTAATATGCTGCGCGGCAAATGTGTCGAACAAGGTATTTATCTTGTTCTGTGTTTCAGTAAGTTCACCTATCTGTTTCTTAAGATTGTTTAATGAAACTTCTGGAAGCCTTATCTCCTCTGCTTCAAGTGAATTATCTTCATCCTGCTTTTCAATCAAAACAAAATAAGAAATGCTTCCAGATTCCTGGATGAGTTTTACCGGAAAAATATTCTCAAACTGGTCTCTGAATTTAGCTGTCTGACAAGTGTAAAATCTTATCCTGAGGCCTGCTTCCCTGAGTTGTTTAATGGTCTCCCAGCTAAAATCGCCCCACGGTTCAATTAATAAAAGGTCTTTCTGCAATAAAGAAAGCTGGTGAAATATCTGTTCTTCTTCTAATTGAAGCCGTTTTAATTCCGAAAGAATCTTATGTCCGTCAGCAGGTGAGGATTCAGATTTCCTTTCCATTCCTCTTTTTTCAAGAAATTTAATGGCTTGGTTAAATTGCTGTATCTGGTGGTATTTTTCTCTCAATTCCGTATTTTCAATTTCCCCGGATTCTTTTTCAATTACGTGTACAACACCAAGGTTACGGATATCTTCCAGAAACTGTTCATACTCCCTGTGATAGATCAGGAAAGCATATTTTTTCATCGGCACAATCATAATGCTACCTCCATTTCCTGTTGACGGCTTTTCACAATTTTCTGCGCAGATTTTGAAAGATTGTCCTCATCTTCCATAAACCGCTTGATTTTTCTTATGGCATCCTCGTAGCCGGGTATCTGTACTTTCTCAAAGAGGTTCACTTTCTGCGTGGTCTTTTTCCTGGCCCTGTCAAGCAATTCCATTTTGCGGTGAAAAACTTGTCTCTCAATACCAATACTTACTATTTTTTTTACGAGTTCCACTCCATCAAGGTACCATTTTGGTTTATTGAACACGCTGAATTTTTCAAGGTAAAAATCAATGTGGTCGAGCACAGGTGTTTTTACCCCTGCAATCTTCTTAACACTAAGGTGCACATTGTCAATCCCTATCAGCGACTTTTCAAACTCTCCCCACAGAGCTACCATATGGTCGTAAGTTTTTATGGTCTGTTTATATTCGTTATCGAGCCTTACAACTTCGTCTTTAGCTTTTTTTACTTCAACCCTCAAGGCAGACTCTTTGTTTTTTATAGTCGGCAAAGCCCGCACCCTGACCTTAAGTTGCTTTTCAAGCTGCTGAAGTGCTGTTTTGTTATATTGGAATTTTATTGCCATTGAGTTTCTTTTTGTTTCTTGTCCCAGGTTCCTCGTTCCGGGTTTTTTAAAACCTTTACCCGCAACTTGCAACCCGTAACCGCATCATCTTCACCTATTCCTTTGGCCAGTATTTATCTGCCAGTTCTTTTTTGATACCCACCTCTTCAGGTTTAAAATGCTTATTGAAAAGGTTCCACCCGGTATTGAGCATCTCATCTATGTCAATATTCACATCAATGGCCAGGAGCTTATTCGAATAGTCTTTTGCAAAATTCAGGCTTCGTTCGTCATAGTCTGTAAGGTCGAAACCGTTTTCAAGTTTTGTTTTGGCATTCGCAGCATCTGCAAAAAGGCGCACCGCGGCATTCATCACCTGCGGATGGTCTTCGCGGGTTTTTTTACCGATAACCAATTGTTTTAACCTTGAAAGGCTCCTGAACGGGTCAACAATAACTTTACCGATGTCGGTGTCCCTTCTCAGGAACAACTGTCCTTCGGTAATATAACCGGTGTTATCGGGTATCGCGTGGGTAATATCGCCTCCCGACAGTGTAGTAACTGCAATAATGGTAATCGAACCCCCGGCCGGAAACTGCACGGCTTTTTCATATATTTTGGCCAGGTCGCTGTACAATGAACCGGGCATACTGTCTTTCGAAGGTATCTGGTCCATACGGTTTGAAACGATACTCAGTGCATCAGCATAAAGTGTCATGTCGGTAAGCAATACAAGCACGCTCTGGTTTTTATCCACTGCAAAATATTCTGCTGCAGTAAGCGCCATATCGGGTACCAGTAGCCTTTCAACAGGAGGGTTTTCAGTTGTGTTTACAAAACTGATGATCCTGTCGAGGGCGCCGGCGTTATCAAATACATTTTTATAAAAGAGATAATCGTCGTTGGTTAACCCCATGCCGCCGAGAATAATCTTGTCGGTTTTAGCGCGCAGGGCCACCATGGCCATTACCTGGTTAAAAGGCTGGTCGGGGTCGGCAAAGAAGGGGATTTTCTGTCCCGAAACAAGGGTGTTGTTCAGGTCAATGCCGGCAATGCCCGTGGCAATAAGTTCAGATGGTTGTTTTCTGCGTACCGGGTTAACCGACGGGCCCCCGATTTCACGTTCTTCACCTTCAACTGCAGGTCCACCGTCAATTGGTTCACCATAGGCGTTGAAAAACCTGCCGGCGAGGTCATCGCTCACCTTAAGTGTGGGAGCCTTGCCCAGAAAGGTAACCTCTGCATTCGTAGGGATACCTTCTGTGCCGCCAAACACCTGAAGTGTAACGGTATTGCCGATAATCTTTACAACCTGTGCCAACCGTCCGTTTACCATGGCAAGTTCGTCATAACCCACGCCGGTGGCGTTAAGCGAGCATGTTGCCTTGGTAATCTGGGTTAATTTTGTGTATATTTTTTGAAATGCCCTTGTTTCCATTATGCTACTCTTCTTTCTTCAATTATACTTTGTAATTCTTTTTCAAAATTGTTGAACTTTTCTGATTTAAACTCAGAGTAGTTCATCTGTTTATATTGATTAATGATCCTTTTAAAGTAGTTATCCACTTCGGTAAAAGATTCGAACTTAAAATCTGTGTTACAAAGGTCCAGCAGGCTTTCGAGCATGTATTCCTGCCTCTCAACAGGTGTTGACTGGTCTATCTTGTCGAATGCATCCTGCTGAAGGATAATAAAATCAATAACTTCCGATTTCCAGAATGTAACGTGGTAATCCACTGGTACACCGTCGTCGCCAAGAATATTGATTTGCTCATAGGTTTCTTTGCCCCGCTGCAATATTGTTTTGGCCTTATTTACCTGGTCAATCCATTTATCTGAAATAGTCTTTTCGATATATTCAGAAAATTCCGGATACTCCAGGTATTTTGAATAGCTGTCAATCGGGTCAACTGCCGGATAGCGTTTGCTGTCTGCCCTGGGTTGGGCGAGGGCATAAAAACAGCGGGCTGCTTTTTTTGTACTTTCCGTTACAGGTTCTTTAAGGTTACCACCTGCAGGCGATACGGTACCTATAAAGGTGATAGAGCCAGTCTCGCCGTTATTTAAGATTACATAACCTGCGCGTGAATAAAAGTTTGAAATAATGGCAGGCAGGTCCATCGGGAAGGCGTCGGGCCCGGGTAGTTCTTCAAGCCGGTTCGACATCTCCCTTAAGGCTTGGGCCCAACGGGAAGTCGAATCCGCGAGCATCAGAACCTTCAGTCCCATAGACCTGTAATACTCACCAAGGGTCATAGCCGTGTATACCGATGCTTCACGGGCTGCTACAGGCATGTTGGATGTGTTGGCGATAATGGTCGTCCTTTCCATGAGTTTCTTACCGGTACGAACATCTTCGAGTTCGGGAAATTCGGTAAAAATCTCCACAACTTCATTTGCACGTTCACCGCAGGCTGCCACAATTACAATGTCGGCCTCGGCCTGCTTGGATATTGCATGCTGTAAAACGGTTTTACCACATCCAAATGGTCCGGGTATAAAACCGGTACCGCCTTCTACAATTGGGTTGAGGGTGTCTATTGTCCTAACCCCTGTTTCCAGCAATTTGTATGGTCTGGGTTTTTCTTTGAATGCCCTGATAGGAACTTTAACAGGCCACTTCTGCACCATCGAAACTTCGACATCTTTATTATCTGTATCTATCAAGACAGCTACGGTGTTTTTAATCTTGTATTTCCCTTCACCGGCAACGCTTTTTACCTGGTATGAACCCGTGTAAGCAAAGGGTACCATTATTTTATGGGGCATCCCGTTTTCATCAACTTCCCCAAGCCAGTCTCCCGCCGTTACTTTATCGCCGGGTTTTGCAAGGGGTTTGAAATCCCACTCTTTATCATCGTCGAGGGCGCTGGTATATTCACCTCTTTTCAAAAATACGCCCTTCATTTTGTCGAGATCGTTCTGCAAACCGTCATAGTTCTTTGACAGGATACCTGGTCCCAGTGTAACTTCAAGCATATGGCCGGTAAAGCTGACCTCATCGTCTATCTTAAGGTTTCTTGTGCTTTCAAATACCTGAACATAAGCATCTTCACCAATTACCTTAATTACCTCTGCCATCAGGCCTGTTCCTCCCAACTGGATGAAACAAATCTCGTTTTGTGAAACAGGACCATCAGCTTTAACAATAACAAGGTTTGCAATAATACCTTTGACTTTTCCTTTTGTTGACATATATCTATGTAATTATTATTGACCAAATTCTTCTGATAAATTCCGGGCTCCTTCCAATTCGCCAAGGAGTTTGTTAAACATCTCTTCACCGGTTTTTTTATCAAGTTTTATCCATCTTTCAATCATATCTGTTTTCAGGGTATAGGCAAATATTCTTTCCACCGTGAAAAAATGGAAAAATGTTCTTTCATCAAGCAGTTCCCATTTTATAAGATCAATTTTTTTCTCTTTTTCGAGCAAATCGGTTTCTTCAATTGCCCTTATTATCTGCTCTATTTTCGGGAACTCATTACCTATACCAAAATCACGTGCGTTGCTTTTAATCAGTTTTTCATTTATCTCACCTGAACCGATAAGCTGGGGTTCTACCGGTATTTCAAATTTCTTGCAATAAGCAGCAGTCAGCAGGTTGTTAAGGCTTAGTTCAAATTCATACCAATCCCTGAAAAACTGATTGCTTGTTTGCAGAAGGTATTCATAGTAAAAGTCGGTAAGCTGGTTTTCCCAACTTTTTGACTGGTTACCGGAAGAATCACTTTTAAACATCTGAATAAACCGTCCCAGGTAGGGTGGGATATTCCTCTCAAAATCGTGCAGTGCATCGTCTTTTACCAGGGCGAAAATTGTATCAAAATTCTCCCCGCCAAGGTTTGCCGGTTTGATCCATTCACTATTGGTATCGTTCAGTAAATTGAGCAAATTCTGGTTATCATACCTCCAGAAATACGATTCAATTAACCTGTAATCAGATTCTTCAAGCTCTTCATGCAGATAGCTTTTGAATTCCGAAACAGAAAAATTCAGTTTCGAGGCATCGAAAAGCAGATCGGGTAGTCCGGCAACAAGGCAATGATATTCTTTCCTCATACTTTATTTTTCTTCGAATAACAACTCTGCCAGTTTGGGCCTCATGTATTGTTTGAAAAAATTATTGAAGTCGTTTTCAGTAAAACTAATCTTATAACCGCCATCCCTGGGGCTGATCTGAAAACCTGATTTTACAGCGCCATCGCCTTTTATCTCGATGCCTTTGTCAAGTAATTCTTTAGCTGATTTGACAAAGTATTCCCTGAGTGATTTTTCATCGTTTTCAGGCACCAGGAGTGTTATATCCATATTTCCTGCCGAAGATGCATTCCAGTTTTTTATTGCTGTTTCAATAATTCCGCGTACGAAGTCTTTATCGCCAAATGCACCGGAAACGGCATGGCTTACAACCGAACCATTGATAAGATCTGTCAACTGTTGTTTTAATGCAGCCAGCGCTTGTCTTGAACTTAATTTAAGTTCTGCATCACCATTTGATTTGATTTCGTCAGATTTCTTTTTGGCAGCTTTCAAAAGGCTATCAGCCTCCTGTTTGGCCTCGGAAATAATATTCTCTGCCTCTTTCTTTGCTTCGGCAATAATTTTTTCAGCTTCGGCATTGCCTTTCGAAATACCTTCCTGGTATATCTTTTCTGTTAATTCCTGTAATTTATTTTGCATATGCTAAAATTATTTCTCTTAAGATTCTTAATAAATAAAACTACCGATTACAAAGGTAACCTTTTAAATATTAAAAGCTTAGGTAGGTTAGTCTTAATTTGGCAGCCCAAAGATAATTAAAAGTTTTTTTCTGAAAAATTTTATAAAGCGAAATTAGACTTATTTAAAACAAATAAAAATAAAAGATACAGCAGTTTGGTTTTTGAAACGAAGGCATACTGCTATTGTGCTGGCAGATGGTTCAAATAATTATTTATTCGCTTTTAAGAAAAAAATATTAGATTTAAGCCCTCAAAATACCAAAAATGAATTATTCGTTTTTTGATTTGTTGAAACTTCTGGGTTCGCTCGGTTTTTTTCTTTATGGTATGAAACTGATGAGCGAGTCGCTCCAGAAGGTTGCCGGTGAAAAAATGAGGAATATCCTCTCGGCCATGACATCGAACAGGTTCATGGGTATTTTTACCGGACTTCTCGTGACCTCAGTTATTCAGTCCTCATCTGCCACCACAGTAATGCTGGTTAGTTTTGTTAATGCAGGTTTGCTTTCACTCACGGAATCAATAGGGGTGATTATGGGCGCTAATATTGGTACTACCATTACAGCATGGATAGTATTGATTTTTGGTTTTAAAGTGAATGCCAGTGTTTTTGCACTCCCCTTGATTGCCCTTGCCTTGCCACTGCTTTTTTCAAGAATAAAAAAAAGAAGTTCGGTGGGGGAACTGATTATCGGGTTTGCCATTCTGTTTATGGGAATTGATTTTTTAAAAGACAATGCACCGAATATCAATAATAGTCCGCACATGACTGAATATATCGCCGGTTTTTCAAACCTGGGATACTGGTCGGTATTGATTTACCTTGCTATTGGCCTGGTATTGACCACTATAGTTCAATCTTCAAGCGCTGTTATGGCCCTTACACTGGTAATGTGCAATAACGGGTGGTTGAGTTTCGAGCATGCAGCAGCAATGGTGCTGGGACAGAATATTGGCACAACCATTACAGCCAATCTTGCGGCTATTGTGGCCAATGTTTCTGCCAAAAGGGCGGCCATCGCGCATACCATTTTTAATGTTTCGGGTGTGTTGATTATACTGGTGTTCTATTATCCGTTTCTCAGGCTGATTGCCCAGTTAACCGGATGGTTTGGATATGACTCGCCCCTTGCTGACGGTACAACGGGAGAATCTTATTCAAAAGTTTCATTGTTAATGGCGCTCTCAATTTATCACTCGGTGTTCAATATTTTAAATACCGGGGTATTAATCTGGTTTGTTCCCCAGATTGAGAAACTCGTTAAATATATTGTTCCAGTAAAAGAAGAGGACGAAGAGTTTGGGCTAAAATACATAAACACCGGTTTAATGTCTACGGGTGAGATTGCCATATTGCAGGCGAAAAATGAAATAACGGTTTATCTCGAACGTGTCATCAGAATGTTTGGCTATGCAAAAGATTTTTATGAGGCCAAAACCGTCGGCAAAGCAGGGAAACTCTATTCCAAGGTAAAGAAATATGAAGACATAGCCGACAGGATGGAGCTTGAAATTGCCTCTTACCTTACAAGAATTTCTGAAGAAAGCGTTAGCAAAGAGGGGTCGGAAAAAATAGCCACCATGCTTGGCGTGGTGTGCAATATTGAAACACTTGCAGATACCGTTTTCAGTTTTGCAAATACCATACAGAGAAAAATTGATTCTAAAACCCAGTTTACCAAAGAAATAGAAAAAAATATCAGTAAACTAATCAGCAGTGTTGAAGAGTTGCTGGCTAACCTGAAAAAAAGTGTCCAGCGAAAAGATGGTGAGGGTATAGACACAGATTTTAAAGCTATTGATAAAAAGCTTTCGGAGACTGAAAAAATGCTCAAACAGGAACACTTCAGAAACCTTCATAAGGGAAAATATAAGGCGTCGGTTGGCGTCATCTATTCTGATTTATACACAGATACTATCAGTATTGGAAAACAGGCGGTTAATGTTGCCGAGTTATTCTTTTCAGACGGCAAAGTAACCTGAGCACTTAAAAATCTTTTTTCATATTAATACCATAATGGATAAGCATCAAAGGCTTTTTATTGACAAGGTCCGAAAACGGGGGACCAAAACGATTATGAAATATGGCCTGGTAAAAGAAGGCGATCGTGTACTGGTTGGGTTATCAGGGGGTAAAGATTCACTTGTACTGCTTGATATTTTGACACATTGCCGGAAACATGCCCCGTTTCATTTTGATATCACGGCAGTGCATGTTTCTGCTACCGGTATTGGGTACAAAGCTGATGTAAGCTACCTTGCTCAATTGTGTTCTGAAATGAATATAAATCTTCAGATAAGTGAAATCAATATTGATTTAACCATAAACCAAAAAAAAGCACCCTGCTTTGTTTGCTCATGGGCACGAAGAAAAGAGTTGTTCAGGACTGCCGGAAAGTTAAAATGTAACAAACTGGCCCTGGGCCACCATATGGACGATGCGCTTGAGACGCTTATCCTTAATATGATGTATCACGGCTCTATTAGTTCAATCCCTGAGAAACTAACCATGCTGAATGGAAAACTGGAAGTTATCAGGCCGTTGCTCCATATTTCAGATGAAGAACTAAAAGAATTTGCTATTATAAAAGGTTTTAAAACCGGGCTTAGCCCGTGCAAATTTGCTTCAAATACAAAACGTAAGCACATAAAAAACCTGATAAATGAGATGCAGAAAATTCATAACAAATCAAAAATCAACCTTTTCAGGTCTATGTATAAATTTTTCCCTGAATATCTTCCTATAAATCCTGATACGCTTACCGACAGTTTTCATAATTGATACGGGTACTGATGAATGGTATGCTGAAAACTTTTGGTATACTATTTGAAGAAAAATGAAAATATTTCTTAACTTTATAATAGAAACTGTATATATTTATTAATGAATACATTACGAATATGAAAAGAATAGTTACAATCGTTGCATCGTTGCTGATTACGTTGGCATTAACAAATGCACAGACAAAAGATACAGATAAAATGTTTAAGGAGTTTCAGTCAACGGAATGGACTGACGTGCTCAAAGCAAAAGAAAACCTTGAGAATACGCAGGCAGGGTGCATTCCAGGGCTTATCTCATTGCTCGATGAAAATGGTGTTAAAAAACTGGTAAATTCCGGGGACCTGATTTACCCGGGTGCAGAGCGTTTTTTTGGACATGGTCAGATAATTGATTATGATATAGATAAGGTAAATGTCAGGGCCGGCTGGCTTTTGGAAGAATTAACTTTTCAGAACTTTGGGTTCACTGGTATTCACATTAGTCCGGAAGAACTGACTGATTATATTAAATTCAATTTTCCGAAATATTACAACAATGCAAAAAACCGCCAGTTAATTGATAAAAGTACAGATAAGGAAAAAAGAGATTTGATAAGGGACCTTAGCATTGAAGAAGCCAAAAGGTGGTGGGCTTCTGAGGGTGACGAATGGAACAGGCTCGACGCCATTGTTAATGCCCTTAAGAGCGACGATGAAAAAAGACAAGCCAAAGCGTTGTTTTATATAAGAAACGGCAAGACAGCTTGTTCAGGGCTGACAATTGAAGTGTATAAAGCCAGGATTGAGCCAGTTGTAAAAGAATTGTCAAAGTCACCACTGAAAAGGATTTCGGAGCAGGCAAAGCTTATTATGCTTGACACTTCTTTTGAATGGATGAAATTAAAAGCAGTTTCCTGAAAAAATATGCTTTATGAATGACAGATGTAGGTTATTTTTGTGAAGCAAATAAAACTTTTAAACCATGCAGGCACATTTAAAAAGATTGATAATTATTGTAATAATTCTTTTGAATGCAGGTATTCTTTTTGCACAAAAGGAGATTTTTTTAAGACAGATTGAATTTAAGCTTGAAAAAATCAGCGATATAGATTATGAAAACGAGTACTTCATGACCATGAAATTCAATAAAGGCGAATCATACCTGTTCAAAATCACCAATCATCTTGATAATTATGCCGGTCAGGCTGTTATTGAGATTCTTGATGCAGATAAACTGGTGATGACCAATAACCTGGGTGAAAAATATTTTGAAACTATAAATTTTGTATGCAACAAAACCGGTTTTTATGATATTCTGGTCAGGTTTAAAGACAAAAAAGTTGGCAACTGCGTAATTGATGTTAAACTGCTTCAGTAGTTTTTCTTTTAAGACCGGGTTGTATAACAGATCTGAAATTTTTCGGGTAATGCAATCCGGTCTTAATATTTAAGCCTTGCATCAATCCTTTCGTTTACAATTACATAACACGCATCATCGCATTCACCTGTAACACGTTTCCATTTAATGGTGGTAGCGTCAATTACATAAATTGTATCATTGCCATAAGCATATTCTGCTTTTATAGAGTACTTTTGATCAACCCTGCTGTAAAGGTATACCGGGCTTGAATAGGCTGTGTCCACCCAGTCAACTATATCCTTCTCAACCTCATCAATATAAAGTTTCCAGGGAATTTTCGTGTACTTGTCATTAAAAGTAAAATCAATGATGAGATCAACTGAATCGGATTTGGAATCATAACATTCACTGCAATCAACACCGGCCGTGAATATTTTTTCATTACACGAAAAGAGGATTATAAAAAATGCAGCACTAATAAAATATCTCATAATCATAGGAGTATTTTATAACCAATTGATATATTTAGGGAAATAAACATTTTTCTTTCTGTTGATATTAAAGCATAAAGCAAAATTAAACCTTCCGTTCCCCATCTTTTCAAGGTTGAGGTTTAAATATTCATAGAAAAATTTTACATAAAGCGGGTTATAAATCCAGTATACTCCTATCCTGGGTACCGTGACAAACCTGGTATCTGGTTTATTTGAAGACCCGCGATAGCTTCCGAATGTAAGTGTTTCTTTCACGCCGGCAAATATTCCGTATTCGTTTGAAGAAACACGAAAAACAGCAAACCTTTTGTCCAGTCCGAGGGAATAGGCCCCGCGCCGTTCCCTGTATTGAAAATAAACATTTTCACTTTCTTTCTCAAGCACAGCAATAGCTGTAGGCCTGAACCGGTAGTCGCCAAATAGCTCAAAATTGTATTTTTTATCAGAAATCCCGAAAGAAAATCCCCACATAAAATCCCTGCTGTTCCAATGAATATCGCTGCCTAAAACAAATTTATCAAAGCTTGGCCTGATAATGCGGGTGGCTTGATGAAGGCGTAAAAATGCTATGATCGAATCGTTTTTATGCTCCCGGGCAATATTGAGCGCGTTTTGAGATCCCGACACTTTTATTTCTGTGCTTGCACCTTTGGTGATTAGAAATTTCAACATTTCCAGGTCGTTGTTTTCAACTGCCACACAAAGGGGGGTATATCCTACCTCATCTGCCCTGTTTATATCGGCCCCAAGCGCAATAAGCGTATCAGCGGCATCAATAAACCCGTTCTGTACGGCCATGTGCAGAGGTGTTCTTAACCGGGTGTCAACCGAGTTGATATCAGAACCATATGTAACAAGTAATCCGGCAATCTCGTTCAGCCCGAGTAACGAAGCAAGCATCAGGGCATCGGTGCCGTGTATGTCTTTTTTTGTAACATCCGCCCCGTAATATAACAACATATCTGCCATATAATAATTACCGTTTGCAACAGCCTGCATCAACGGAGTAACTTTATAATAATCTGCAAGGTTTATATCGGCGCCATTACGAATGAGGTATTCTGCTATTTCAAGGGTATCGTTCAATACGGCAGTAATCAGGGCTGTATTGCCGTTGTCGGGTACTTTATTTATGTCAGCCCCGTTTAGCACCAATATTTTTACAACATCAAAATGATTCCCCTGTACAGCATACATCAGCGCGGTAACCCCATTTCCAAGGGATGCATCTGCCTTGGCCCCTGCATTCAGCAATCTTAGTACTTCGTTTTTATAACCCTTATCGGCTGCGTAGATCAGGTTGTATTCCAGGTCACCCTTAATATACCCTGAGGTGTCAATTGATGTCTGTTGTCCAAAACAGAAAACGGGACAGATTATGCCAAAAAGAATATTAATGCTGAACTTCATAAAAAAATTGTGAAAATCAAAGATAAATAAAATCAACAATTATTGATATAAAACAGCACCAGGGTGAAATGATACATTTAACCCAAAACCGGCTTGCGTATGAAAAATCATTATATTTGTTTTAAAAGGAGAATTAATAATGATGCAACCAGCACCCAAAAGGCTCAGAACTTTAAGCACAGCGCCAGTTTATTTCACAGCTGTTTCAACAATTCTGGGCGCTATTCTTTTTCTGCGTTTTGGATTTGCAGTTGGAAACCTGGGGCTTCCAAGAGTTTTTCTTTTGATTATTCTCGGCCACCTGATTACCATCCCCACAGCACTTGCCATATCAGAGATTGCTACAAACCAGAGGGTAGAAGGGGGAGGGGAGTATTTCATAATTTCAAGGTCTTTTGGTCTTAATGTCGGTGCAACCATTGGTTTGGCCTTGTATCTTTCACAGGCAATCAGCGTAGCGTTTTACGTAATTGCATTTACCGAGGCCTTTGCTCCATTGTTTGAATGGATAAAAGAAAAATATCAGGTTGAATTATACCGCCAGGTAATAAGCATACCTGCTTTGCTGACATTGGCATTCGTTATCCTGAAAAAGGGTTCGAACATCGGTATAAAAACACTTTTTATTGTTGTTGCTATTTTGTTTATTTCGTTGTTATTTTTTTTTTTAGGGAAATCATCGTATGCCGAGACGCACCAGGTAAGTTTTTTTATGCCTGGAAACAATAACACAGGTTATTCTTTTTTTACTGTTTTTGCGATATGCTTTCCTGCATTCACAGGTATGACAGCCGGGGTGGGGCTTTCGGGTGATCTTAAAAATCCCGGGAGATCAATTCCGATCGGCACCATAGCAGCCACATTTACCGGTATGGTAACCTATTTTTTTGTATCGTACAAACTTGCCATATCGGCAAGTCCCGAAGACCTTATTAACGATCAGTTTATCATGGGCAAAATTGCATTTGCCGGGCCCGTTATTGTTCCATTAGGCCTTGCTGCCTCCACCATTTCTTCAGCCATAGGCTCTATATTGGTTGCACCGAGAACTTTGCAGGCACTTGGGGCGGACCGCTCATTGCCGTTGGGTAAATTTAACCGTTTATTGGCGCGGGGCAGGGGAGAAACGAACGAACCATTCAATGCCACCCTGCTCACGGCAATAATTGCATTGGTTTTTGTAGCACTCGGAGATGTAAATGCTGTTGCCCAGATTATTACAATGTTTTTCATGGTAACCTATGGCTCGCTCTGCCTGATATCTTTTCTCTATCATTTTGGTGCCGACCCTTCTTACAGACCGGTATTCAGGTCAAGATGGTATATCTCGTTAGCCGGTTTTCTCATGTGCCTCTGGCTTATGTTTAAAATAAGCACTGCATATGCCCTGGTGTCGGTGCTTATTATTACATTTCTCTATCTCTTTGTATCACATTCACATAAAGAGAGGTCAGGGATGCAGGAGATATTTCAGGATACCATTTTTCAGCTAAGCAGGCAGTTGCAGGTATTTTTGCAAAAATCAAAGAAAACCACATCTGAGCACAAATGGAGGCCTTCTGCAATATGTATTTCTGAATCTACTTTTGAGCGGCCAAAAGCATTAAAATTAATGGACTGGATTAGTAACAAATATGGTTTTGGAACATATATTCACCTTATTCTTGATTACTATTCAAAATCTTCGTACAACAAATCAAAAGAAACACTCGCAAGGCTTATCAACCTGTCCGATGAGAAGAGCAAGGTATACATGGATACCCTTGTTTCACCATCATATACTTCTGCAATAGCCCAAATTATTCAGCTTCCCGGAATATCAGGCATGGAAAACAATATGATGATCTTTGAATTTGATAAGGACAATCCATCAAATCTGCAGCAGATTGCTGAAAACATACCTCTAGTAAAGGCCGGGAACCTTGATGTTTGTATATATGGAACAACAAAGAGGCTGATCAATTACAGGCAGGGAATTCATGTATGGATCAGAAGTCATGATTTTAACAATTCCAACCTCATGATCCTTCTTAGTTATATTATTCTTGGACATCCGGATTGGCGTAAAGGAAAAATCAAGATTTTTGACCTGTGCAGAGAAGATGATATGGAGAATACCCGCAAACAACTTACTGACCTGATTCAAACAGGGAGATTGCCGATTTCACCGGATAATGTTGAGCTTATCAAGACCGAAGAAAAAATTCATGCTAAAACGCTTATAAATTCGAAGTCTGCCGATGCAGGCCTTATTGTTACAGGATTTCTTGAAGAGCAACTGCGTAATTATGACGAACTGTTTACCGGTTATGAAAATGTTGGCGATGTACTTTTTATAAATGCCAATGCATTGCGGGAAATAAAATAAACAAAAAGGCCATATCGAATGTTTTGTTAACAGGTAATGAACGTTTGCAGTCATATTCCAGCCTTTTGTCAAAATGGGTTGTAAGCTTTTTATAACCTCTCCGTTTTTAACTAATTTTAGGGCGAATCAACCTTAAAAAACTTGAAAAACCCGCACAATTCTGTTATTTTCATCATAGATGAAAACCGGACATACAGGCACTTAATTCAGGAGTGCCTTAAAGTTTTCAGGAATTCCCAGTTGTTTATGTTTCAAAATCCTGATGATTGTTTGCAAACCAAAATTTTAAAGCCTGATATTATTATTACAGAGTTTAAATTCAGTAATGGAAATAAACAAGGTTTAAGCCTCCTGAATGTTTTGAAATCAAATTATCCCCGGTCAAGGGTGATATTTTTATCATCTTACGGCAATGTAGAATCGGCCATTCAGGCAATTAAGGCTGGTGCGACAGATTATATCCTTAAAAGTAAATTTGCATTTATTAAACTTCTGGAAAAGGTAAATACTGCCATTTCTGTCAAAGAAGCGGTTAGGAGAAACATTGCCACAAGCAGGTTACTTGTTGCCACAGCAGGAATACTGGCCATGCTAATTTTTGGGCTTGTTTTTATCTATACTCATTAAAAGAATTTAACCCGGGTAATAATTAGTGTTTGTCCATAAAGTCGTGTGGCTGTTCTTTAAAGTTCGCAGACGAGGCGCATGAAGTCCGAAAAAAGGGAGTTTACCATGCGTAAATGACCTTTTTGAGGACGAGCACAACGAAGTATGCAGACTTTAAAGACAGCCACTAATTAGTTGTTAGTGGGGGTTGCAATTTTACACCATCATTAAAAAGTATTCTTTCAACTGTATAATCTTTATTAAACCTGAGATAGATCATACCTTTGTTTTCAAAACCCCCTGCCGGATTATTCTGCTTAAAGGAATAATTGTTGAGCAGCGATTTGTTTTTAATACATTGAATACAGTTATCGAGATTATTTCCATAGTACAGGTAAGATTGGATAAAATAATAGGCAATATCATAACCAAGAAAAGTAAGGTTATATCCTTTTGATTTCAGCTCCAATGGTTCGTAACCAAGGGTGTTGATTGCATTTCTTATAAACTTTTTAACTGCAATATCATTGTAATCAATATAAAATGGTGTATACAGGTGAAGGCCAAGGTTATGAAAATATTCAAGGTCAATATTGTTGAAGGTCAGCCACGCAGGTTGTCCGATTACGGTTATGTCATACATTTTTTGAAACCTGTCAAGGTGCGACAACAACTCACTCAGGTATGCTTCATTATTGGTGGTAATGATGGCCACGTTTTTTCTGCCGTGCACAAGTGAATGTCTTAGGTTGCGAACAAGTGTATCGGAATGTCTTACCTCCTTGATTGTAAATAATGAAGAATCATTTTTATGATGCATAATGCCGGTAAAGACATTTTTCAAATCTTCGCTGTCTTTTTTATTCGTGGTATCTGCATCGTGAAAAATCAGCAGGTTGCTATGCGGGCATGCCGATGCAATTGTGGCGATTGCCTCATGTTCTGTTTCACGCGATGGGACGAACTGAAAAGCATAGGGAAAACCTGAAAGTTGCTCAGATCGCGAATAAATTGGTGAAACGATTATAATGTTATTTGTAGAGGCAAATTTTGCAGCCAATTTGAAAGTTTCAGGAAAAACAGGCCCTATCATCAGGTCGGGTTTATTCACTTCAAGGCCTTTTAAAATGGTCTTCACCCTTGTGGTATCCCTTTCGGTATCAAAAACCCGGAGATTAATGTCCTGCCCTTTTTTACGCAGGGTATCAAGCGCCAGCAAAACACCTTCGTAAAACTCGAAATAATAATCGCCTTTTATAGTGCCGGGCCTTCTTAATGATGCATTAACATTTGGGTCTTCAGAAATATAGCTGGTGTCTTCAATGGCCTTTTTAACTTCAAGCGTAAAGTCAGCATACAATGGCAACATCAAAACCACATTAATGGCACGGGCCATACCAGCCTGCCTGATCGAATCGCATTGCCTTTGGCTCATTGGCAGGATATCAGGGAGTATGGGCAAAGTATCGGTAATAATGCTGATGGTATCTAACGCATATTTAGAAAACCTCGGTATTTTAATTATCATCCCTGTCTTTAAACCCCATCTGAGTTCGGGATTATGTTCAACAATGTCTGCAACCTCTACATTGTAAAATTTTGCAAGCGAATAAAGGGTATCTTTTCGCTTTACTTCGTAATAGCGATAATTCTCATAGTCCCTTATATTTTCTGCTACCTCTTTTACTACCTTCTTTTTCGGAACTTTAATGATCTGGTTTACTTTTATTCCTGTCTCAGAACCGGGATTCAGCCTGTAAATAACTTCAAGCGGCACATTATATTTTCTTGAAAGTTGAAAAGCATTTTCACCTTTTGATACCTGGTGATAAATAAGGTCGCCTTTTTTAAGCCCCAGTTCCGCAAGAATCGTTTCCTCTGATTTTGTTTCTGCCGGAATCTTAATAACCTGGCCTGGCCGCAGTTGCTCCGGTATGAGCCCCGGGTTTTCGTTTTTAAGGTCCTGGATACTTATGCCGTATGCCTTGCATATTGAGAAAGCGGTTTGTCCCTGCTGTACTGCGTGCATGTAAAATATGCGACCGTTTACCAGTACTTTTTCTGTTGACTTCCTGATTTCTACCTGTGGTTCCTGTCCGGCAACGCTATTCAGAATTAATAAAGCCAGTATGGTATAGAGTAACTTTTTCAATTATAATAAAATGAGTGGTTAATTGGTATTTTTGTTCGGATGGTAAAAGTAAGAAAGTAAAAGAAATATTCAAAATAGAAGAAATTGAACGGGCATTTTCAGGCAAGAGGAAAATGGATAAATAATTTCAGTCGAATTTGTTTACACGGCAGCCTGCTTCATTTACAACCCAGCCGTAAAACAGGATGTTGTTAAAATTTTTTGCATAGTTCCGGAATGCTGTGTGTTGTTCCTGATCGTCGGCATTGGCTGTTTCTATTTCCAGAATATAAGTTTCTTCGGCTTTAATAGCATATATATCAGGTATATATCCTTCTATTTCGGGAGGCCTATCAAAACCGGGAATATGGTCTGCCATTACATGCCACCCCAGTTTAATAAGATTGAATGCTTCCCTGTAAATTCCTTTGTTATGGGCATTTTGCCCTATGGGACTTCGATTTGCCATTGGTTTGTGTTGTTTGTTTAACCGGTTGTTAATGTACTCTATATACGTATTTTAGGATGATTAAGTTTGTCACTAAACCAATAATTTTTGTTGATTTTCATCACCATTTACCAATTTGGTACATGAAAAATTTACGAATACAACTGGATTAAACTTCTTTAAATTCAGGTATGAGGGCGGAAGGCCTGTTTATAAAATATTAATGAAAAAAGAGGCTGTGAAGGATGTCATTTGTCAGTCCTTAAGCACAGCCTCATTCAAAAGAATAATCAGACTTTTATTGAATTGAAGAAAGAAAACCCCTTATATTGCGGTCAATCCTTTCTGCGATATTTGATGTATCTTCCCGGATGAAGGTATCGCCGGTTATATTTTCATACAATTCAATATATCTTTCAGAAACCTGTTTTACGAAATCATCGGGCATTTCGGGGACTGTTTGTCCTTCTTTGCCCTGAAAATTTCTTTCAATAAGCCACTGCCGTACAAATTCTTTCGAAAGTTGTTTTTGTGGCTCACCCTTTGCAAGCCTTTCTTCATATCCTTCGGCATAAAAATACCTTGATGAGTCAGGGGTGTGGATTTCATCAATCAGGTAGATTTTGCCATCTTTCTTTCCAAACTCGTATTTTGTGTCAACAAGTATTAAACCTTTTTCAGCAGCTATTTTTGTCCCTCTTTCAAATATTTTGTAAGTATAATCTTCAAGCTGCTCATAGTCTTTTTCGGTTACAATACCCTGTTTGATTATTTCCTCTCTCGAGATATCAAGGTCGTGTCCTTCTGAGGCTTTGGTAGTAGGGGTGATGATGGGTTTGGAAAATTTCTGGTTCTCTGCCATTCGTTCTGGCAGCGGAACACCACAGAGCATTCTTTTTCCCGATTTATACTCCCTCCAGGCATGACCGGTAAGGTAACCGCGGATAACCATTTCAAC